>CAUUJL010000012.1:0-39904 GCA_963545375.1 uncultured Oribacterium sp.
AATAAGTGCATAAACCAGCATCACGCCAAGGCCTCCCACAAAGCCCAGCTCTTCACAAATGATGGTAAAAATCATATCATTCTGGGACTCGGGCATAATAAACTTCTGAATACTCTCTCCCAGTCCTCTTCCAAAAATGCCTCCGGAACCGATGGCATAAAGCCCCTGCAAGGTTTGGAAGGTTTCATCTTCATAGGAAGAAGGATCCTTCCAGGCTAAAATTCTGGTAATCTGATAGCCGTGGAGCACCTTCATTTTTTGCAACAACAAAGAAAGGGGATAAGCGCCAAGATACGCCGCAATCCCTCCTCCCAAGAGCATCAAATGATACTTATAGCTTTTTACCGCAACAAAGAGCATAAATGCTGCAATTCCCGCTACAATCATAGCGGTGGACAGGTTGGTATAAGCAATGATTGCTGCCGGAACCAGTGCCCAGGCAGCCGCTTTTAACATGGGAACGAAACCGTCCAGCTTCCGTCCCTTATGGGTTAAAAGCGTGGCAAAAAGAATAATAATAGCCGGTTTCATTAGCTCCGAGGGCTGGAAACGCACACCGAAAATTACAATCCAGCGGTTGGATCCGTGGGATGCCACACCGATCAGGCTGGTGACAATCACCGCCACAAAGGCTATGGCATAAATCACCAGATTTAACTTGGCAAAGATATGGTAGTCAATAAATCGGGAGGTAAAAAGCATGACTAGAAATCCAAATCCGGCAAAGAAAGCCTGTCGTTTCAGGTAAAACATCTCTCCCAAATTATCTCTTTCCGCGGTATAGGAAGAAGCGGAATACAACATCAGTAGCCCAAAAAGGGTAATGGAAAAGACCATTACCACCAGGGAAATATCATAAAATCGTTTTAGCCTTCTTTTTCCAGCCACTGATTTCCTCCTCTTACAGATTCTTCATGCAGTCTTTACAGCTTCACGCAGTCTTTACAGGTTTTTCACGCAGTCCTTACAGGTTTTTCACACAGTCTTTAAAGATTCTTCCTCTTTCCTCATAGTCCTTAAACATGCCCCAGGAGGCACAGGCCGGACTTAAAAGCACGTAATCTCCGGGATCTGCATAGGCCGCGCAATCCTTTACCGCCTCATCCATATCCTCGGCAAACATCACATTCTGGAAGCCGTTTTTCTTAGCGGTTTCCGCAATCTGATTTCTGGTTTCTCCAATCAAAACCAGGTACTTTACTCTTCCTTTAAACTCCTTCACCCAGGGGTCAAAGTCCACATGCTTATCATATCCGCCCCCGATTAAAACCACCGGGCCCGGCATTGCTCTAAGGGCTTGGATTGCCGCATCCACATTGGTGCCCTTGGAATCGTTGTAATATTTTACGCCGGAACGCTCCCGAACAAATTCAATTCTGTGCTCCACAGGCTTAAACTTCTTGCAAACCTTGATTATCTTGTCCATGGGCACGCCCATTTTCAGACCGACTCCTACGGCGCAGAGGATATTTTCATAATTATGCTTTCCCAGCAAATGCACATCCTTGGTGGTGAAAAGCTTCTCTTCCTTATCCGCCTTCTTATAATAGAAGGTATCTCCTCTCAGGAAAAGAGACTCCTTTTCCTTGGTATCCTTCGGCGCTTCCTCGGAAGAAAACCATAGTACCTTCGG
Source organism: uncultured Oribacterium sp. (assembly GCA_963545375.1). Taxonomy (GTDB): domain Bacteria; phylum Bacillota; class Clostridia; order Lachnospirales; family Lachnospiraceae; genus Oribacterium. The sequence goes on from CAUUJL010000012.1 coordinate 1,634, forward strand.
CTTTAGGCTTCTTTTCTTTCCGAACTTTCGAAGCTCCGGATCCATATAGTTTAAAACGATACTGTCTTCCTCTTCCTGATTCTCCGCAATGGATTCCTTCACCGCGATATAGTTTTTCATGGTCTTGTGTCGGTCCAGATGATCCGGAGTAATGTTGGTGATGGCGGAAACATCCGGCCGAAAATCCACGATGGTTTCCAGCTGAAAGGAACTGACCTCACAAACGGTGGCAGACTGCTCTTCTGTCTCCAGAGCCTCTGCCGTAAAGGGATTTCCGATATTTCCCACCACATGGGTATCACTGTACTCACTTTTCAAAATCTCCCCGATGAGACTTACCGTGGTGGTCTTTCCGTTGGTTCCCGTTACCGCGCAAAGCTTTCCCTTGCTGGATTGGTAGGCCAGTTCGATTTCTCCGATAATAGGGATTTGGGCGGTGGAAAGCATTTTTACATAAGGCTCATCTAAGGGGATTCCGGGACTGATGACAGAGGCGTTAATATGCAACAAATCAGAGGCCAAGAGCTTACCCTTAATCAGGCTTACCTTGTCCTTCTTTTTAAATTGGCTCAGCAAGGCTCTATCCTCTACCTTGGGGTTCTTGTCGAAGAAAATCACTTCGCCCCCCATGGCAAGAATCTGCTTTGCCGCCGCAACACCGCTCCGTCCTGTTCCCAAAACCAAAATTTTCTGCTTGTCCATCTTCGTCCCTTTAACCTCTTTGAAATCCCTTTCCCTGTGCTTGTAATCTCTGCAAGACCCAATCTTCTCCCCTTTAGGCCAGCAAATTTATTTCCCTAAATTTTTCTTGCTCTTTTTTAGCTTTTTCTTTTTGCTTTTTCTTTTTTACTCTTTCATTTTTTATAAAATCATAAAGCAGAAAAAACATAGTAAAATCGTAACAATGGTAAAAATTGTCACCACCTTGGTCTCTGACCAACCTAAGAGCTCAAAATGATGATGTATGGGTGCCATTTTGAAAATTCTCTTTCCATGGCTCCACTTGAAGTAGCTCACCTGAATAATCACGGAAAGTACTTCCACGAAATAAATGAAGGCAAAAATCGGAATAAATAAGGCGATTTCCTGCTGAATGGCCATAGCCACCACAAAGCCTCCCAAAGCCAAGGAGCCGGTATCTCCCATAAACACCTTGGCAGGATAGGCATTGAAGCATAAAAAGCCCAAAAGTCCGCCCAAAACCGCTCCCATAAGAGGAGCCATATCTCCCGTTCCCAGATGATTTTTCAAGAGTAAGAAAAATACAATCACTCCGGTCACAGAGGAACAAAGACCATCAATGCCGTCCGTAAAATTGGCCCCGGTATCCGTAGCGGTAATAACAAAGAGGGAAAGCGGGAAAAATAAGAAAATCCCTACTCTATAAGCTTCCTTCCCGATAAAGGGGATTCGAAATCCTACGTTGTATTCCTTGGCATAAAAAATATAGAGAATATACAGGACGGAAATCACAATCTGGCAAAACATCTTCTGCTTCGGATTAAATCCCTCGGACTGATGCTTTACCACCTTCAGGTAGTCATCAATAAAACCTACTACGCCAAAGCCCATCCCCAAAAGGTAGGCCGGCAAAATATGAGGGTAGGTTCCCGCAAAGGGCAGGCAGGCAACACTGATGGCAATCAGAAACAAGATGCCTCCCATAGTTGGAGTGCCCTGCTTTTTCAAATGGCTATTGGGGCCATCCTCTCTAACCTCCTGTCCAAACTTCAATTGGTGCAGAAGCTTGATTCCCTTTGGTGAAATCAGAAGCATCACCAAAAAGGAAATCCCTAAGCTTATTCCCTCCATAAACATTTTCCTTCCCCCTCATTTCTTTATCTTACAGATGTACTTTCCGTACTTTCCGATGTACTTGGCAGCTCGTCCGGAACCTCTCCCTCGTCTTCCGCCTTCTCGTCTGTATCTACACTTCGCTTGACTACTTTACCCTCTTGTGCATCGGAAGCGCTACTGTCTTTCTTAGCAGAAGAATTGTTTTCCGACTTTTCGGAAGAGCCTTCTTTTTTGCCGTTCTGCCCGGCTTCCTCCTCTTCCTTGCTCTGACTCTCTCCCAAAATACCTTCTTCCGACTGCAAGTCCTTGTTCAAAGAGGCATTGGGATCCGTTTCTCCCTGAGGCTGAATATTTAAGAACTGTAAAGCATCGTTCATAATCTTTTGCTCAATCTTGGTGGCAAAGGAAGCGCTGGCCTGAGCCTCTCCTTCCAAATTGGGTGTATCCACCACTACATAGACCAAAAGCTGCGGATCCTCCACGGGAGCAAAGCCGCAGAAGGAAACCAGATAGTTTTTCGCAGATCTTGGCAATTTTTGGGCTGTACCGGTCTTTCCTCCCACATGATAACCTTGAATCTGTGCCAGCTTTCCTGTTCCTCCCTCTACGGTCTGGAACAAAGCTTCTCGTAAAAAAGCACTGGTATCTTCGGAAACGGTAACCCGCATCAGCTCCGGTTGCACATCCTTAATCACCGTACCATTGGCATTTAAAATCTGCTTTACCACATGGGGTCTGTAATAGGAGCCCCCATTGATGACACTGCAAAAGGCGGAGGCCATCTGAATCATGGTAACGTTAAAGTTTTGCCCGAAGGAGTTGGTGGCCAGAGTGGTCTTTCCCAAGGTATCCGCCGCATAAACCAAAGAGGAGGTATCCGCCTCTCCCGGAAGGTCAACGGTGGTTTTATCTCCAAAGCCGAATACATGCTGGTACTTTACAAAAGTTTCCGCCCCCTCTGCAAAGGCAGTATTCATCATATAAACGTTACAGGATCGCATCAAAGCCTGCTCCGCATCCAGAGTTCCATGACCGTCTCTCTTAATACAACGGATGTTCCATGTGTGGACACCGTCACTTAAGGTCACCTTTCCGTCACAGGTAAAGGTGGTTGTCGGCTTAATAACGGACTCCTCCAACGCTCCCGCTACAGTAAAGGGTTTCACCGTAGAACCGGGCTCATAGGTGTCGGAAATTACGGGGTTTCGCCATACCTCATTCCAAGCCGCCTGCCTTCCATAGGAAAGAAGCTCCTCCTGGGTAAAATACTGGCCAATCTCTTCTAAAGAAATACTTTTATTTTCATGCTCTCTTTTATATACGATTTGGGCTTCTTTTTTCCCAAGCTCTAAAAGAAGGCTTTCCGGATAATCCGTATCATTAAGCTTCCTGGGCTCATTTAAGTCGTACTGCTTGGTGCTGGCCATGGCCAGGATTTCTCCGGTTTTCGGATCCATAACAATGGCGGAAGCCACCTTGGAGCCTACATCCTGGGTTTGCCATTCCTGCAAATATTTTTCCACCGTTCTCTGGATGTTGTAGTTGATGGTGGTGACCAAACTGTTTCCGTCGGTGGCTTCCCGAATCACGGATTGCAACTTGGTATCGGAGTCCAGATATCCATAGGTTCTTCCGTTGGTACCGATCAGACTTTTGTTATAAAACTGCTCTACCCCTGCCTGTCCGCTTTCCCCGTCATCCGTGGTAAAGCCGATGATGTTACAAGCCAAATTTTTATAAGGATAATATCTTCTATACTCTTCTTCAAAGTCCAGGCCCTTAATCCGGTCTTTCTTTCCATCTTTTTTGTACTGCTTATTTTGCTCGTCTATATAATCCAAAAATGCCGTCCGCTCTTCATAGGACAGTCTTTTTTTATACTTATAGTAGGCACTCTTTTTCCCGTCCGGCAAAGCATCCTGCTTGGCAATATACGCCCTAAGCTCTCCCGCATCCTCTTTGAAAAACTCCTCCACCGCCTTTAAACTGGCTTCTTCATAACGCTTGTCCTGATAAGAAGTCATGGTTCTGGCATCCACAATCAGATTATAAACCTTCTGACTGGTGGCCAAAATGGTTCCGTTTCTATCCATGATATCTCCTCTTTTGGCAGGAAGTACCTTGGAACCATATTGGGTTTGCCTTTGTCTTAATACTTTTCTGTTAAAAGCCTCGTTGTTGTTTCGCACAATCTGAAACAGGGCAAAGGTCAATAAGAGAAAAAGAATCAGAAAAAAGCAAAAACCGATAATCAGTTTTTCTTGCATATAAAACGGCAGAATTTTCGTCTGCCGTCTTCTTCTCTGTTCAGCTTCAGGATTTGGGGATGTTTTCATACTGCCTTACGTACTCACTTTCCGACTTTTTATACTCTATTACCTGATTTTCCCCCGGATATACCATCCCCAGTTCCTTGGTGGCAATTTCATAGACCTCTTCCGGATTCACGCTGGTATTGATAGCATTCTGCAAAGCATCATTTTTCTGCCGCAGCTTATCCAAGCGGGTTTTCTCTACCTCAATTTTTCGAATTCTGGTATTTACTTCCGTCTGCAGCTGAATGTAATGAAAGCATAAACCGCCCATCACAAACATCATTGCTGTAACGCAAAATACCAAGAACAGATTGGCAGAGGTTTTTTCCTTCAATCTTTCCTGCTGCAAGAGGTGATTCTTCTCTCTTTCCCGAAGAATCTTTGCTCTTTCCTGCAAGACCCGTCTTTCCATGCCGGAAGCAGCTCTTTTCTTTCTCTGCTCCTGCTTTTTCTCTATTTTTTTCTTTTCTACTCGCTTCTTTGGGAGATACTGCTGTTTCACGGCCAAGCTTCCTTGCACATATTGCAGCTGTCTCCTCTCTCCCCTTTTCTTCATATACTCCCCTTTATTCCCCCGAAAATATCTTCATGCCCTCTGCGCAACTTTTCCAATTTCTTGCACAGCCGGACAATTTCTGACTCCTTTATGCTCTTTCAAAAATCCTAAGCTTCGCACTTTTCGCTCTGGGATTTTCTTCCATTTCCTCTTCACCTGGACAAATGGCTTTTCTACTAATGACCTTGCCCAAACTTTTTCTCCCGCAGGTACACACCGGAAAGTCCGGCGGGCAAATGCAGGGATTCTCCGCTTCCTTGAAACTTCTCTTTACAATTCTGTCCTCCAGAGAATGGAAGCTGATAATACAGATTCTGCCTCCCGGATTCAAAGCTTCAATCATCGTTTTTAAAGAATTTTCCAAAACCTCCAGTTCCCGATTTAAGGCAATCCGAATAGCTTGAAAAGTTCTTTTTGCAGGGTGACCTCCCTGCAGACGAAACTTCATCGGAATGGCATGGGAAATGATTTCCGCCAATTCCTTGGTCGTTTCAATAGGTTTTTCCTGTCTTGCCAAAACTATGTGCTTTGCAATATTTTTTGCAAACTTGTCTTCCCCGTAGTCCCTTATGATGTGAAACAGGGAGGATTCACTATAGCTGTTCACCAAATCCTTAGCCGTAAAATCCTGTCTTTGATCCATCCGCATATCTAATGGGGCATCAAAGCGATAGGAAAAGCCTCTTTCTTCTTCATCAAACTGGTGGCTGGAAACGCCTAAGTCTAAAAGAATCCCGTCTACCTTTTCTATAGAAAGGGAAGATAGGATTTCCGGAAAATGCTCATAATTGTCCCGAATGATGTGAAGCTGCTTGGCAAAGGGCTTTAGTCTTTCTGTTGCCGCCAGTATCGCATCCTCATCCTGGTCAATACCGATCAGCTGCCCCTTTTCCCCAAGTCTTTCCAAAATATGGAAGGAATGTCCTCCACCACCCAGAGTGCCATCTACATAGATGCCATCCTTCTTGATGTTCAACCCCTCCATACATTCTTCAACCATAATACTTTTATGAGAAAATTCCATTATATGCCCATGCCTTCCATGTCTTTAGCCAACTCTTCCGTATCGGAAAAATCATTCTTCTCTTCATAGCTCTCGGAAGACCAGATTTCCGCATAGTCCCCCACACCCAGAAGCATCACATCTTTTTCCAATTCCGCCTTGTCCCGTAAGACCTGTGGAATGAGGATACGTCCCTGTTTATCACACTCCACCGACACTGCACTACCCAGAATATAACGCTTTAACTTTCTCGCCTTTTCACTGGTCATGGGCAAAGCCTGTAGCTTTTCCTCCAACTTCTTCCATTCCGGAATCGCGTAGAGGGAAAGACAGCCATCTAATGAACGGGTTAGGAAAAATTCGCTATAACCATCCTCACGGAACTTGGCAGGAATCATCATCCTACCCTTAGTATCTAAATTTAAATGATACTCTCCCGTAAACATACTTACCACTTTCTCCCACTTTTTCCCACTTCTCCATTATAATACCGAGTTTTCAGGGAAATGGCAAGACAAGATACTAGAATTTTCCCACTTCCTTCCCCTGTTTTTTCGAAAGAACAAAGAAGAAAAATCTCTAAATAGTAAAATGCAGAAAATCCCGAAGAAAAGCGCTAAATACAAAGCTTTCTCCACTCTATGCTCCCGGAAAAAACAAGGAGGAAAAAAGCAGTCATGTCAAAAAAGCATAAAAAAAGAAGATGAGCAAAAAGTCATCTTCTTAAAATTTATGTTTTTCTACTGTTGGAGCATATTTTGCTATTGTCAGGGCAGGTTGTTCTATGATTTAAGCTAAACCGGCCAAAGCGAAAGGAAGCTGGCTCCTTGGATATCCATTAAACATTGAAGCGGAACAGTACCACATCTCCGTCCTGCATCACGTATTCTTTTCCTTCCATACGCACAAGTCCCTTTTCCCTTGCCGCAGAAAGAGAACCGTTATCCAGCAAATCCTTGTAATTTACCACTTCCGCCTTAATAAAGCCTCTTTCAAAGTCGGTGTGAATCTTTCCTGCTGCCTGAGGCGCCTTGGTTCCCTTTTTAATGGTCCAAGCTCTGGTTTCCTTCTCTCCTGCTGTAAGATAAGACATCAACCCAAGAAGAGAATAGGAGGCACGAACAATCTTATCCAAACCGGACTCGCTTAATCCAAGGGACTCCAGATACTCGCCCTTTTCTTCCTCGGAAAGCTCGGAAATCTCCTGCTCAATCTGGGCGGAAATCACGAAGCTTTCGGAGTGGTTTTTCTTTGCATATTCCCGAACCTTTGCCACATGGGGATTGCTTTCTCCGTCATCCGCAAGACTTTCCTCCGCCACATTGCAGGCATAAATCACAGGCTTTCTGGTAAGAAGTCCTATGCTGTCCAGTAAAGCTCCCTCTTCCTCGTCTGCTTCAAAGTTAATGGCCAGTTTCCCCTCTTCCAGATGAGCATGAAGCTTTTCCAAAAGGGCATATTCCTTCTTGGCATCCTTATCATTATTGGCAAGCTTCTTGGTCTTTTGCATTCTTCTATCCAAAAGCTCCAAATCAGAGAAAATCAGTTCCAGCTCAATGGTTTCAATATCTCTGATAGGGTCTACGGAACCGTCTACATGAATCACATTGTCATCTTCGAAGCAACGCACCACATGCACAATGGCATCCGTTTCCCGGATATTTCCCAAGAACTGGTTTCCCAAGCCTTCTCCCTTGGAAGCGCCCCGAACCAGCCCCGCAATATCCACAAACTCGATAACCGCAGGAGTGATTTTTTCAGAATGATACAGGTCAGACAAAAGTTTCAAGCGCTCATCCGGCACCGCCACTACGCCTACATTGGGGTCAATAGTACAGAAGGGGTAGTTGGCAGACTCCGCCCCCGCCTTGGTAATGGCATTAAAGAGGGTGGACTTTCCCACATTTGGCAAACCGACAATTCCTAATTTCATTTTTACACTCCTATCTTCTAAATCGACAATTTATGACGAACTTTTCATACGTAATGGGAAATAATAAACCTGAGGTATTATACCATCCCCATGGAGTTCACTCAATAGGACTTTGTCGGTCCAGGCTTTATATAAACTGCACCCACATAATCGGTACACATTCTAGAGATCCATCCTTTTGATAATCCTTTGTGTATAGCAATATTTCACGCATTATTCTTGCATTCTCATAAATATAGCCCAAGTTAGCCTGTAACTTACCATTTAAAAGCTTGGAATATATATCATTTTCTGTAAAATCCTTTCAAAACACTTGATACCTGATACCTGGATGCATTTCCCATGAGCTGAGCAGGAATTGTATCAAAAAGTGCCGATATCTTTCCCCTTGGATCAATCTTACGAAAATCATCCTCCAGAGCCCTGCGAAATTCTTCATAATCTTATATTTCAATACCGCAAAATCGTCAATTTATATTTAGCCATTTTCCTCATATTCGTTAATTGTATTTGCTAAATCGGCCCATTGATTTACTTTCTGTAAAATTGTTCTATCTCCTGCATAAAACAATCCGATTTTTTTCTATCTAGGATGATACTTACCTTCTCCAACTTATTTAGTTTCTTCTCATGCAAACCATAAAAAATGGGATTCCTAACTTTTATGGTCATCTTCAGACAATGAAACGGACGCTTCTTCGTTTTTATTTGTTCTATATCTTCAAGTTTAAATTTAAAATGTAATACACTCCGTCCTCTACTTCCATAAGTATAGTATTGAACAACTTCGTTTTCATAAATTTCTAATTTCACTCCATTTATGAAGAGATAATATCCCATAAACCACACAAGGAGCGGAGCGACAATCAGCACAATTGCCATAATCATTTTATCTGAAAAATCAGTATGATAACGCATAAGATGATTCAGTATCCACATAACAATAAAAGATAATACGACCATGGATATACAGCCTATCCTATTAAAGTTAGACTTATGAGGATATGTCAAGATAAGTTTTGGTTCCTCTTGTAAAAATTCTAATTTCATATTTTCCCCTGTCTCTCTTATCCTGCTCAGTCCAATATTCAAATTCCTCCCAAGCATCATCCGTCCAATATTTAATCATCCAGATTCACCTCATGGATAGTTCCACCGGTTTTCTCCATCTGGGTCATATTTCTTCTTAAGCGGTCCATATTTTCTTCACTAAAAAACGGATCTGCTGTAACTTCGAAAGGTATCCTCTGTTCTCTGGTAACTTTTGTTGCAAACATAGTATATGCAGCAGTTACAGATAGCCCCATATCCTTACATGTTTTCTCCATTTTCTCTTTTAATTTTTCATCCATTCTAAAATTAACCATTGTCTGTGCCATATCTACACCTCCTATTCTAAGCTAAGAGTATCGAATATGTACTTCATTTGCAATCAATTTCTATTATATTGATATACAAAATCTCATCCAGATTATCTATCGAAATGTATATACAGGGAGTTATCTATTCTATCTTTAAAAGTTAGTAGTAAAAAAAATAATACTTTCTCGCTACAATATTGTAATTCTGTAGCGAGAAAGTAAATATCTATTCTTATCCACTGTATTCTCTTATCCCTCAATATCAGCAGACACTAGCCCCTTCTTAGGACTGCCGCAAACCGTTATGCTATGCCCAAAGAATAAGTCGTCATCATCAAAATAAGCAGAAAATGATGCTCCCGAGTTCATCCAAAGCAAACTTAGACTTATTCTTTTTGCAAAACTTTCTTCTGTAATTTTAGCAGCCTCTTCATCAGATTCTGCCCATTCGCAAGCCAGTTTCGTGAGCTTCCCTGCGGCAAATTTCCGAAGATCCACATCCCATTTTTCCTGTTCTAAAACCATTGTTTTCAGCGCTTTTTTGGCCCTTGTAATACCTGCTTTATTATCCTTGTCTACATGTAAGGAAATATGAATCTTGCCACGAAGCCAGGCTATGTTTCCCTCAAAGCTTTTAAGCAGCTTATCATAAGTTAGCTCACCCAATACATCATCCTGCAAAACCACGGGTTTTCTATACTCTATAAGCATTTCTTCAAGCTCCGGACAAACTGCATCCTCTTCCAGAATATCTACAACTAAAAAATGATTCTTACTAGGCAATACTCCCTCAGGAACTTCCTCCGGCAGTTTTTCACGCACCCTTAGTTTGTAAATGGTTTCCTCTTCAAACTGAAATGGAGGCTCCTCTTTGTCTATAACCGGAAATTCGATCCGTCCCTCTTCTTTGTGAAGCTCTCCTGTTTCACAGTCCACATAGGCTAAGAAATAGGCATCCCAGTCCCAAAACCCATTTCTTAGACTTCCTCCGCCTCCTTCGTGCCTTAGGACAATGATTTCTCTTTCCTTTTTCTCAAAAGTATCTTCCCATTCTGAAAGCGTCATTTTATTTCTACGCCTCATGTACTCCAGTAGATTCATGCTTTTCTCCTCTCTTCTCAAAATCCCGATCAATATCCTCTTTCCAGGCACCACCAACAAATATCGTCTCCATATCCGAAACCTTGCATTCTCTAATACGTGTTACAGCTTCATCTATAACCCGGTAATTAAGCGCTGTTCCCACCTCATCACAGTGGTAGTTTGCTGCCCTATCACGCTTAATTCCCATGTTTCCCGCAACCTCTATGGCATCAATATTTGCTCCCAGAAAAAGAAATTCCCAATGATACTTCTCTTGTTGACTTTGAATAAGCTTCTTTACATCCGTAAAGGAGTACTTTCTACTGGCATTTTCAAGACCGTCCGTTGTGATCACAAATAAAGTCTTAGCAGGTCTATCTTCCTCCCTCGCATACTTATGAACATTCCCAATATGACGAATTGCTCCTCCCACCGCATCCAAGAGTGCCGTGCATCCACGGACATAGTAGTCCGCTTCCGTCAGCTTTTTTACATTTCCAATAGGGGCTCTGTCATGAATTACTTCCGCCTCATCGTCAAACAAAACAGTAGATACAAATACCTCTCCGGCTTCCTTTTGTTGCTTTTCTATCATGGCATTAAATCCACCGATAGTATCGGATTCAAGCCCGGCCATAGAGCCGCTTCTATCAAGGATAAATACAAGTTCCGTTAAATTTTCTCTCATAGTGATTCCCTCCATCATTTGCTTGTTTGCATGGTTACTAGGGTATCCTATCTCTTTCCGCTTTATTTTCGGTCACTTGTCAGGCGACATTTAAATCGCCTGCATTCCCAGGAGCTGTTCTCCATGTTCAAAAAGAGCCAGATTGATTTCATAGATATCATAAGCCTTCCGCTCTATAAAATATTGCACAATAAGATCCTGCTTACTGCAGGGAGATAAGGCCCAGCCCGCCCTTGAAAGCAAATCCTTTGTGTCATCCAGATTCAATTCCAATGCAACAGCCAAAGCCAGCGCTGTGGATTTACTCGGATTCTTGGTAGTTCCGCATTTCAGTTTGGAAAATGCCTTTCTGTCCAGGTTTGCTTTCTTCTGCACTTCAACATCGCTTAGACCTTTTTGATCTGCAAAAGAGAAAACCAGCTCCATAAAGCTTTTGTCAAGATTTTTTACCACATCCTCCAAGCTTCGAACTTCGGAAACCAGGCACTTTTCCGGACTGATATGCGCCCCGTAAACAGAGCTCACTCTAACGGGATCAGCATTAGAACTTTTTCCTCTAACATATGATTCCGAATACTCTTCCGAAATCTTTTCTTCTACATAATGATTATTGATATATTCATCAATATCGCCATAGAGCTCCGTTGATAGGGAATATGATTTTTCATCAAAAACCACAAGATAAAGCTTTATGTCATTTTCCGACATAAAGCTTTCTATCTCCGACAGGGCAATCCTAAGAGCAATTCCCTTGGGAAAGCCATAGCTTCCTGATGCCAAAAGAGGGATAGCAAGACTGAGAATATGATGTTCAAGGGCAAGTTTAAAGATACTGCGGTAACATTTTCTTATAATTATTTCTTCGTCTGAGTTCCCACCCTGCCAGGCCGTTCCTACAGTATGGATAATATACTTTGCAGGCAGATTGTATCCATCCGTAATAAAGGAGCTTCCGGGAGCAATAGCCCCTATTTCCTGTCGTCTCCGCAAAAGCTTTTCTTCCCCGGCAGCCTTATAGACAGCACTGTCTATTCCCGCAGCATATCCCGGCATAGGGTTAGCAGGATTCACTATGGCATCCACCTGCATTTTTGTAATATCGTTTCGGATGATTTGAAATGGCATAGCACTCTCCACTAATCTCTTTGAGACACTTTCGTAGCAAAAAGGAAAGCTAAGTTATCAAGAAAAGATACAGAAGGTTTAGCACCAAAGTTTACTTAGCTCCCTTCTATATCCTCCCTTCCCTTATCGGACAAAATTTGTAGCTATCCCCTCTTCTTGCTCCGGTAAGCCGTATTTTTCTTTTCCAAGGGCAATGCTCTTCATCAAAAAGGCCATATTTCTGGCTAGAGTTCTCATAGTTTGCAAGCCTTCCAGGTCTTCTTTCGCCTCCCCTTTTTCGCATCCGTGAACGCTGTTCCAGTATTGACTGGAGGCTACCGGCATTCCTGAGATTGTAAAATACTTATTCAATTCATCAAATGTTGCAGATAAACCGCCTCGTCTTGCCACAACCACACTGGCGCCCACCTTCATGGTCTTATCAAAATGCGTGCTGTAAAACAATCTGTCCAGACAGGCAATCAGGGTGGCATTGGCAGAAGCATAATAAACCGGAGATGCCACTACTAAAGCATCTGCCGCTTCAAACTTCTCTGCCAGCTCATTTACCGGGTCATTGAAGACACATTTTCCATTCTTATAACAATAACCACAGGAAATACAGCCTCGTATATCTTTGTTGCCAATCTGCACCACTTCTACTTCTATATTTTCCTGCTCAAATACCTTTACCATCTCCTCCAGGGCAATGCTTGTATTGCCCCCGATGCGTGGACTTCCGTTAATAATCAATGTCTTCATAAATTGTTCTCCTGACTTCTTTGTGCAACTCCTGTTGTGTATCTCCTCTAACTTTCCTTCTCGGGGTGATAATGGCGAGTCCTTCTCCATGGGTGATGTCATAGTATGCCGAAAGCGCATGCTCCATGTCGTGACAGGGCTGCCTTGGCTTTTACCTTATAAGTAATCAAATCCCAAGGATCTCCCTCATACTTCGCCTCTGCAGCAATGGCCTTGCTACAGTCCAAGACACTTCCGCTTCCGTAGCTCAGCAGAATCCTTTTTCCGAACTGCTTCATTACTTCCGGAAGTTCTTGAATTACGTCTTTTCCGAAAATGAGTCTTGTCGGGGTTTGATAGTCAAAGTTTTGCATATTTTCCTCCTGTTTTTAGATTTCCATACTATCCGGATTAAGAAGAAAATCATAAACGCTCATCACCAATATGCCTTCTTCATTATAAAGTGGTGCCACAGCATCCTTTGTAATAATAATCTTTTTAAATCCATCGCCTGTATTCACCAACGAGCGTTGCTCCTGTTCCATCTTTTCTTTATCAGGTAATGCATAGGCCGATTGAATATAAAATCTCTTTGAGCCTTTATTGCAAACGAAGTCCACTTCCAACTGTTTTCTAATTTTCTTACCATTTTTATCTACTTCATTCATCACAACAACCCCTACGTCCACATTATATCCACGAACTTTTAGTTCATTAAATATAATGTTTTCCATTACGTGAGTCTCCTCCACCTGCCTAAAATTAAGTCTAGCATTCCTAAGTCCCAGATCGGTAAAGTAATACTTTGATGGAGTATTAATGTACTTTTTGCCCTTAATATCATATCGAATTGCACTATCTATAAGAAATGAATCTCTAAGATAATCTATATATTTGATTATCGTATCTTTGCTTATGGACTTGTTCTTAACACTTTTAAATGTCGCTGATAGCTTACTTGGGTTCGTAAGAGAACCAATTGCTGACGATAAAATATTAAGAAGTTCTTCTAATTCCGCCTTATTTCGTATATTATTTCTTCCGGTAATATCGGAAATGTAGGTTTCTTCAAACAGGGATTTTAAAAAATCGGATTTCTGATCAGCCGTTTCAAAACCTAGGACAAGCGGTATTCCACCAAACAGTACATAATCCCTCCAGCCTTCTTGTTTGTCACCATCATATACGCTCATAAATTCGCCAAATGTTAGAGGATACATATGAACTTCATCCCCACGTCCACGAAATTCTGTAATAATATCCTTTGATAAGAATTTTGCATTACTTCCCGTTACATATACATCTACATTTTGCTTTCTTCCGAGGCTATTAAGAACTGATTCAAAATCATCAAGCATCTGGACTTCATCTAACAGAACATAATACATTCTTTCATCCGACATTTTCTCCATTATATATGGAAATAAGACCTCCGGATCTCTATACCTTTTATTCTCAAAAGAGTCAAACGCAATCTCAATAATATGATTTTCAGCAACTCCTTCATTTACCAAATACTCTTTAAAAAGATTAAATAAAAGATATGATTTTCCACATCTTCGCATACCCGTCACAACCTTAATTAATCCGTTATGCCTTTTCGAAATAAGCTTATTCAAATATACATCTCTGCCTATTTTCATATTGGTGCACCTCGTCACATATTAGACAAAAATACGGATTCCGCATTTTTGTCTAATAGAAGTATACGTCCTATCAAAGGCTCAATCAATACTCTAAAGCCAAGAATACATAAGTTTATCTCTGCTTGTTTTTGCCATTGTAGCGGAATACCTATGATTAGGGCTATTTCCCTGGTATAAACGCTCCCATCAATGTATTTACTCTACCAACACAAAAATGGCCAGCCGCCAAAGTGCGCTTAGCCATGTATTGTTACTACATTATAATCTGTAGAAATTAAATAAATTGCATTCCGTCCTTCAAGGCATTTCGTTTTTATAGTGACGCCCTGAAAATCTCCGCAATGTCCTTCTCTAGGAGGGGCGCCCAAGCTTCTTCCAGCCCTTCATTTTCCGCAACGTGCTTTGCCATTTCGTCGATTCTACTCTCATCGATTCCCACATCTTTAAGATGCATAGGAATATTAATGGATTCGAAAAAACGATAGGTTTCATCAATCGCCTTATTGGCAATCTCAAACTTATCAAGGGAAGCATCTATGCAAAATACATTTATGCCATATTTCACAAAGCGATCTACTGTCTTTTCATTTAAGATATGCTTCATCCATCTTGGCGTGATAATGGCCAAGCCCTCTCCATGGGTAATGTCATAGTAGGCGGAAAGGGCATGCTCCATGCCGTGGCAGGGCCAGCCGGACTCACTGTTTCCAAGGGAGTAAATGCCATTACAGCCATAGGTACAGCAAAGCATCATCTCCGCTCTGGCAGTGTAGTCTTCCGGATTTTCCAAACATTTCCTTGTATTCACCATCAGGCTCTTTAAAGCAGCCTCCATAAAACCGTCATTTAAGAGGGTAGAATCCTCACAGAAATACTGCTCCATAATATGATTCATGGCATCTGCACAGCCTGCTGCCGTTTGTTTTTTAGATACTGAGAAAGTATAGGTCGGATCCAAAAAGGAACCTGCAGGGTAAAGAAGGAGATCACTATAGCTCGTCTTATCATTGGTTTCGGTTCTGGAAATTACGCCTCCCGCATCATACTCACTGCCTGTCGCAGCAAGGGTAATGATGTCTACAATGGGAAGTGCTTCCTTGGCCTTTACCTTATAAGTAATCAAATCCCAAGGGTCCCCCTCATATTTTGCTCCTGCGGCAATGGCCTTGGTACAGTCCAGTACACTACCCCCTCCCACCGCAAGAATCACATCAATCTGCTTTTCCTTACAGATTTTCACCCCATCCAATACGCTGGGATCATACTTGGGATTGGGTTGAATATCAGGAAGCTCATAAATCTCATAGTCCTTTAGAAGCTCCTTTACCTTGTCATAAAGACCAATCTTTTTGATACTTCCGCTTCCGTAGCTAAGCAGAATCCTTTTTCCGAACTGCTTCATCACTTCCGGAAGTTCTTCAATCACGCCCTTTCCGAAGATGAGTCTTGTCGGTGTCTGATAATCAAAATTTTGCATGGTTAACCTCCTGTATTCTCTTCCGATTTTATTGGGTCATTTATCGGGTCATTTATTGGGTCATTTATCGGGTCAGCTTGAACCGATATAAGCTTTCCACATTTTCCTCTGATTTCCTTTGTTCTACTTTAACTCAAGATAGATTATATTTTAGCCCCCACATATTTGCAAATTCAAGCTTTATTTCGCTTACAGCTCGTTCTGTTATATTTCCATTTTTCATTTATACAGTCATTTAAATCAAGACACAAAAATAGCCGACCGGAATCTTTCCGTCAGCTATTTTCTCTACTCTCTATTCTATTGTTTTACTGCAAACTCTTATACACGGAATAGGCCTTTCTGGGTCTTCCGCCTCGCTCATAGGCATCCTTCAATCCGAAGTGCATTTCCTGTAACGCACCTCCTACATTGTGCATCTCCCCGGGCTGGTCGTACTCTCTGGCCAGGAAGAAGGCTTCCACATAGGGGTTATTCTTGGCAATGTCATAAGCCTTGGCAATCTGATCCGCCTGCACATCCTCGTTGGTGGCGTTAAAGCCCTGCTCGGAAAGAATCAGGTGTCTTACCTTACCGCTGGGGGAAAGGTATTCCGGCTTCTGTAAATAATCTGTGAGAACATTTAAGTTCTTCATATTGATAATCAAGGAATTCTCGCTATTTGTTGCCTTTCCGTCATCCTCAAAGTTCGGGTCGGAAAGTCCTTCCGGATAGGGGTGCCAGGCAATACCGTAATCCAAATCCCGAAGTCTGTCATTTAACAAACGCAACAAGTCCTTTGCCTTGTAATAGCCTGCGGAAGGAGAATGCTCTGTCCAAACATAGTCAAAGGGGATATACACATTGGCAGAAGGATTATTCTGCTTGATTGCTGTGTACCAAATGCGGAAAGCATGGGCATACTGATCCGCATAATTCTCTATACTGCTGTGAGGTGTAAAATTCCAAACATTGGGATAGTTTATCTCATTCCCGATGACCCAGTTATCCACGGAATCCTTGTATAAGGAAGCAAAACGATTGGCAAGTCTGGTAGTAGCATCGATGCCTGCCTGTGTGGCAACATTATAGCCGTAGTAATGGGCTTCCTGTCCTGTGATTCCATCAGGAAGTGACCGGGGCTCCGGATTATTTCTCGGCGTATTCAGCATAATGGCCGTTACGCTTACACCGTTTGCCTTAGTATTCCGGAAGTTGTCCATAAAGTTTTGCTCGTAGTTGGTAAAGTTGTAAATGATATGCTTTACCCCTAGATCTCTCACGGAAGTGGCATCAAAAAGGGTATCTCTTGTTGCCAGGCCCTTCTTGGAACCGGATCTGGAAAATACCGTATAATTCTGCGTCGCTGCATTTCCTGCGGAAGTACCTGTAGACTTGGTTTGCACGGCTCCATTTACCACCCAGGCACCATCACCGTTCACCTGATAGCCCTCCACCGTGGTATTGGTCAGAAGATAGCCGTCATTTTGAAAATAATAGGACTCGGCAATACCGTCGCCATTTCCATCCACCCAGTTCCAACCGGTAAGATAGCTTCCATCTGCATTTTCATACCACCAGCCGGTACCGTTACTTTTCCATGTTCCTGCAAATGCTGTCAGACTCATCCCCAAAACCATAGCCGAAGCCAAAAGGGGAATCCATGTTTTTCTTCTCATACTCTACTCCTTATACAGAAAATATTTCTCTTATTCTATCGAAAATTGCATAGAAAGGCTAGTATATTTCCGGCATTTTCTTAAATAATAATTATATTTCCCAAAAAAGAAAGATAAGAGCTATTAAAAAAAGTGCCCCGCAATTTATGCGGGACACTCTATTTCAAACAAAATTTCTGATACCGCAAGGAAGCTGATGCTTCCTCCTACGGCTATATTAAACCACTGCCGGCGCTACTTCTTCCTCTGCCACTTTTACCTTCTTACTCATTCTTGTACGGATATCATATACCAGCATGAAAGCTACAAGAATAAATCCAAGGTATCCGTTCAATCCGTAAAGCACATTTACCAAAGAACGATAGGGTAAGAAGCAAGCGATAACGCAACCGATAATTCCTAATACTACGGTATAAAGCTTATACTTCTTGGTTCCTTCTTTCTCAATTCTTCCGATACTGGTCCAAAGAAGAGGAACGGAGGTGGTGTAAATTCCGCAGAAGATGATTACTGCAAAAATACTTGCCAAAGCAGGAGAAATGGTATTAGCCAAGATTAAAGCGGGAATGTCCGCCTGGCTGGTTACATCGACATGAGAAATCAATGCAACGCTGGCAATCACCATGGTTCCCATAATAAACACTGCAGAGAAAAGCATTCCGATATTTACTTCCTTTACCCGGTTCTTAGAACCGATTTCTGCCAGGAAGCTGGCGAACCATAGAAGCATGAAGCCTGCATAGGAAGCTCCGGAGAGGAAGGGATTACCGTTACCTACCTGAACAATTTCATGCTTTCCGGTATCTACTGCCTTTAAATTCTCCCAGAAATTGCCTGCACCGTTAAAAATACTGATAACGGAAACCACAAGGATGAAAAATACGATGATGGGTCCAATCTTTCCTAAGGCTTCGATAACACCGTCCAATCCGAAAATTACGGTAGCAATAACAAATACGGTAAGGATTACGGCTCCTACACCATTGGGAAGTCCCCATTGCTGTGCAGCTGTAGCATTGGCTCCGCCACACATTACGATAAAGCAGGCATAGCAGAACAGTGCTGAAAAGTAGTCGAAGAAGTTTCCAATATACTTTCCACAATAGTGGGTGTAAATATCTCCACCTCTCTTTAGCTTCAAACGATTTCCGTTTGTTGCGAAGGAAAGGTCGGTATAGATATAGATTGCTGCATTCACAGCGATGACAATCCAAAGCTTTGATCCGTAAGAAGCCACGTACTGAATAATCTCTTGCATGGTGGCAAATCCGGCCCCAATGTAGAAAGCGATGCAAGCTCCACAGAAGCTAACCACTTTCATAAACTGCAAACTCTTTTTTTCCATTATTCTACTCCTTATTTTTCTTTTAATTCATTCATTTTTTAATATGAATGTAAAGCAAATTGATAGTTTCGTTCTTCCTCCTTTCCCCTGATGTTTAATTGTTACTGTCCTCTATATTGTTTCCACATTATATCCGATAATTGAATACTATTCAATCTATTTTTCGGATATTAGGGAAATTTTTTAGTTATTTCTTACTATTTTTCGTTTCTTGTCTCGAGCTTTTTTGTTTATTTTTTAACAAGTCCATTTATATAATTAAGAAAATTTTGTCCCTTTTTTCTTCATTTTTGGGTACAAAAATAAGCGTAACCGAAGGAATGTATGTCATCCCTACAGCTGCACTTTTTATACAATCGGCGGGGGGGGGGGCCTATAACAACTAAATTGTACGCAAAACAACCGGATTGCGCGCAAATTGTATAGGCAAAACCCCTGCCTTTTGTTTTTCTTTCCAAGACTTCTTTATACCTTTCCTAAAGGAAAGAGATCAGCCCGAAAGTTATGTACCTTCTCCGAGAGAGATTAAGAAATATATCCCTTTGCTCTTAAAATCTCTTCAGACTTTGCTAAATTGCTTTCAGAAACACGGATAATCGGCCCTGTACAGCCCATTCCGGATTCTGCATAAATCTTTTCTTTCCAAAGCTCCAACACCGCATCATCCAAATCTGTTACTTCAATACCGAATACAGCTGCGGTAACAATCTCCTTTGCCGGCATGGGAACGGATTCTCCCTGCTCCTTGGGCTTATTTGCCTCTCTGATTTCTGCAAGAATGCCATCTAAGCCGGCTTTCTTTGCCAATGCAAACTCTTCCTTAGCTACTGCAAAGACATTGCCCTTAATCAGGTCTCTTGCAAAGCGAAGAGCATTCGCCAAAACCGGTGCTCCGGAAGCTCTGGATACAATCATCACCAGCTGATTATAGTTCTCTCCTATTCCCGGACCATAGCCAAAGCCCTGGGCCTCAAAAGATCCTCCTGTGTTGAAGGAAGAAAGCATCTTGGACAATACGTTTCCGGTTAAGGAATCGCATACCAATACATCCGGTGTTCCCCGAAGAACATCATTTCCACGAAGAACCGCACCGCCGTCGGATCTGGAGGACTCTGCAAAGTGAAGAGGATAACCGTTGGACTGTAATTTCTTTAAGGCCTTCTCTGTCTGTCTTGCACCATCTACATTTAAAATACCTACAGTAGGCTCCTTGATTCCGCAAGCCTTTGCTGTGATGATTCCGTAAAGGGCATTCTTTACCATTCCTTCAATACGATCTGTACTGGAGGTTCCTGTAGTATTGGCAATGAACATCTCCTTACCGAATGCAGGAGTAATGGCTCTTCCCACAGTGGATACACCGATGGGGAAGGGGTAGTGCATGGTTACCGCACCGTCAATCTTATGCTCCTTTAAAAGAGCATCCATCTTGTCATGTCCCTCTTCATCATTGTCCACCACAAGGGTTTCTACCGCATCATTTTTCAAAGAACCGATATAGAGTACGTCCACACCATCCTTAGCCGCATCCACTGCAGCCTTCATGGAATTTTCCTCTCCGTGCTCCGAGCCCATACCTGTTAAAGCAATTCTCGGTTTCTTCGAAAAAGAGCCTGTTTCCAAACCTTCCGCCATAGCCAAAAAGGTATCCGCAATGAGCTCTTTTATTTCTTTTGCCATAATTCTCACCCTTTCTTCTATGCGCCTAAAATAGACTGTGCAAATTCCTTCATGGACTTTGCAATTAAGGAACGGATTTCTTCTTCAGATACTGCTCCGCCCTGACCCTTTCCGGTATTTTTCTGAATCAGGAAGGAAACACCGTCAAAGAGGTTTGTCATACGGCCAAGGAAGAGAGATCCCTTTCCGATAATCATAACTCTCTCCATATCTCCCTTTTCAATGCTTTCCTTGGCAAATCCCACATAAGGAACACCGGAAGGAATATGACCCTGAGTCGGTGCATATCCTACTAAGCCCTTCTCCTCACAGAACTTTGCCAAATCAGCCTTCTCAAGCCATCCCTTCTTAACAGCAAGAGCAGCGATCATCTTATAGTTTGCCATAGGAACATCTCCTGCTCCGGCCGGCTTGGTAATATCCGCATTCTGCATCTCAGGAGAGAACTTATCCACATCATTTACAGTAAGTCCCGCCTTCTCCAAAGGATCCGCTACTAAGGAACCGATAACGTTCTGCGGTGCAGCACCTGTTCCAACGGTATGTCTTCCGATAACATCCAGGTTGATTTCAGCAGAAACACCGTCATTCTCAGAAACTACTACGGAGAAGGAGCCTAAGCAATCCTCCAGCATGGGGAGCTCTTTCTTTACATGGTCTTTTCCGTTCATGGCAAGCTTAGGTACGCAACCTCCGCCGATTACAAGTACGGTATGGAAAGCGCCTGCCTTTACCAAAGAAGCTGCCTCAATCATAGCATGGGAAGGTCCGGCACAGAAGCCTCTTGCATCGGAGCCGGTAGCATTCTCCAGTCCTGCAATCTCCGCTACAGCCTTCGCAAAGTTTCCGCCACCTCTCTGGTTTACGTCTCCGCAGGCTTCCTCGGAGCAGTCGATAACATATTCAATGGAAAGC
The DNA here is from genome assembly GCA_963545375.1 of uncultured Oribacterium sp. Classification (GTDB taxonomy): domain Bacteria; phylum Bacillota; class Clostridia; order Lachnospirales; family Lachnospiraceae; genus Oribacterium. The sequence goes on from CAUUJL010000012.1 coordinate 22,936, forward strand.
GGGTCTACATTGGAGGACTTTAAGGAGTGAAGAACAGCCAAAACGGAGCTTGCCTTGTTCATCAAGTTCTCCAGCATTACTTCAGCGGAAAGGTTTACGTCAATATCATGGGCTCTCTTTACGCATCCTACCAGCTTACCTTCATAGAAAAGAGGCTCTGCCTCATGAGCATCCACAAATCCCTTAATCACGGAATTCTCTACACCTTCTTGTACTCTGGCAAGGATTGCTTCTGTGATTACAGGATCCTTAGCAAGCTCTCCCTTGTTTGCTGCTACGAAGTCCTTATCCAAATAGAAAACCTCAAAGCAGTCACAAGCCTGTGCCAAAAGAAGGAACTCGTTCTCCGGCATAATCTCTCCGAAATGACCATAACGGTTGGCATTTTCTACCTTCTTATCGAAATAGGGGAACTCCACCTTGGCAAACTCCTCGGGAGTCTTGTTTCCGATATATACCTGGTTTGGCCAGTAAGCTACACAATCCTCAAAGCTACGAACGTGCTTTCCCATTTCCTTTAAGAACTCACCGTCAGGATTTACCAGTCTTTCCTGCACAATGGTGGAGCCGTGCTGCAACATCAAGCCGGGAGTATATGCCAAACAATATCCGGAACCTTTAATGACACTATTCATTTTGATCACCTCATAATTTATTGTTAAGTTTTACAAATTTACCAAAGAAAAGATAGTTCTTTTTCTATTTTTAGTACTTTTTTTGAAAAGAATTTTGAGAAAAAAGGGAGCCCGTAAAAAGCTCCCTCGGTTTTAAAGGTACTTGCAATATTCAGAGCGAATACTATTCATTTCGTTGACAATATCGTCTACATCTAAAACCATTTCCATCATACTAACCTGGTCTTCATAAACAGATTCGTCAAACTCTGCCTTCAACTCTGGTTCGCAAACATGATATACCGTGAGTCCAAGCTGGACCCCAGTCAATGGGCCGGCAAAAGTAGGATCTCCTGCTGTAACGGTCTCAGCTGCAAGTCCTGCAGCCTCCCCCTCAGCAGCGCCAAGTACAACAACCAGATTCTCTGGTCCGAACTTATCAGCAAAATCCTTTACTCTCTTTTGATTTTCCAAGTCCATTGCGCCTGCGCTCGTTCAAACGAAGCACTCGGTGGAAGCAAATACTACTTCTCCGCCGGCGGTCTCTACACAAGCCTGAATAGCAGGTCCTGGTACACCGTCACGGTCACCGATGATGATAACTTTTTTACCCTTTAAAATAGCCATCTTTTCTCTCCTTTCTTTAAAGATATGTATCGTAATGACTTTCGTCAAATACGCAAATGAAACGATTGCTTACTGGTTTAAAGCAACATACTTTTCAACCATCTTCTGGATGGACTCTTCTGTTGCATCATCCTTAACCAGCTCTTCCACCTTCTGTCCATCCTTATAGATAGCCATAACGGGAAGTCCTAAAATCTTCTGGCCGATAGCCAATCTTCTAGCCTTTGTAGTATTCAGAGAAGTGAACTTTAACTTTCCCTCATACTTGTCAGCCAAAGAATGTACGAATGGCATAAGTGCAGCACAGGGAACACATCCATCTCCGAAGAAATCTACAAATACATAGCCGGATGCCTTCAGCACTTCCTCTTCGAAGGTATTCTTATCAACCTCTAACATCTTGTCCTCCTTTATTTGTGTTCGTTAATATATTTCTCTGCCTGGGTGGCTGCAATAGCACCATCCGCAGCAGCAGTAACCACTTGTCTAAGACTCTTTACACGCACATCTCCAACGGTGAAAACGCCGGGAATATTGGTGTGCATATCTTCGTCTGTAGGGATATATCCTCTGTCATCCATTTCCAGATTGGTTTCCTGGAAAATCTCTGTGGTAGGAATTCTGCCGATAAATCCGAAAATTCCGAACATTCCGTCCTCTTCACTGGCTTCCAATACCTGCTCTTCTCCGGTAACCACATTCTTTACCTTAATCTTCTGAAGAATATCATCTCCGGACAGCTCTTCTACTACAGTATCCCACATAATATGCAGCTTCTCATTCTGGAAAGCTCTCTCCTGAATAGACTTTGCCGCTCTCAACTCATGTCTTCTGTGGATAAGAGTAACGGAGCTTGCAAACTTTGTCAAATACATAGCCTCTTCCACCGCAGAGTCTCCGCCGCCTACTACAAATACGGGAAGATCCTCGAAGAAGTTGGCATCACAGGTTGCACAGTAGGAAACGCCTTTTCCTAAGAATTCCTTCTCTCCCTTACATCCGATTGGACGTGGATTAGCTCCTGTGGCAATAATCAGAGTCTTACCCTCGTAGGTCTCCTTGGTACCGATGAGTCTTTTCACATCTCCGTCCAATTCTACAGCCTTGATGGTATCATGGGCTCTTTCACAGCCAAAACGCTCTGCCTGCTCAGTCATTCTCTTAATTAGAGAAGGACCGGATTCGCCTTCCACAATCTGTCCGGGATAGTTCTCTATAGAATCGGTAATGGCAATCTGTCCGCCATCCTGTCCCTTCTCCACAATCAAGGTGGAAAGTCTGGCTCTTCCTGCATAAAGACCTGCAGCCAATCCTCCGGGACCTGCTCCCAGAATAAGCACGTCATAAATCTTGGACATGGTTTTTCTCTCCTTTAGATATTAATAATGTATGATTATACAAAACAGACTACGTCTATCTTGTGTGTAGCCGATATGGATGGTCTTTGTTATGGTAACAAAAACAGCTTTTCTTTCTCAATAGCTTTCTCTCTTTTTGGAGATAAATATAATTCAAAGTATAATAAATAATTGTTATAGTGCTCGATTTATATTGCTTATAAAAATTTCTTCAGGGCAGGGTCTCTGCCCTGAAGAATGAGTATTACACAGTGTTTTTACAAAACACAGGCTTACTTGAAAATAGTCTGATCGGAAACTTCTGTGCAAAGAGCTTTTAAGGACTTCTCTACAATCTTTCTTCTCAGAGCCTTCTCCTCTTCCGGTTTCATAGCCGGATTTCCCAGTGGGTGAGGAATAGCGATTGCCGGAACGATACGGTTAGCACCTACTGTCATAGAGATAGGTGTAACTGTACAAATGTGAACAACAGGAATTCCTGTAGCTTCGATACCTTTAACCATCGTTGCACCGCAACGTGTACAGGTTCCTCACGTGCTGGTCAGAATGACCGCATCTACATGGTCCTTCTTCAGTTTTGCACCGATTTCCTCAGCAAACTTCTTAGCAGAAGCTACTGCAGTTCCGTTACCTACTGTGGTGTAGAAGTAATCGTAAAGCTTTCCGATCTTTCCTTCTTTTTCCAGATCTCTAAGAACGTCAACAGGTAATACTCTGTCAGCATCCTGATTTGCATAGCTGGGGTCATATCCGCCGTGAGCAGTCTCATAGGTCTCTGCAGTTAAGTCATTTACACCCTTTAAGCTGTACTCACCGTAACGGGTAGCGTTACTGGACTCAATATGATCCGGATTGCCCTTTGGAACAATACCGCCGGAGGTTACTAAAGCGATGGTAGCCTTAGACATATCCTTGATAGCAGGCATTGGAGCCACACGGTCGAAGGAAGGCATTGGATACTCTGTGGTGAATTCCTTACCGGAAATCTTAGCCAAAAGCATCTCTACCGCACGCTTTGATCCTCTCTTATCCTCGAAGAAGTTTACACGGATTCCCTGTGGGATATATCCCTCTTCCTTGGAGGAACCGATCTTCTCTCCTCTTGCAAGCTTCAAGCCAAGAGGTGCCATCTTCTTTACTGCATCTCTCATACCTGCAGCACTGTTCTTGGTAGAAACGATATAGATCTTGCTCTTTGCCTCATCAGCACCCGGGTTCTCAACGTACATACCTGTGATAACAGGGATATGAAGCTCTTCCTGAACTGCTGCCGCAATGGTTGCGCAGGCAAATCCGTAACGACCGGCGTTAAATGCAGGACCTGCAATGAATAAATCCGGCTTAAGCTCAGCAACCTTCTTTAAAATCTCCGGCTTTACCTTGTCGGTATTCTCTCCGAAGTAGCTATCTCCGCAAACGATGGTTCCAACGATTTCAGCCTCATCACCGAAAGCCTGCTGGAAAGCAAGTCCCGGGCCCATAGCGCCCTCATGGTACTCCATAGGATAATCTGCCTTATCCTCTCCACCGACCTGTGCGAAGAACTGGTTAATATATTGAACAACCTTTAATTTTCCCATTTTCTTCTCCTTATCTTGCACTCAGCTTATTAAAGCCAACCTCAGAGGTAGCACCGGTAATAACCTGAATCTCTACTTCCAAGGAACCGTCAGCCTTCACAGTGGTGTCACTAGCTCCGGCAATCTTGGTCATGTAGTCCAAGGTTCCGATTACCTTATCCAACTTTGGAAGGGTAATAAGCTGGTTAGCGTTTCCACCGGTAACTAAAGCATTGGCTGCCACATCTGCATCTGCCAAGGACTGAGACTTTCCGTCTCTTCCTGCGTACTCATCAGTGATGATTACAGTCTTGATTCCCTCAGCCTCAATCTTCTTACAGTTCATGATTAAGTCGGTATCCGGGTTTCCGAATCCTTCCTCAGTGATGATTACCGCATCCAAGTGAAGCATCTTGCAAAGCTTTGCAGTCTGGTTGGAGGAACGCTCTTTATCGGCAAGGTAAACGTTCTCGTTGGTAATGATATGAGCCACAAAGTTAATGGTCTTACCATGCTCCTCGAAGAGATCCTCTACAACAGGGTTGTTCTCGTGAACATAGCTTGGGTTCTTATCACAAGCGGATACACAGTTTCCGGAAATGATAGCGCCGTCCATAGACTCTGTAGGATACAGAATAGTGGGAAGAATCTTCTTCGCATCTACGCCATAAACATAGGTGTCATGCAGTAAGCCCTGAGACTGAAGCATCTGCACATATCCGACTCTTGGAAGATCCGGGAATGCCTTAGCGCCTTCCATCAGATCCAGGGTCTCATATACCTTTGTTTCATCAGGAGTAAGCTCTTTAGCCTTCTCTGCAATAAATGCAGCGGTCTTCAAGCCTGCCAAACGAACAGCCTGTTCATAGTCATGAGACTCTGTTCCCTCTACCGGCTTGCATACACAGGTGAGGTTTACAGTCTTGGAGAATGGAGTATACTCTGCTCCAAGTCCGCACATATCGATAACACCCTCCTGGAAACCAACGATAGGTCCTGCAGTAATTACAGCCATTCCCTTTAAGCAATAGGTCTTTCCGGATCCTACGGTATCTACAGGAGCAACCACTCCGGGGAATACGCCGCCCTTTCCTTCAACCTTTACTCTTGGCTCAATCACATCCTTAACCGGTGTGATACGAACGGATTCACCAGGTCTTGCCACATCAAATTCCACTTCTTTAATCTTCTCTTCTGACAGAAAAACTTCGCTCAGTTCTTTCTTGGATACATAGAGAACGTGGTCTTTGATTTCTGTTTTCTCGGCAAACTGGATGTCATTAATGAAAATCTTACCTAATTCCAGCTTCACTTTCATTTCCTCCTTTTAAGTATGATTCATAAAAAGCGCCAAGCACAATGCCTAACTGCTCCTTTATGTCCTTAATGTAACACCAGGGACTCTAGCCCGCTGTCCAGCAGGGTCCAGTCCAAGGTCTGGAAATCCTTCTGTACCTTTTCCTCATGAATTCGCTCATTTTCTTCGAACTTTTCACAGGTATTCAAGGCATACTCAATCAAATCCAGGGACTTCATATCAAATCCTTCCTCCGGTGTCTTGTCCAGCAGTACGGATTCGTAGGGAGTTTCATTGGGTTTAATGGAGCCATCCAAAGGATGGGTCAGAATCTTTCCGCCCATATGTACCATATCCCGTACCGCCTTAAGGGTATCCATGAAGGAAATCTCCTTGTAGTCAATCTCTATCTTCACGCTTGGATATTTCTTTGGTACATTCTCCTTCACCAAAGGGTTATTGGTAACAATCACTAAGGTTCTCATTACACTTCTCCTTTCTAGAAACACAAAACAGGGGAACGAGAAATTTCTCGCATCCCCTGTTTCATTAGATTCAGAGTCCCCAACATATTCATCCTTTTACCTGAAAGATTCATCGTTTTTCAACAACTTGCCTCTTCGGTGGCTTCCGCTCTCTCTGAACATGCCTTATTTATGGTGCTTGTCAGCATTTTAACAACACTTGTAGAGTTTTTCAACAAAATAAGCTTATATATTGTTTTATTCTATAAGTATTTTCTACAAAATAATTTTTATATTATCAAAAATTTTTTTATATTTCCGAATCCGTATTTCAATAAATTGCTTTAGCACATTTTTACAAAATATCTATAAAAATTACATCCTTATCCATAGCAAGTTTCTATAAGTCCATAGCTTTATGGAATTGTCCAATTTCACAAAAGAAGATCTCCAAGGTATAATCAAATTACCCTAGACGAAAGTCTGAAATAGCCATAACAAATACAAAGAAAAAAGTGCTGCCGGACAGCACTTTTTTCTTTACTACTATTTAAGGAATAGAATTAGAAAAAAGGATTATTCATCCTATATTTCTTTTATTTTTTCACATGCTCTTTCACTACACGGAATAGAGCAAGGAGAGCCAATACATTCGGAATAACCATCAGGCCGTTAAAGAAGTCCGCCATATCCCAAACCAATTCCACCTTTAATGTAGTTCCTACGATAATACAAGCTACAACAATCAGGGAATAAAGAGTTACCGCCTTCTTTCCGAAGAGGTACTGTACATTTACCGCTCCGAAGAAATGCCATCCCAAAACAGTGGAGAAAGCAAAGAAGAACAGACAAATGGCTACAAAGAAATGGCCGAAATTACCGAAGCCCGCTACAAAGGCTCTCTGGGTTAAAGCAATACCGGTATACAAAGGCTTCTGGGTTGCCGGATCCAGCTGTCCATAGATACCGCTGGTTAAAATAACGAATACCGTAAAATTCAAAACCACGAAGGTATCAATAAATACGGAAACCATTGCGCAAAGTCCCTGATCATCCGGGCACTTTGCCTTTGCTCTTGCATGAGCATGAGGAGTAGATCCCATTCCTGCTTCGTTGGAGAAAAGTCCTCTTGCAACACCGAAACGAATAGCTTGACGAATGGTGATACCCAGTGCTGCACCGGTAACTGCCTGAGGATTAAAAGCGCCGATGAAGATAGATGCCAATGCTCCCGGTAAAGCGGTGATATGCATAAGGATAAAGATTACCGCTCCTACGATATATACGCCGGCCATAATCGGAACAATTTTCTCCAATACGGCTGCCAGTCTCTTGGTTCCGCCAAGGAAGATAAAGGCTGCAATCGCTGCAACAAAGACACCGATAGCCATAGGAGGAACTTCAAGGTTCATAATATGGAAGGCTTCCTGGAATGCTGCGCCGATAGAGTTGGACTGCACCATATTTCCCATAAAGCCTAAAGCCAGGATGATGAATACCGCAAAGAGTCCTGCCAAAACCTTACCCAATGCACCGGAAAATGCAGCTTTAATGTAATATACAGGGCCTCCGGTTACATCGCCATCCTTCTCTTCTTTATACACCTGAGCCAATACGGCCTCGCCATAGATGGTTGCCATTCCGAAAAATGCAGATACCCACATCCAGAAAATTGCACCCGGGCCACCGCTGACAATCGCTGTAGCCGCACCGGCCAGATTACCGGTTCCTACCTGTGCCGCAATGGCTGTTGCAATGGCCTGGAAAGGAGACATCTCTCCCTTTTCATGCTTTTCTCCCTTTAGAGAAAAGTGACCGAAAACCAGCTTGAATCCTTCTCCAAGACGTCTTAGCTGAATAAAACGCAGGCGAATCGTGTAATAGATTCCGGTTCCACACAGCAAGAAAATCAACAGAAAGCTCCAAAGAAACGTATTGCCTTTTCCAATAAAATCCTGCAAAACACTCATAGCCTTTCTCCTTTTCTATTAAAGAAAATGTTTGATTGTGAATATTTTATCCAGATTTATTCTCTATAGCAATTTTTTAGCTCTTTATATAGTAAATTTCTATATACATAGTCCTATTTGCTGATTTTTTCTTGCTGTTTTGTACAGTTTTTAAAGCTTTTCAAAATTTTAAACAACTGTCTCCCATGCCTTTTGGCAAGAACTCAACGAGATATCGTACGCTTTGCGAGCGATACTCGTTATGAATAAAAAAGAAGCCATAAAGAATCAAAATCGTTAGCATTACCTTATTTTGATTCTTTACAGCTCTAATTCGCCTTATTACGCCAAAAAATCTTTTTCCTTTATAAATTTCAAAAGCACTTCTCCCAGAACAATCTGCCCTTCGGGAAGTAGATGCACCCGATCCGGAAAGCGGGGAAGGGCTAAATCAAAGGGACTAAAGCATAGTATTCCTTCTTCCTTACAAAAGGCCTTTAGGGAAGTATCCCATTTTCCGTCCAAGGTAGAAAAGGCTTCATAAGAACGGTCTCCGGGAAAGGACAGAGAGGGAGGGGCGATATACAGGATATGCTCCTTCGGGAAGGGAATCCCGTAGCGAGGACAATCCTCAAAAAATTCCGCCAGCCTTTTAATGACTCTCTCTCCGTCAGGTCTTCCAAAGCTCAAGTAATCGTTGATTCCCAGAAAGAGAATCATTCTATCTTCAGATCCAAAACCCTCGCAGGCTTTCTTCAAATCCTCCCATTCAAAGGGAAGCTCCGGAATGCATCGCCCCACCTTCGCCTCCACCAGAAGGGAATAGTCCGGAAATGCCTGTTCCAAGGCATAATAATACCGTTCTTCCAAGGGCAAGCGCAGGTCCTGATGCTTCTCATTGGGAAGATAGCCGTAACTGATAGAATCTCCGTAAATCAGTAGTTTTTTCACCTTGCGCTCCCTTCTTATTTTGCAGCGGGTCCGGCCACACGCTCCGATTCTCCGGAAACTTTTTTCGTGATTTTTTCCCGGTCAAAATACTGAATCATGGCTTTTGCACATTTTCTGCTGGTAGAAAATGCATCCTTAAGAGTGGCAATACCCAGGACTTCTTCCTTTTGAAAATATTCCAATACCCAAGCCTTAACCTTCTCCAAATCCTGTGAAAGAATCAAAAGCTCAGGATCCTCTCCTACCTTCACCACTCTTCCTTCCACTACGGTATTCTGCAAAATGTCCTGAAAATCTTCTTCCTTGGCCTTTCCTCTTTCCAGCTCTTCCAATTTTAAGAGCTGATAGCCGGCATTTTCCAGAGTCGTTAAAATAGATTTTTCTATACTTTGATAATTTGCGTCTTTAAAATCCTCTTGGGAGGAAAGATAGAGCAGATCTCCCTTAGTTTGCAGCTCGGGAAGGAGAGAAAGCAGGGCATCAAAGACCTTAGCATTGCCCTTTTTCCATAACTTTTCCCGTAATTCCGCCTTTGCCATACCGATGCGATAGGGATGGGCTTTTCGGAATTTTTCCAACTCTTCCTTGAATTTACTCTCCCAATAAAATTTATTGTCTCCATGCAGATAAACTGTTCCCTGCTGTAAACTGAGCTCCCAAAGCTTTTCGCCGGCACACAGCTCCTCCACAAGGGGAAGCAGCTCCTCATTTTCCGAAGAAAGGTCTTTTCCCGCCTCTTTTAGGCTTGCACCAAATTTTGCTTCCAGGAAATAAGTCTCCAAAGTCTCCTCCAAGGAACCCTCTTCCTTTCGTCTTAAGGCATCAATTTCCTCTTCCCGGAAACGTTTTTTCTTCTTGGCATTAGCCTCTAAAACAGTTCCTCCGCCAATGGTTTCCACAGGGCTGTAAAACCGCAGTAGGAAGGGATCCCCTTTGGCAAAAACCATGTCCTGCTCCAAAAGAATCTGACAATATCCCTCTTCCCCTGCCTCAAGTTCCTCCTTATCCAGAAGAATAATACGACAAAGCAGCTCCGTGGTGCCGGTCAGAAAATGCAGTCTCTCTCTATTTTTAACGGTTCTCTGAGAAGATGGGAGAATGCGCACCTTGGCATCCAAAAGCCTGGTATTTTCAAAGCTGTTTTCCCGTGCCAGTACGGCGCCCTTCTTGATATCGCCTTTCTTTAATCCTGTAAGGTTCAAGGCCACTCTCTGTCCTGCCACCGCCTGTTCCGCATCCTGTTCATGAACCTGAATATTTCGAATTCGTACCGGAAGGCGCTTGGGATAAATTTCCACCGCGTCCCCCTTCGTCAAAGTTCCGGAAATCAGGGTACCGGTAACGATGGTTCCCAGGCCCTGCAAGCTGAATACCCTGTCAATGGGGAGTCTTGGAAGTCCACTGGGACTTTTTTCCGGAAGAGTTTTCACCATTTCCAAAATAGCATCCTTGCAGCCATCGATTCCCGCACCGGTTTTCGTGGATACCTCCACAATCTTAGCCTTCTCCAGCATAGTGCCCCGGAATTCCTCCCGAATATCCTCTTTCACCATGGAAATCCAGTCTTCATCCACCAAATCGCATTTGGTCAGTACCACAATGCAATTCTCAATCCCAAGCAGAGAAAGAATGTCCAGATGCTCTCTGGTCTGGGGCATAATGCCCTCATCCGCCGCCACCACCAGGAGCACCATATCCATACCGCAAACCCCGGAAACCATCTGCTGAATAAATTTCTCATGTCCCGGTACATCAATAACACCGCAGCGGGTACCGTCCTTTAAGTCAAACCAGGTAAAGCCCAGCTCAATGGTAATTCCCCGATCCTGTTCTTCCTTTAAGCGATCCGTCTCTCTTCCGGTTAAAGCACGGATAAGAGATGTTTTACCATGGTCGATATGTCCGGCAGTTCCGATAATGATATGTTTCATGAAGTCCTCCAAAGCAAGTATTTACAGGCTCCCCTTCTTTTTGGCATAAAGGATGACCTGGGCGATGATACTGATCACAAACAAAAGCAAAGAAAGCATCTGACTAACCGCAATACCGGTTCCGAAGAACATCAGGGAATCCGCCCGAAGTCCTTCAATAAAGAAGCGTCCAAAGCCGTAAAGCATTAAGTAAAATAGGAAAATCTGTCCGTCGTAGTTCTTTCTTTTCGAGTAGTTATAAAGAAAGAGAAAAACACAGAGATTCCACATACTCTCATAGAAAAATGTGGGATGCACCTGAATATAGGATACACCGGAAATATACTGCAAATTCGAGAGCACATCGCTGTTCAGCATTCCCGGATTCACGATACTTTCCTTAATCCGCATGGCCAGTAAGGAATTTGTATATCCTCCAAAGGCCTCCGCATTGAAGAAATTGCCCCAACGGCCGATGGCCTGCCCCAAAATCAATCCGATAGCACCGGAATCCGCCATCGGCAGAAAGTTCAGCTTTCTTTTCTTGCAAAAGCCTATACAGGTGGCAATAGCCGCCAATACGCCGCCGTAAATCGCCAATCCTCCCTGACGAATATTGGGAATCTCCAACAAATGCTTGGAATAATATTCCCACTCGAAAATCACATAGTAGAGCCTGGCGCCGATAACTCCCAGAACAATTACAATCAAGGCAAAGTCCTGAATATCATCCACCTTGTGGCCATGCTTGGCATAATCCCTTGATGCCACCGACATACCCAGAAGCATTCCGATTCCGATAATGATGCCATAGAAAGCTATAGAAAAACCAAAAACCGAGATACTGTTCTGTAATTTTTCAATGCCGATTCCCAGGTGGGGAAAATATAAATCATAGTTTTCCATTCTCTGTCCTTTCCTTCTATGATAAGAGCCCTATCTTCCGACACTTTAAGTCTCAAATATAGCAGCTCAGAAGCTCACCGCTATCTCTGCAATCCCTTCACTATCCCTTGCCTTTCTTGAACGGCAAAACTTAACTCTCCAAAAGCTTTAAGAACTCTTCCTCCGTTATAATCGGAATACCCAGCTCCTTGGCCTTCTTGTTCTTACTGCTTCCGGAAGTACTGTCATTGTTGATTAAGTAGTCCGTGTTTTGAGACACGGAGGAGCTGCTCTGTCCTCCGGCCTTTCGGATTTCCTCCTCTAAAGCCTTTCGATTGGGAAAATGATGAACCGCTCCGGTAATCACGAAATGCTTTCCGCTGATTCCGCTTTTCTCCTCTTTCTCTTCCTTTTCCAAATGCAAAATAGATAAGAGCTCCCGGACAATCCGGCGATTATCTTCCTTTTGAAAATACTCTACAATGCTGTCCGCTAAAACCTGGCCAATCCCTTTCACTTGAAGGATTTCTTCCCTGGAAGCATCCATCAGTTTATAGGAATCCTGGGAAAAGGCCTCTGCCAACATTCTGCCGTTGCTGACGCCGATTCCCTCTATTCCCAGACCATAAAGAAGTCTACCCAGATTGGAAGTTTTAGCCTTTTCGATATTTTCCTGAATTTTCTCAAAGGACTTTAGACCAAAGCCCTCCATGCCGATAATTTCTTCCCTATGCTTTTCCAAGGAGAAAAGATCCGGGAATTCTTGAATAAAGCCTCTGCCCAGCCATTTTTCCAAGGTCATCTCGGAAAGCCCCTCAATATTCAGAGCATCTCTACTGGTAAAAAGAGCAAACTGCTTAATCCGCTTTGCCGGGCAATGGGAATTTGTGCAGTAGAGCATCTTGGTTTCCCGATCCTTAACAATCTTGGTTTCTCCCTGACAGGCAGGACAGTGCTTGGGAATCTCTAAATTCCCGGACTTAGTTTTGTTTTCCCCGATCTGGGGGATAATCATATTTGCCTTATAAACCGTGATTTCATCTCCGATGCCAAGGGCCAAGTCCTCGCAATAGGTGATATTGTGAAGGCTGGCTCTGCTGACCACGGTACCCTCCAGCTCCACCGGCGTAAAAATCGCCACAGGATTAATTAAGCCTGTTCTGCTGGGAGACCATTCCACGGAAAGTAGCTTTGTGCTCTCCTCCTCATCCTGCCACTTAAAGGCAATGGCATTCCGGGGAAACTTCGCGGTTCTTCCCAGACTTTCTCCATAGGCGATATCATTGTATAAAAGCACCAGTCCATCGGAGGGGAAGTCGTTTTTCGGCATCAGCTTGGAAAATTCCGCCACCGCCTCTTGGATATTTTCGGCATTCACCATTTTTCGATGTACCACGGAAAATCCCTGCTTTTCCAGGAAACGGAACTCTTCCTCATGTTGGTTGTGAAAATCCGGAGTTTTTCCCTCTTCCTCCGCATGGACCAGGCTAAACAAAGAAATCTGCACCCTTCTTTCCTTTGTCACCTTCGGATCCAGCTGACGAACGGAACCGGAGCAAAGATTTCTGGGGTTTTTGTATTTGGCGCCCTCCTCCGGAAGCTCTTCATTGATTCTTTCAAAATCGGAATAGGAAATAAAGGCCTCTCCCCGAACCACAAGCTGCCCCTTAAAAGGAATCTGTAAAGGCAGGTTTTGGAAGGTCTTGGCATTTTCCGTAACCAGCTCTCCCACGATGCCGTTTCCTCTGGTTACCGCCTTTACAAGCTTTCCCTCCTGATAATGCAAAACGATGGTTAATCCGTCCAGTTTCCAGGAAAGAATTCCCTCCTGTCCCTGCAAAAAGCTTTGCAGATCCTCTACAGACTTGGTTTTATCCAAAGAAAGCATCGGTGTTTCATGGGTTTCCTTGGGGAGAGCGGTAGCCACCGCATAGCCTACATTTTGGCTGGGGCTTCCGGAAAGTACCACGCCGCTCTCCTCCTCCAAACTCAGCAAGGTATCATAGGCCTTGTCGTACTCTAAGTTGGAGACAATCTCTCTTCCCTCCTGATAATAGGCCTTTGACGCCTCATTCAAAAAAGAAATCAGCTCCTTCATTTTGGCTATGCTGTCCTGCTTACCGGCTTCTTGCATACCGCTATTTTCTTCTATCTTGCTATTTTCTTCTATCTTGCTATTTTCTTCTATCTTGCTATTCTCTTGACTCCCCATACTATCCCTCAAAAAAGCTCTAACTCTTCTCTCTTTATCTCGAAATATTCTCCGGGTCTCATTTTTCCCAGCTCTATATTCATCACCCGAATACGCTTTAAGCGAGTCACCTCATAGCCAAGGGCTTCGCACATTCTTCGAATCTGGCGATTTAAGCCCTCCGTTAAGACAATGTGGAACTGCTTCCGCTGAATCTCCTTGGGTAGCTTCGGATCTTGCCAAAGCACTGCCCTCCTGGTGCTTCTTTCCAGTTCCGGAAGGTAAACCCCGGAGGACATTTCCTGTAAAAATTCCTTAGTAATCGGCTTATCCACAGAAACAATATATTCTTTTTCCTTATAGCCGCTGGCTTTATTGATTTGATTAACCAGATCTCCCTGATTGGTCAAAAGCAACAAGCCTTCAGAGTCCTTATCCAGGCGACCGATCGGATAGATTCTTTCCTTATAACCGATGGCCTCAATGACATTTTTCCCTCTGTCCTTCTCTCCTGTGGTACAGATAATGCCTCTTGGTTTATAGTACTTCAAGAGTACCGGCTTGGGCTTTTCCTTCTTATGCCCCTTGCCGGAAATAAGCTTCCCGTCTAAAAGAATCTCCTCTTTTCCCATAATTTCCATGCCAAGGCTTGCTTTCTCTCCGTTTACCAAAAGCTTGCCTTCGGAAATATAACGGTCCGCCTCTCTTCTGGAACAAATTCCCATGGCACTGAGCCACTTATTGATACGCATCCTTCCCCCTTATTCCTAATGAATAAACATGGCATCCCCAAAACTGAAGAAACGATACTTTTCCTTTACCGCCTCTTCATAGGCATGCAAGATTTTCTCCCTGCTGGACAATGCGGAAACCAGCATAAGAAGGGTGGACTCCGGCAAATGGAAGTTGGTAATCAAGGCATCCATCACCTTAAACTCAAATCCCGGATAGATGAAAATATCTGTCCAGCCGGACTTGGCTTCTATTTTTCCACTTTCTCTTGCGGCGGACTCCAGGGCTCTACAGGAGGTGGTTCCGGTACAGATAACTCTTCCCCCTCTTTTCTTGCAGGCTTCTATCTTCTCCGCCACCTCTTGGGAAACGGAATAATACTCGGAATGCATGTGATGCTTCTCCACTTCCTCCATTTTCACCGGTCGGAAGGTACCAAGACCTACATGGAGGGTGATACGAAGAATCTCACCCCCCTTGGCCTCACACTGCTCCAGTAATTCTTTGGTCCAATGCAGTCCCGCCGTAGGAGCCGCCGCAGAGCCCTCTTCTTTAGCATAGACGGTATTATAACGAGTTCTGTCCTCTAATTTATGGGTAATATAAGGGGGAAGAGGCATCTCTCCAAGTTGGTCCAATACCTCTTCAAAAATTCCGCTGAATTCAAAGCGAATCAGCCGATTTCCCTCTTCTAAAATATCTACAATTTCCGCCTTAAGTCTTCCATCCCCAAAGGAAATTCTTGCGCCGGGCTTTAGCTTCTTTCCGGGCTTGACCAGACACTCCCAGTGCTCCTTATCTTTCCGATGCAACAAAAGCACCTCAACTTGCGCTCCGGTATCTTCCTTCACCCCGTATAATCTTGCCGGAATTACCTTGGTTTCATTTAAGACCAGACAATCCCCGGGATGCAAATAGTCCAGGATATCATAAAAATGCTTATGTTCGATTTCTCCCGTTTCCTTATCTAAAAGCATGAGTCGAGAGGAGGAGCGATTCAGCAGGGGATCCTGCGCAATCAATTCCTCCGGTAAATCATAATAAAAATCCTTGGTGTTCATGGAATTCCCTTCTGTAATTCTATCTTCTATCCGTTACCGGATGATAATACTTTATCTATACTATTTCTTTGGATAAAGACTATATCTGCCGGGTCATCTATCCGTTACCGGCAGCCGTACTTTCTGTAGTTCCTTCTGAGACCGTCGTAGCTGTTGTTTCCACACCGGCATCTGCTAAAGTTTCTCCGCCGGCATTTTCCGCCGATGTGGGGTTTTCAGAAGCTGAAGAATTGGCTTCCCCACCGGGAGCCGGAGAAACACTGCCATCGGATTCTGTAACCGCAGCCGGCCCATCATCATTTACCTCTAAAAGAGATACCTCGGAATCAATGGAGGCCTGATCCTGGGTATAGATTCTTCCGGTCTGGAAGGCATCATAAAGAACAGCCAGTCGAGAATCTGAAGACAGAGCCTCTAAAAGCTGAGAATCCACCGCATTGATTAAATCCTGCACATTGGCGTGGGAGGCAATATAGGCATGGATAAATTTTGTTTGCTCCGGGGTTTTATTTTCTACCAACTCAAAGGAATTCTGATCGTTTACCCGCATATAGCAGTACATCAAAGCCGGTGCCGGCGTTTTCGCCCTTCGGAAATGTACCTGATACTGCAGGAAAATAAGCTTTTCATTTTTCCCTATACCCGGCACCGCGTAGGTTTTTATATTGTCATAGGCTTCAATATATCCGGCTTGGGTTTTCAGCTGCTTTTGTAACCTTTCTCTTTGCTCCTTGCTTTGATTTTCCACACCACTAAGACGATAGAGAGTGTCCACATCCGCAGCAAGCTTCGCCTGAAAATATTCCTGGAAAAACTTTTCCAATACATCGTCATTGTATTCTGCTAAAGTCTGATCCGTATCTTCTTCCACATCCGAAGAACTGACAATGTTGGAAGCGCTGGCCTTCAACTTCGGCTTCTCCTGATAGGGTGAAGCGCCAAAGCCAAATGCTTCCAATATTTTAATCAGCACGATTAAGACCAACACAATCATCGGTATCAGAAAAAAGGATTGCTCATGAAAATCCCTTCTCTTTTTCTGAATCTTATGAAGTTTTCTTTGTCGTTGATTTCTTTTCTTTAAAATAATCTTTTCTCGACTTTTTTTCGACAACATTTTCTTTACATCATCTAAATTATCAAGATTTTTTCCCATATTTTTTGTCCTATCTTTGTTCAGTTTAACTTTTCTATCATAACGCACTTTAGGTAAAAAATACAGCAAAAAAGCGTGTTCCTTGCGAAACACGCTTTTCTTAAAGATTCGTTTAGGGATTCTTTCTAATTACTCAAGAATCTTAACAACTCTTCCGGATCCTACAGTTCTTCCACCCTCACGGATAGCGAAACGAAGTCCCTCTTCCATAGCGA
>CAUUJL010000013.1:0-38456 GCA_963545375.1 uncultured Oribacterium sp.
ATACTGCTTTGGTCGCTTCACCAGATTGATTTCTACAGTCCTTCCCTTCGCCAGTTTTCGTAAATACCTGAGAGCTCAGATTGTCCCTCTTACAGACCCACACTGCAATCGCTTCATTTATTGATTTTTGCAGTCCTTCACTTCGATGACTTTCTGCAAGTATCGGGATCAGACCACCTCACATTCAGACCTATATTGCTGAAAATTCTTTCTTATTTTGTTTTTTACAGCTCCCCTTTCAAGTGTCCCTACTGACCGGGTTTACTTATCTTCATAACGTTTCACATCAAATGAATCCCATTTTAGTTTATCGTTTCAACTTTGCCCTGCAATATGCGCAATAGGCTACAACAATACTAAGGTAAGGGATTAACTGAATAAACTGTAGTGGTACTCCGGTGTTTTGCAGGTAGTTAGCCATGCTTTGACAGAAGCCGAAAAGCAGGGAGGCCAGAAAAGCCAAATAAGCATTTCCTCCGGCAATAGCCTGGGTGGCCAAGGCAATATAGCCTCGTCCTGCGGTCATTCCTGCGGAAAACAGTCCCACATAGCCCATGGAAAGAAAGGCTCCTGCCATACCGGTTAAAGCTCCGCTGATAAGAAGTGCTGTCCGCTTCACTCCTTTTACGGAAATCCCCAGGGATTCCGCCGCCTCGGGATTCTCTCCCACAGCGATGATTTCCATTCCCAGACGACTCTTCTTAAAGAGGGTAGCAATCACAAAAACCAAAAGCAGACTCAGGTAGGTCAAGATATGCTGTCCGGAAAGAATCTTTCCCACAAAGGGAATGTTCTCTATCAAAGGGATATTTAAAGCAGGAAGTTTTAAGCTGTGCAAAGAAGTGGAGGCTCCCTTTTCCCCGGTAATCAAAAATAAAAGAAAGATGGTTCCGCCGGAAGCCAAGGTATTTAAGGCAATACCGGAAAGAATGCCGTTGGAATGCAGTTCCAAAATAAAGTAAGACAAAAGCAGGGAAATCAAAAGCCCTATCCCTACCGCCGCCAAAAAGCCCAAAAGAGCGCTTTGACTAAAGGCACTGACAATCACCCCGAAGAAGGCGGCAAAGAGCATGGTGCCCTCTAAGGCAATGTTGCTGACTCCTGCCCGGGAGGCGGTCATGGCTCCCAGGGTGGTGAGGAGTACCGGTGTTGCGGTACGAAGCATGGCAAAGTAAAAGTCTTCCTTTCCCAAAATGGATAGTATATCTCCCATTATGCCTCCTCCTTTCCCGGTTCCGGCAGCAACTTATCTCCTGCCCCGGACTCGTTTTTTTCCGTCGCCGACCCGCTTGCTTCTGCTGATTCAGCTTTTGTTGCTGCCGGCTCGGTTGCTTCTACCAAATCTGCTTTTTTCGCTACCGACTCGGTACTTGCGGTCGCCGGCAGGGCGGTATCCGCCGTAGCCAAGGATTCCTTCACTTCTCTTCTATGCTCCCAGCCGGAAAGAAAGGCCTCCGCGGTTACGAAGAGAATCAGTAGAGCCTGTATCAGAGCTACCAATTCATTTTGCACATCGGACTTTCTGGACATGATATCCGCTCCCACACGGATATAGGCCAGGAAGAGGGCGGAAAAGGGCACCAGCGCCGGATTGTTTCGGGAAAGAATGGCAATAATCACCCCGTCCCAGGCATAGGAGGGGGACTCCTGCCAGTTAAAACGCTGATACATGCCCATTTGCTCCACCGCCCCTCCAAGGCCGGCCACCATTCCCGCCAGAACCTGGGTCAGGAGGATCACCTTTGATGAGGAAATGCCCACCATTTTCGCAAAGGAAGGATTGCTTCCGGAAAGCCGAAGCTCATAGCCGAAGCGGGTTTTGTACAGCAGGATGCTGAAAAGTACCGCCAAAAGCAGGGCCAGGAAAAAGCCCAGGTGCAGCTTACTGCCCTTCACCAAAATCGGCAGTACCGCAGTTTTGGCATACTTTAAGGAAGCAAAGGTTCCCGCCTCCCGATCCGCAAAGTATTTGCTGATGGTAAAAAGTCCCAAGTAGAAAAAGACATAGTTTAGCATCAAGGACGTAACCAGTTCATTGGCTTTAAAATACAACTTCGCCAATGCCGGCAGGCTTCCAATAATGCCTCCCATCGCCGCCGCCAAGAGTAAAATCACCAGAGGATGCAGGGGGAAGGGCAGGCTCAGGCGGATGGCCAAGGCCGCGGTAAGCACCGCGGAAATATAGAGGCAGGCATCCGTTATCATGGAAAAGTTTCCCGACTTAAAGCAAAGACTTAGGGCAAGCCCGGTAAAAATCAACGGGGTGGCCTGGGCAAAGATGGAAAGAAAATGTCGCATACTGCCAAAGGGTCCCAAAAGCAGGTAGGAAATGGCTGTCCAGGGCTCCTTACTTACCAGAAAAATAATCAGCATGGAGATGCCAAGGGATATTCCCAGTGCCAGGATAAAACGAAAAAGCTGAAATTGTTGTTTACTGCTCATAAGCCTCTCCTATTCTTTCCTGACTGTCTTCTTTAACGCCCAGCATATATAAACCAAGCTCCTCCTCCGTCAGACTGCCGTCATTGTCCAGATAGCCCACAAAACGTCCCTCATGCATCACCAGGATGCGATCACTTAAGGACAGGAGCTCAGCCAGGTCAGCGGAAATCAAAAGCACCGCCTTCTTATTCTTCCGCATGTCCAAAATTTTCTTTCGAATAAAGGCAATGGCGCCCACATCAATTCCTCTGGTGGGCTGATTCAGGATGAACAAATGAGGATTGGCCTCATATTCCCGCCCGAAAATCAGCTTCTGGGCATTTCCGCCGGAAAGGGATTTCACATCCTGCTTGGTATTTTTGTATTTTACGGAAAAGGCCGAAAGCACCTTCTTGGTAAAGGCCTGAATCTTTCCGCTGTTTAGAAGCCCGAAGGAAAAAAGCGCCTTCTCCCTATAGCTTCGGGAAATGGCATTTTCCTCCAAGCTAAGCTTGGGCGCGGAGCCATAGAGGAAGCGGTCCTCCGACACATAGGAAATCCCCATGTCCTGCCGCTTCTGTACGGAAAATGCGGAAAAGTCTTCGGAAAAGAGCTTAAGCTCTGCCCCCCTTGCCGGAAGCGTCCCCACCAAGACTTGGCAAAGCTCGTTTTGTCCGTTTCCGTCAATGCCGGCAATTCCCAGAATTTCTCCCTCGGAAAGGGAGAAGGACAGATTTTGTAAAATCGCCTTTCCCCCCTCGCCCTGCAGGGAAATGTTTTTTCCGGAAAATACCTTTTTTCCCGGGGAATAGGGCTCTTTCTCGATATCCAGACGAATTTCTCTTCCCACCATCAGTCGGGAAATGTCCGCCTCCGAAAGACTTTCCACCCCATAGGTTCCCATGGTCTTTCCGTCCCTAAGAATGGTCATTCTGTCGCAAAGAGCCTTTACTTCCTGTAATTTATGGGAAATAAAGAGGATGGTATGCCCCTTTTCCCGTAAGCTCCGAAGCTGCACGAAAAGCTCCTCGGTTTCCTGAGGCGTCAGTACCGCTGTGGGCTCGTCCAGAATAAAGATTTCCGCTCCTCTGTAAAGCGCCTTTAGAATTTCCAGCTTCTGTCGCATGGCAATGGAAATGTCGGAAACCTTTTTTTCCGCCTCCACTTGCAGACCGTATTTTTCGGAAAGGGTCTTGCACTCCTCCACAGCCTTCTTTCGATCCACGAAAAGACTCTTTCCCGTGCCCAGCACCAGATTCTCCGCCACCGTCATGGAAGGAATCTGCATAAAATGCTGGTGTACCATTCCGATGCCTTTTTCCATGGCTTCTTTGGAGGAGTGAAACTCCACTTCCTCCCCCTTTACCAGTATTTTCCCCTTAGTGGGGGCGATTTCCCCATAGAGCATCTTCATCAATGTGGACTTGCCTGCTCCATTTTCCCCTACTAAAGCATGAATCTCTCCTTTTTCCACGGAGAGATTCACGTCTTCATTGGCCAAAACGCCACCGGGATAGATCTGGTAAAGTCCTCTTCCTGCTATGACTTCCACCGTTCCTCCTGTTGATTCTTTTTTCCGTTTACTGCTTCATTTCTGTCCCCGGATCCGTAAATTCAGAATCCATACAAGGCAAAGTCCGGTGAATTATTCTCCGCTGATAATGCTCTTTAACTTGCTTTCTTCCATACCGTAAGCAGTGTCTACAGTCACCTTGCCGTTAAGGATATCCTGCTTTGCATCCTCTACCTTCTTCTGTACGTCTTCCGGTACTTCCTTCTTGTAAATGTCATTTTCCGCAATACCGACTACGCCGTCCTTAAGGCCCAGCACCTCCGCCTCACCGAAGGGAAGCTTGTCCTCTGCCGCCTTTTCCACGGAAAGATACAGGCTCTCTCCCACATTTTTGATTGCGGAGGAAATGATGTATTCCTGCTCGGGCTTTCCGGCATAAGCTTCCGCCTGGTCGGAGTCTACCCCGATAACATACTTCTTGCTTTCCGCTGCAGCTTCGATAACCCCTACGCTGGCAGGGCCTGCTGCCACGAAGACAGTGTCCGCATTGTTGGCATACTGGGTTAATGCCAGATCCTTTGCTGTTGCAGAATCCACATAGGAGCCTACATAGGAAACCAATACCTTTACTTCAGGATCCATAAACTTCGCACCCTGAATGTATCCTACTGCAGAGTCATTGATTACCGCCGCGGTATCCTTTGCCCCTACGAAACCGATGACATTATCCGCATTGGCATAGGGCATGGAGGATTTGGTTACCCCTGCTGCCAAAACGCCGGCCAGGAAGGCACCCTCATTTTGCTTATAGCTCATGGAATATACATTGGAAAGGTCTCCCAAAGTATAATCTACGGCAGTATCAAAAAGGATGTACTTCTTCTCCGGATATTCCTGGGCAATCTTCTCGGTGATTTCCTTCATATCCCAAAGACCGGTGATAATCAAATCCGCATCGGACTCGGAAGCATCCTGCATAGCCCCTTCAAACTTGGTCTTGTCGTTCCCCATTTCCACCATGGTCACTTCCGCCTTGTCGGAAAGCTCTTCCTGAATCTTCTTCATTCCTGCCTGAGCGGAATCGTTAAAGGCCTTGTCTCCGAAGGAACCGGTTACCAAAAGAGTGACCTTCAGCTTCTTGCCATCGCTTTTCTTGCTGTCCTCAGCTTTCTCTTCCTTGGCTGCCGGGGTAGTTCCTTCCTTCGCCGCCTCTGTAGCGGATGTGGTGGCTTTAGCATTTGCATTGCCTCCGCAAGCTGCCAAAACTGCCATCATACCTACTGCACTCAATCCTAAAATCCAGTTCTTTCTTTTCATCATTCCTTCTCCCTTTCGTAAAATAAACTTGTATGAAGTCTATCCAGCTCTGCCAGATAGTTCTCCTTAGTGAATTTGGGTACAAAGCTCTCTTGGATTCTCTTGGCTTCCGCCCCCTCATTTTCCAAAAGTCGCATGACCGTATCCACAAAATAGTGGGCGGGAATCTGGTAGGCTTCCCTTTCATTTTCCGTACCGAAATCCCGGCCGTGAATCCGTCCCTTGAATCCGGAAATGCCGATTTCCACCGTGGGGAAGAGCATGGACAGATCTCCCATATCCCCGGAGGCGGTACCGTGGGTGCCCTCCGCAATCCGACTTTCCGGCATGTAGCGAAGAATCTGGCTTCGCACCAGCTCCGTAAGGGCCGGATCCTGCTTTAAGGGAAGATAGCCCGGGGTATTTTGGATTTCCAGGTCGCAGTTTATCGCCAGCGCTGCTCCCCGTAAAGCCCGATCCACCTTTTTCTCCGTGCTTCGGATGGCTTCCACGGTCTTTCCTCGAATATACATCTCCATCTTGGTTCTGGCAGGAACGGAATTCACCGTCTGTCCGCCCTCGGTCACGATGTAATGCACCCGGATGCAATCCTCCTCCGGAAAGCTTTCCCGAAGGGCATTAATGGCGGAAATGGCTAAAGTCATGGCGTGAAGGGCATTTACCCCCAAATGAGGATTGGCCCCGGCATGAGCTTCCGTGCCTAAGAAAGTGACCTTCTTTTGGCAGAAGCCGTTTAAGGAAGCCCCCACCTCAGCCTGATAGTCCGTGTCGATGAGCCCCATACTGTGGCAGGACAGGAGCACCGCACATTCATCAAAAAGTCCCAGTGAAATCATTTCCTGCTTGCCGGAGGAATGGGAAACCTTCCCCTCTCTAATGAGATTTCTTCGATAGTCCATATCGCAGAATTCTTCCGCAGGAGTGAAGAAGAGCTTCACCTTTCCCGGAAGCTGTTCCATAATCCCGGCTTCCTTCAGCGCCAAAAATACGGCAAGCATCACCCCGGTCTGGGCATAATGGCCGCAGGCATGGGCGGCATTTTGGTCGCTTGACGCATAGGGATGCCCCAGAACCGGCACTGCATCAAACTCCGCAATTAAGCCGATGCAGGGACCTTCCTTTCCGGAATCCAAAGTCGCCATAAGTCCCGTGTAAGCCACCTCGGTAAAGGGAATCTCCGCATCCTTCAAGGCCTCTTCCACCTTTTCTCGGCTCCGAAATTCCTTATAGCCCAGCTCCGGGTTTTTGAAAATGTCTTCCGCCAAGGCGATGGCCTTGGGCAAAATGCGTTCCAGTTCTTCATGCACTTTTTGCATAGGATTTCCATCCTTTCTTTAGGGTATTGACTTTATGTTGTACTGACTTTCTATAATGCACTGTCTTGCTTATCGTATAGCCTTGTTTTCATGTACCGGTTCACTGTCGCCGTTCCCTCGGCGCAACAATTTGTTGCAAAAGTAAATATCTTTCGTATTCGTTCTTTGCTGAAAGCTATCGAAAAAGCCCCTTATCGCTTCTCTCGCCTTGCCTTCTTGGTGACTTGAAGCATTCTTCTATAAGTAAATACCATAAAAAGCAGAAGGAACATGGAGTAATAGGGGAAGAGCTTCATACTGAAACTTCGTCCCAGAACCCCAAAGAGGGGAGGCATAATCAAGGTTCCCACATAGGCGGCTGCCATTTGCGCCCCAATCAGGGCAGAAGAATGCTCCACACCAAAGTTATAGGGGGTGGAATGAATTACGGAAGGATAGACCGGAGCGCAGCCCAGTCCGATGAGGATTAAGGCCGGCAATACCAGCGCCTTACTCCAGGGTGTAAAGAGCAGGAAAATGCCGAAGAAAACGATGGCGCTTCCTCCCAACACCATTTGCTCATCTTTCCATTTCATCGTGAAAAAGCCGGAAAGAAAACGGCCGAAGGTAATTCCAAAATAGAATAGTGCCACATAGGAGGCAGCTAATTTCTCCTCCATGCCAAGGGCAAGAACCATGAAAGAGCCTGCCCATAAGCCCACGGTTTGCTCCAGGGCGCAGTAGCCGTAGAAGCTGGCCAAGCTTTCCTTGGCTCCGGGAATGGCAAAGACCTCTTTAAGACTAAGCGCTCTTTGTTTGGGGGCTTCAGCCCCGTCGGAGGTAGCCTTTCCCTCCATCGCACCGGGAGCAGTTGCGCTATTTTCCTTTAGCTCCTCCGGATTTTTCTTCCATAAGGAGAGGCTGCAAAAAAGAATGATAGCCAGAGTAAACTGAATTATGGAAACAATCAGATAGCCCCTATTCCAAGGCTCTCCTCTTTGTAAAACAAAGCCCATGATATAAGGACCTACGGAGGCGCCCAAGCCCCACATGCAATGCAGCCAGCTCATGTGCCTGCTGGAATAATGCAGAGCCACATAGTGATTTAAGGCCGCATCCACAGAACCTGCTCCCAAACCATAGGGAATGGCAAAAAGACAGAGCATGAGAAAGCTATGGCTAATGGAAAAACCGAATAAGGCAATGGCGGTTAAAAACACCGAAATTGCCGTAATTTTCCCGGTTCCAAAGCGGCGATTCAATTTTTCGCTGTTTAAGCTGGAGAGAATGGTTCCTCCGCAAATAATCATAAAAACTGTTCCCGAATAGGATACGGGAACAGCAAATTCCTGATACATGATCGGCCAGGCAGAGCCCAGCAAGGCATCCGGCAGTCCAAGACTGACAAAAGCCAGATAAATCATGAGTAGCAGTATAGAAAACATCTTCTCTCCCCCTTAAATTCAATACCGCTCAAGAATACTCTGAAACGATGTTCTATGCAATCGATTTTAGGGAAAGTTATGATTTGGAAGAGATGATTTGAAAATGATGGTTTAGCCGCCTACTTTTTGCTCGGATCTCCTATAGTAGTCCAGAAAATAGTCAGATCCTTCCTTCCACAATCCGGAATCAAAATTATAAAGACACTTACACGCATTGGAACTTAAGAGCCTATTTCTCGACTCTTCAATGGAGATATTCTCTTCCTCAGCCATATCTTCAATAGCATCTGTAAGTATCATGTCTGCACATATATTCATTTTTTCAAATGACATATTTTCTTGCCTCCTGAAAGCTTAGCTTCACGAAATCGCTCCTTTCGCCTTCAAAACAGTGCTGATTTCATCTAAATTGTACTCGTCACCATTAATATGGAAAATGTCATAGCATGACTCTATATATTGCCAAATTTTATATTTTGAGAAGAGGGCATTGGCAGCAGCCCGACTCATTTTATATTTTTGACAAAACTCTCCTAATAATCTAATTTCCATAAATAATATTTCATTAATCATAAGAGTATTACTCCTTATATGCTGAAGCGTCTAATAGCAGTAAAATTAGTTTCTGACACTACATTCTTATGAAATGATAATATCACAATTTATGAAATGCACCAATACGAAGTACGCCTATAAAGGCTATTTCATTTTGTCCCGAATAATATATAATATTCGGGACAAAGGAGGTGAGATTCTTGGCTGACGGATACGCTAAACAAATTCAAGATCGAATTCATAAAGCTCCGGAGAGTAGTGTCTTCGTGAATTCAGATTTTGCCGACATCGCCAATACAGATACTGTCCGCCGAAATCTTAATCGCTTAGCACAAAAGGACACTCTTCGTAGAGTATTCAACGGTGTTTATGAAAAGCCAAAGTACAGTAAACTGTTAGGAGAGTATGTCGCAATCAATCCTGATGCTATAGCTAAAGCCCTAGCTAGAAGCTACCACTGGACTATCGCTCCATGTGGAAACACTGCTCTTAATCTTTTAGGTCTATCTACACAAGTAAGTACAAGCTGGTCCTATCTTAGTGACGGCCCCTATAAAAGCTATAAGTGGAATAACACGGAAATTGATTTTAAACATAGAACGAACAAAGAAATCACCGGACTCTCCTATATGACCAGCCTTGTCATTCAAGCATTAAAAGCTTTAGGAAAAAATAATGTAAAGTCTGACACCATAGACTATCTAAGAAAGAAATTATCAAAAGAAGAAAAACAAGCGTGTTTGCAAGAAGCCAAAGAGTCTACAGATTGGATTTATGATGCCATTCGTAAAATATGTGGAGGTGAAGTGCTATGAGAAAAATTGCTTGCTTATCGGACAACGATCGGCTGGAACTTTTTCGAAATACTGTTCCTATATGATGGGTTGTAATAAACTTCTGAATCTATTTGATTGAGATATTCAAGATAATCAGGATTTATAGCGTAAAATCCATATTTAATCGCTTCTGCCATTGTCTTCTCCTAAAAAAACAGAGAGGTTTCATCCTCTCTGTTCGCTTTAATGCTTCACCTTTGGGATATAGGTAGTGAGACACCTTCTTTAATGCTCCACCTTTAACGGTAGCGGGACACCCTTTTTATTTACTGGAAGTATAACAAATATTTTTAAAAATGTTCAATTGGTAAATTTCCTATAGTATTCTCTCTTTTTATGGAAAATTTTCCCGCTTTTCCCTTGAAATTCATAAAAAAAATTTATAGACTATTGCTGTTTTTTTCTTTTAGAAAGGATAGTCTTATGCTTCATGAACAGCAAAAAAAGGCGCTAAAGGCCGCCTTCCCTCATACCGTTCCCATCTTAACCGGCTTTTTATTTCTGGGCTTTGCTTACGGTATCTATATGCACAGCGCCGGCCTTTCCGTGGTCTACACCTTCTTTATGGCTTCCTTAATCTACGGCGGTTCCTTAGAGCTCTTGGCTGTGGGATTTCTGCTGGGGCCATTTGCTCCTTTGGAAACGCTTTTTCTGGCTATTATGATTCAGCTTCGACATCTGTTCTACGGCATTGCCATGCTGGATAAATTCCCCAAAAAAGGATGGAAGCGTTTTTATCTAATCTTCGGGATGTGCGACGAAAGCTTCAGTATTAATTACAGTACCAAAATACCGGAGGGTGTAGATCCTACTTGGTTTATGTTTTTTGTGACACTCTTAAATCAAATCTACTGGGTGCTAGGCTCCTGCATTGGTACGCTTCTGGGAAATGTCCTGCCTTTTTCCACAGAGGGGATTGATTTTGTCATGACTGCTCTCTTTGCAGTGATTTTCTTCGATCAATTTTTAAAGGAGAAAAATCATTTTTCTTCCCTGCTGGGACTGGGGGTATCCATCCTGTCCTTAGTTATTTTTAAAGCAGAGCATTTCATCCTACCTGCTATGCTGGGAATCTTAGGCATTTTCCTCCTGGCAAAGCCTAAGCTGGAACAGCAATTTATGGAAGCGGAGGAAAGCTTATGACCGTATGGCAACGCATCATTATTATAGCGCTTTGTATTCTGGGCACCATGCTGACCCGCTTTTTGCCCTTTATCTTATTTCAAAAAAATACACCTAAAACAGTGCAATATCTGGGAAAGGCTCTGCCTCCCGCAAGCTTTGCTCTGCTTTTGGTGTATTGTCTTCGTAATGTTCAGTTGCTTAGCGGAAACCACGGACTACCGGAGTTTCTTTCCCTTGGGCTAACCATCCTGATGCATTGTTGGAAGCGAAATATGCTGCTTTCCATCTTCTCCGGCACTGTCCTGTATATGCTGTTTCAACAGGGGATTTTGGCTTTGCCGTTTTAACGGCCTAGGAATTGTCAGAACAGCTATGCGTCTTTAAAGATAGCGATTGTCGATTGCTCTACTCTTTTCCCAATCATCAATCAAATTATACTGTAGCTCTGCCATCCTCTTCCTCCTAATCTAAAAGTAAAGCACAAGACAAATTTCTTTGCTTTCCATTGTATTGCGAAAATCATAAAGTACAAGATGAAGTCAGCTATATGTGCCTACAGACTTTGAATAGAGTAAAGATTTTGTCAGACTTTAGCAAAAGATTTTGTATTCTTGGGATAAAGACTATACTACAAAAAATGACAAAACGCTTTGAACGACAATGAGGATCAATATGAAAATCAGTAGTGACTATACATCAAATAGAGCATGGTTAAGAGATGTAGTGGGCAATCAGCCGATGATTTTACGCTCTGTCTCCGCCTTGGAATATTTGCAACTCTTTGTGGGCTACTTTTCTGAAAGCAAGGTGGAGGTTTATGCCTTGGAGGAAAGTTCGGAAGAAACTATCCGATGCCATATCATAGAAGATTTGGAAGCTATAGAGTATATACGTTTTGAAAATGTTCTTTGTTCCAGTCCAAGCCAGGCTGTAAATGATATGCTTTCCGATTTTGAGCATAGCGATGAAACTGCTCTTGTAGAAGCTTTGAGCAAATATTACTATTCCCACGAAGAAAGCTTTAGCGGATTGAATATCAAAAAAGAAAACCAAAAGCGATTTGAAGAACTAAAGGACTGGGCTATAAACTATTTTGAGGTAGGTTGAATGAAATGACTAAGCAAGAAGAGATTTATTCCTAGCTTTTACGATTCCTCGAGCCATTTTACAACGATAATCCAAAGTCCAACTCCGTTTGGGACAATGATAAAAAGGAATGGTCTGGCAATATCTAATTACACTTAAAGCATGCACACTAATAGAACTGCCTCTACATTAAGTTCAGTTCACGGAAGAGTTTTTTTCTGTAGCGTTTATCCTTTGAAGCTTTTTTGATATCTTCCAGTCTGCCACTTTCCGCTAAAATACCCATTAATTGTGCTAATTTCTCACTGCCTTCTTCTCTGCCTTCTTCTAGGGCAGCTTGGCGATAACGTTCTAAAAGAATATTCATATTTTTGTCTCCCTTCTGCATAAAGTCTGTAGATTTAAGTTCTGCTACTCTTTTGGACAGTATTGTCGAATGCATTTGCTTGGGATTGTTGGCATGAAAATCTTCTGCCAGTCTTCCCAAGCTATTATTTTCTATTTTCGAGGTATTAAAGTATATAATATAAGAGTCATCATCAAAGGGCTGGCCATTTTCTTTAATGATTCTTTCAATATGATAAGATTGTAGTCCTCGTTTGAAAATATCTTTAGCTGTAATAAATATAACATATGTTTTAGGTAATTGCTTGAAATTTTGTCCTTTCTTTAGAGAATGAATGTCTATTAGACTGGCGTGAAATCTAGCTCGTTTCGGGATTGCTTCTTGAGAATCATTTTGGATTTCAATGTTATATAGATTGTGCTCTTTGTCCTCGCAGTAACAATCCAAGACAAGAGAATGTCCATGAATATTGGGAGTGTCTTTCTGAATACATTGATCTTTCAAACGTAAAGAATCATTTTCCATAATAACTTGTAAAATAAATTCGGTGCATTGCTTATCCTGCAATACGATTTTGATAAAGATATCATCCATAAGAGTTAGGGATGATATAATAGCTTGTTTTACTTCTAGCTGAGAGCTTGATTTTTGTAATGTGTGTTGCTCTTTTGAATTTTTAGAATTTTTTGCTGGAAATTGAGGCATGAGATTCTCCTTTTAGAAATAGGAATAAGAATAGACATAGTAAGAAGGGAAAGAATCGACAGAATTATGTAGTGCTATAATTGTAATGTGGCAATTGTAAATATACTAGTCTCCATATTCGGATAATATCCGTTAATGGATAAGGTGTGCAATAAAATATCTCCTCGCATCCAAGGTAATGGACGAGAGGAGATATTGGAATTTCTTTTCCACTGCTTTTTCATTCTATTATCCTACTTTTCCCAGCAGGCTGTCTCTATATCCGGTAAGGATCTTTATATTCTCCCGCTCGTAGGAATTCAATACCTGACTTTCGATTTTATCAAATTCCGATTTACTATACTGTGGTCTATACCAGGATTTAGAAGAAAAATATGCATTAAGGTCTTGAGTGTCGTATTGTCTTCCATGGCGAGCATAAATTTCATTAATCGCTAAACGGAGGGTTGCCGCATCCAAGCTCTCATACTCTCCCCGGGCAATCAGTCTTTCGTTGGCATATGGGAAAATAAATTCAGAAGCATTGGTAGCCGTTCCGGCATTGGATTGACCTGTACTGTTCACTAATCCGGCATAACTATAATCTCCCCCCATATCCACATCCGTAAATTCCGTACCGTTGGTTAAAGTCACTATAGGATAATCAATGGTTTCAAGACTATTCCATGTCACATCCGCATCCCCGTTCCAGCTATTGTCTTTTAGGTTTCGCATCTTGCCGGATACCTTTAAACCGTTTTGCTCTGTTTTGGAAAAGGAAAGCCCCTCTAATAAAAACTTTGCTTCTCCATAAAGACGAAACTCAATCTGTTCTTTTCCGTCCTTAATATAGGGGATAAGCATATACTCATTAGCAGTACTCTTCCACATTGCATCCCCGGGATAGGATGCAAATATATTGGATTTGTTTACCGCTCCGCTATCATAACTAAGCTCCTCTGAACCTGCGGACGTACTTTCTTCTGTAGCTACAGTAGATTCATCAGCTTTCTCTTCCGCCTTTACCGATGTACTTTCTTCCGCCTTAGTTCCTTCACTTCCCTTTGCCTGACTATTCCCTTTACAGGAAACCAGACTAAGGCTTAGAAGCAATCCCAGAAAAACGATTGCCAAGCCTTTTTGCAGCACCGCTCCGGTTCCTTTTTTCTTCATCATTGTTCTTTTCATACGCTCTTTCTCCCATGATTCATTATGTTAAATTTTATGAATATACCTTATTGCATTATAAGATTTGGAGTAGTGAATAGCAAGTATGATGGCCTTACCCCGAAGTTATGAAATAAGGATTAGATATTTTATAGAAAAATAATCAATCATCACTTTACTCGCAATAATCAATCATCTATTTGCTTGCAAATGCTTGCAAAGTAGCTCCACTAAAACTATACTATGGGATAATAAAGGAGGCGAATTATATGGCAAACACAACGGCAGTTTATGCAAGAATTGACACTAAGTTAAAAGAAAACGCTGAAAGCATATTACAGCAACTTGGAATATCTCCTTCCAGCGCCATTCAAATGCTTTATAGTCAGATAGTACGAACAAATGGATTTCCTTTGGATTTACACTTATCTTATCAAACTCCAACAGCTATAGGGAATATGAGTCAAACTGAATTAAATGCTGTATTACAAGAAGGATATGAATCTACTCTAACAGGGAAGAACTATTCTGTTGAAGAAGTTAATCAGCTAATGAAAGAAGAGTTTCAAGTGGGAACCATGGACAAGTCGAAATACTCGTAGGGTTCATGTTGATAATTTTGTCATATTCTATATGGTTCATTCTAATATCAATGAGCTTACCATTCTCCGAATCTTATATGGAAAGCAAAATATTGAGCAAATCCTAATGTCTGAATAATATTTTATTCTTAACCCTTTATTCCGGTTTCATCTAATAAATATTACATCTTTAGTTCTTTATTTCCGCTTCCATCCCATGAACGCTATACTTTGATTTCCTTCTTCTCCCTTTCCTTCAATTCCTTCAAGATTCCTCCGGTAATCAGGGCTGCGATAATGGCCGCAAAGAGATCACTGAGGGGCTGGGACATTTGCAGGCCGAAAAGTCCGAAGGCACGGGGGAAAATCAGCAAAATCGGAATCAGGCAAAGGCCCTGTCGTAGCAATGCCACGATGCTGGCCCGAAGGGGATAGCCGGTGGTTTGGGAAAACATATTGGCCATGGTAATCTGGGCGGCCAGAGGCATGGTCAGGCATTGCAGCTGCAAAGCCAAGGTGCCGATTCGGATAACCTCCGCATCCTCTTTTCGGAAGGCGGTGACAATGGGCTTTGCCATAAGAAAGACTCCCACGCCGGCAAAAATCAGCATGATAAAGCAGACCTTCAGGCTGAAACGGTAGGCCTCCGCCACTCGCTTGTAATGCTTGGCGCCGTAGGCATAGCCGCAAACCGGCTGAAAGCCCTGTCCGAAGCCGATAACCAGGGAAAAGATGAACATACTGACACGCATCACGATGGCCATGGCGGCGATAGCCGCATCTCCGTAAGGATGGGCGGAAAAGTTCAGTAAAATGGTGGAAACCCCGGCAATTCCCTGTCTGGCAAGGCTTGGACAGCCGAAGCGAAGAATAATGCTGTAACGTTTGATACTCGGCTTAAAATTTCGAAACGATACGGAAATGCAGGCCGGCATCTGGTTGCATTGGTACAATAAAATGCCAAAGGATATCATTTGACTGATTACGGTAGCCACCGCAGCACCGCCTATCCCCATTTTCCCAACGTAAATAAAGAGAGGATCCAGAAACATATTGATAACACCGCCGGTACTGATGCCGATCATGGAGTAAAAGGAATTTCCCTGAAACCGGAGCATATTGTTCATGCCCAGTGAAGCCATCATAAAGGGGCTTCCGAAAAGGATGATTCTGGCGTACTGCATGGCATAGGGAGCAATGGTTTTGGTGGATCCCAGAGCGTAAACCAGAGGTTCTACGAAAATGCCGGCAATCACCGCAATCAGTGTCCCCAGTATCAATTCCGTAAAAAATCCTACTGCCACATAGCGTTCCGCTTCTTCCTGCTTTTTCGCTCCCAAAAGGCGGGAAATTTCATTTCCACAGCCCATCCCGATCATAAAAGCAATAGCCTGAATAATGGCCGCCATGGAAAATACCACTCCTACAGCGGCAGAGGCGGAGGTCCCCAAGCGAGAAACGAAGAAGGTATCCGCCATGTTATACACTGCCACTACGATCATGGATACCATGGAGGGGATGGCCAGCTTGGGAATCAAACGATTCACCGGCTCCTCCAGCATTTGCCGAAACTTCTCCTCTTCGCTTATGGCCATGTCTTCCACTCCCTTCTCTGGCAATTTTTCTACTTCCATGCTACAATGACAGCCATTATACTACCGTAAAATTTTTTTCGCAAAAAAATCTTGTGTTTTGGGAATTATCAGCGTTCATCGGTGGTTTTATTGATTTAATATTCATCAGCGGTTTTATTTAACATTTATCAGTAGTTTTATTGATTTATCGTCCAACGGTAGTTTTGCAATTTTAATATTTTGAGTAAGTTGAGAGTCAGGGGAGTTTAGAAATGAAGAAGTTTTTTCGTTATGTCAGTCAAAGTATAGCCGGGATGATCGGTCTTTCCGTTTATATTTTAGCGGATACCTATTTTATTTCTTCCTATGCGGGAACAGATGGCCTTGCGGTTTTGAATTTGATTCTTCCGCTGTACGGCCTTCTAAATGCTCTCGGCAATATGATTGCGGTGGGCTGTGCCACCAGATACAGCATTCGACAGGCTGCGGGAAAAGATGTAAGCTCCTTCTTCTTCCAGGCTATTTTTTGGAACTTCATTTTCGCCCTGCCCTTCACCTTCTTCGGCCTCTTCTTTCCTAAGCAGGTTTTAGCGATTTTAGGGGCAAATGCGGAATTGCAGAATCTGGGAATGAGCTACGTACGAATCATCTTAGGCTCTGCCTTCCTCTTCATGGCAAATAGCAGTATGACCGCCTTCACCAGAAATGACAAGAACCCCTCCATTGCCATGGCCGGTTCTCTGATGGGCTCCCTCTTTAACATTGTTTTTGACTATATTTTCATGTTCCCCATGGACTTGGGCATGACCGGAGCGGCTCTGGCCACCGCCCTGTCTCCTGTGGTTACCAGCCTGGTTTGCGCTCTGCATTTTCGGAGTCCGAAAAATACCATCGCCTTTCGTTGGCAAAGTCCACGTTTCAAGCACCTCTGTGCCTGCTGCAAGCTGGGATTTTCCGCCTTTGTCGGCGACCTGACCAGTGCCGTGACCATCAGTACCTTTAACGGTTTGATTTTAGGTCTTAGCGGAAATATCGGTGTTGCCGCCTACGGTGTCATTGCCAATGTTTCCTCTGTCTGCACCTGCGTATTCAACGGTTTGGCTCAGGGAAGCCAGCCCTTAATCAGCAACAGCTACGGAAAACGTGATATTCATAAGCTCCAGTCCTACCTGCATTACGGCATCGTAAGCGCTTTGGTACTGGCAGTTTTGATTGTGGCAAGCATCATTTTCCAAAGCGACTTCTGCATCTCTCTTTTTAACCGGGAAAATGATCCTATCCTCTACCAATATGCCAAGGAGGGAATTCCGCTGTATTTCATCGGTTTCCTTGCGGCCGGGCTGAACATCCTGATGGTAAGCTATTTCTCCGCTACCAACAATCCCCGCCCCGCCTTTATCTGCTCCTTGCTGAGAGGCACCATTGCTATCGTATTTTTTGCCTTCTTACTTTCTTCCCTTCTGAAAATGCCGGGGGTTTGGCTTTCCTTCCCCGCATCTGAAGCCTTCACCTTCCTGGTGGTGCTGTATTTTTACCGGAAGGAAAGAAGGGAAATGAAGCTACATTTGGAAGCAAAATAGGAAGGGAAATAAAGCCGGCGGGCTCGGATTGCCCATAAGTAAAAGCTCTGCTGTCGGAAAGTATTTTGACAGCAGAGCTTTTTATCTCTTTTTTATGTTTTGAAACTGTTATCTATTTTCTGATCTATTTCTCTTCCAAAATAATGCTGTAGCTGAATCTCTTCGCTTCATCCGGTCCCAGAGCGATGCGGTCTTTCATGGAGCATAGCTCCTCCATTACGCCTTCTCTTCCGGGTAAGCTTGTCCATGGCTCTACACAAAGGAAGGGCGTCTTCTCTCCATAGGGCTGCCAGAGAGCAATATAGGGATAGTCCTCATAAAGGAAACGAAGGGAGACCGGCTCGTCATCACTTCCCAACACCAGTTCTCCTCCACTGTGCGCCAGCACCACCGCATCATTTCGGAACAGAACGGTTTCCAAGGGGAGACGTCCGTTTACCAAGGCGAAATTCTCCCGTTCCTCCAAGGTAAGCAAGTCTTTTGAAAAGCGAACCTTCTCCATCATCGCTTCCTGCTTAGGGAAGTGAATGGCGTAATCACTTATTGCCTGCTTCTTGGAAAAGGGAAGGTAGAAACCGGGATGTCCTCCCAGCGCAAAATACATTACCTCAATTCCCAGATTCTCCACTCTGGAGCAGACATCCAAACGATTGTCCTTTACCCGGTAGCTTTGCTGTAAACGAAAGGAAAAGGGATAAATCTTTCTGGATTCCGCACTATCCCGAAATTCCAAGGTGCAGGAATCCTCTTCCTGATCTACGATACGAGCCTGCATGGAGCGTAAAAAGCCATGCACGTCCATGGGGTATTTCTCCCCATTGTAATAATAGGCCTTCTGAAAAAGACGTCCGATAAAGGGAAACAGAAGCGGGGAACGCTCTTTCCAATACTTTGCATCTCCCTGCCATAAACACTCTCTGTTTCGTTTTTTGTCAAACACGGACTGTAATTCCGCTTCTCGGTTAATCTCCACCTGCAACAGGGCGGACTCAATCTTTATCATGCCTTTTTCCCTCCTTTAAACGGAACAGCTCCCTCTGTTCCTGCATCGACTTTTCCCGATGCCTCTGTAATTACTTCTGCCGTTACTTCTGTCAATGTTTCTGCCTACAATCTTGCCTTGCAAAATCTTTTTGCAATCCTGCATGCCCGATCAATCAGGATGCAGGAGAGCTTGCAAGATGCATACTCTATTTATGCTTTCTTTAAGCCTTCTTCCGGTTTCTGGTATGCCGGTCAATAATAGCCTGCTGCTCCTTGGTCAAATGAAATTCTTGTCCCTTATGATCCAACTCTTCATGGCCTACATGGTCACACTTTCCAGATTTCGCATAACTGCAATATGCACAAGAGCCATTTTCCCGGTGCTCCTTCCGTAAAGCCCGAATGATGGCAACTACAATTAACGCCACAATGGCCAGTACGATAACGTTTCCCATTTTTCTTCCTTTCTTTAATAAATGATAAACCGCTATACTAACACGGATTAACAACTGAAACTGATGCCCAAAGATAAAATGTCTGCTACAAAAACTGCTTTATCTCCCCGGCTGTTTAATGCCACAACGTTTTTACAAACCCGGCAGTTTGCTATATAAAGCTCTACTGAATAAGACGGTTCGCAAAACGAACTTACTTACTATATTATAGCAAAACCGTCATTTTCCAAAGGTTTATTCTAAAAATTAATATTCTTTAGGATTTCTTCAAAAAAACTTGGGTTTTGAGCTATCTCTTTTCGGCTATCTCTTTTCGACTATCTCTTTTCCTTATCTATCGCAAAGGACAGTATAAAACGGACAAATACACAGTAAAATTTCTCAGGCTTCACCTTTGCCATCTTTCTAAATAGTAGAAATGAAAAAGAGCCCTGCAAGGCAGGAGCTCCTTTCCAAGCTCATTCCGTTTTCCGGAATACATTCATAAAAATCTTTATGCCATGGCCTTCTCCACTGCCAACTCTTCGGAATCGGAAAGGGTTTCCGCTTCCTTGTAAGGTCTGAACAAGCCCCAAAGTCCTGCAAGAATCAGGATAAAGGCTACGATGGTGAAGGGGTTAAAGCTAACCTCGCCGGTTACCAAACCGCCTACCTGATAGATGACCAAAGATACGCAGTAAGCTAAGAAGCACTCCCAAGCAATAGCGAATAGCGTCCATCTGCCGTTGTTCATCTCTCTCTTAATCGCACCGATAGCCGCAAAGCAGGGTGCACAGAGAAGGTTGAAGGCCAGGAAGCTGTAGCCTGCTATGCCGCTGGCAAAGTATTCCTTAACCTGTGGCCAGATTGCCGTACTGTCATCTTTTAAATCTACGCTTCCCGCATAGTGGAAGAGGGTACCGAAGGTTCCTACTACGTTCTCCTTTGCAATAAGACCGGTAAGCGCTGCCACAACGGCCTTCCACTTTCCCCATCCGAGAGGAGCAAAAAGCCAAGCCAAAGTATTACCAAAAGCTGCCAGGATAGAAGTATCCATATCATCCTCAGGAAGATACTGTAAGCTAAAGTTAAAACGGGATAAGAACCATACCAGAATAGTGGCCAGAAGGATAACCGTTCCTGCCTTCTTCACAAAGGACATTCCTCTCTCTCCCACGCTCTTTAAGATATCAATGGCTCTGGGCATATGGTATGCAGGAAGCTCCATAACAAACGGCGCGGGCTTTCCGGCAAACATCTTGGTCTTCTTCAACACGATTCCGGAGAAGACGATAGCACAGATTCCTAAGAAATATGCACTCCAACCTACCCATGCAGAGCCGTCAAACATTGCTCCCGCTAGCAGCGCAATGATAGGAAGCTTTGCGGAACAAGGAATGAAGGTAGTGGTCATAATGGTCATACGACGATCTCTATCATTCTCTACGGTACGGGATCCCATAACACCGGGAACACCGCAACCGGTACCGATCAACATGGGAATGAAGGACTTTCCGGAAAGACCGAACTTACGGAAAATTCTGTCCATAATGAAAGCAACTCTGGCCATGTATCCGCATCCCTCCAGGAAAGCAAGGAAGAGGAAGAAGGTCAGCATCTGGGGTAAGAATCCGATTACCGCACCAAGACCGGCAATGATGCCGTCTACCACGAGTCCCTGGATCGCCTCACTGACCTGCATAGCTTCCAAAGCAGAACCTACAATGCCCGGGATGGAAGGTACATCTACTAAACCGAAGAAGGACCAAGGGTCGGAGCCGAATAAAACGTCATTTACCCAGTCGGTCATCGCCGTTCCCACAGTGGTAATGGAAATATAGTATACCAGGAACATCGCTGCAGCGAAGATAGGAATCGCCAGAAAACGGTTGGTTACGATGGCGTCAATCTTATCGGAGATCGTAAGTCCCTTCTGAGCTCTCTTTACGTAAGCCGCATCGATAATGCTTTGGATGTAGTTATATCGTTCATTGGTGATGATACTCTCGGAATCATCATCCTCCGCCTTCTCTACAGCGGCAATGATGCTCTCTACATCTAAGGTCTTTGCCTTTTCCGGCATTTCATTACGAATCTTATCGTCTCTTTCGAAAAGCTTTACCGCAAAGAAACGCTTCTGGCTCTCCGGTACATTGCCCTCCAAAAGATTCTCAATGGCATTGATAGCTCCCTCAACCCCATCGGAAAACTTGTGCTGTACAACAGCATCTTTCTTCGCATTGGCTTCCGCAACGGCTAAGGCAGAGGCCTCCGCAACACCCTTGTTTCTTAAAGCGGAAATGCTGACTACCTTACAACCCATAGCCTTTCCCAGCTCTTCCAGATTCAGTACATCACCGTTCTTCTCTACTACGTCCATCATGTTGATAGCCATAACAACAGGGATGCCCAGCTCCTTTAACTGGGTAGAAAGGTAAAGGTTTCTCTCTAAGTTGGTTCCGTCTACGATGTTTAAGATGGCATCCGGACGGTTATTAATCAAATAATTTCTCGCTACCACTTCCTCCAAGGTATAAGGAGAAAGAGAATAAATTCCGGGAAGGTCTGCGATAACCACATCCTTGTGTCCCTTAAGCTTTCCTTCCTTCTTTTCTACCGTAACACCGGGCCAGTTTCCTACATACTGGTTGGAACCGGTGAGCTGGTTAAATAATGTGGTTTTGCCGGCATTTGGATTTCCGGCAAGTGCGATGGTAATGGCCATGTCTATCCTCCTAGTTCTTTAATTCTACTTCAATCATCTCGGCATCTGCTTTACGAACGGATAATTCATATCCCCGTACGGTCAGCTCTAAAGGATCCCCCAATGGAGCTACCTTACGAACAAAAAGCTCCGCCCCCTTGGTTAGGCCCATGTCCATAATTCTTCTTTTTACAGCGCCTTCGCCTGACAGCTTCTTCACAACAGCGCTCTGCCCCGGTTTTAAATCTTTCAGTGTCATCTTGTCCTCCACCTTCTCTCGCTAGTAAATATCTCTAAAATTTCTTCCCTTCCAATCTTCTCCGGCATGCGCCCCATAACTTTCGAAGAGAAAAATTTTTAGATCCCTTTAGATTTCATTCTATAGCCTTTACACCATGATCTTGTTCGCCATCTCCTTACTGATGGCTACTCTGGCATCCTTTACCTTCACAATGACGTTCCCCATAGAGGTGGAAATCACGGTAACCTCTCCCCCTACTACAAAGCCCAGGTCGCTAAGATGCTGCTTCACCTCACTACTTCCACTAATCTTTTGGATAATTTGTGGAACCCCGGTTCCTGCTAATGTTAATGGCATAGCCCCTCCTTCCGCTGTAAATACTTTTTCTCTTTTAGTTACAAGATTCCAGTTGTTTTTGAAAAAGCCTAACACAGCCAGTCTATACAGCACGAATCTGCCTCACTAAATTAGCACCGTCTAACTATAAAGTCAAGATTTTGTAAGAATTTATTAGCGCTTAGCAGGATTGTATGTAATTAAAATATAGTATTCCTAAGATTTAATACCTTTATAAATCTATTTTATCGGAATAAAAGCTATTGTTTTCCATTCTTAAAGGCCGATTTTCCATCCTTAAAGGCCCACATTCATCCTCAAAGGCCCACATTCATCCGGTATGGAATAAAGTCTACAAAAAAAGAACCGTAAAAAATCAACACCATTTCTTTTGATTTTTTACAGTCCTTTTTATTCTTTTATGCTTCGGAATTTTACGCTTTAATCTTCTGATCCTTTAATTTCGAATAAAATTCCTTGATTTTTGTGAAGGATTCCGGGCTTAAAATATGCTCCATACGACAAGCATCCTGAGAGGCGGTATAGGCATTTACCCCTAGAGCCACCAGCACATCTGTCAAAACCGTATGCTTTTCATAGGTTCCCTGGGCGATGGACAAGCCGTGCTCGGTTAAACTTAAAGCTCCCTTCTCATCCACTTCCACCTTACCCTCTTCCCGAAGGCGCTTTAAGGCAATGCTGACACTGGGCTTGGAAAATCCCAGCATATTGGCGATGTCAATGGCTCTTACGTTTCTATGATCCATGGACAGCATCAGAATTGCCTCCAAATAGTTCTCTTCTGATTCATGACTTTCGTATGGTTTCATTTCCTCTTTCCTCCCATTGTATAATCTTCAAGTATGGTCTTTCCCATTGATGGATCCGATCAGTCATTTTCCATCCGGTAGAGGCTTTCGGAAAGACCGATATCCTTAAGATGCCTTTTTCTTTGCTAAGGCTTTCTTTCTTCGTCTTCCGGCTTCCAGTGCCTCTTCCTTATCCGCTTCGATTTCCTCCTCCGGAATCAAAGGCGTCATGCTCTTTAATCCGGTGGCAATGGTGGAAATGTTATGGAACAAAGCGGAGTTGGACGGTGTCATAATGCCGGCTAAGCCTAAGGCAATCAACATAGCGTTAAAACCGATAATAAAGTTGTAATTGCCGTGAATTCTTTTCATCAAGCGGTTGCTCAGCTTCTTTAAAATTACCAGCTCGTACAGGTCTCCCTCTTGGATGGTAATGTCTGCAACTTCCTTGGCAATAGCCGCTCCTGCGGAAATGGCGATTCCCGCATCCGCTTCGGAGAGAGCCGGGGAGTCATTAATACCGTCTCCCACCATGATGACCTTTCTGCCAAGACGATGCTCCTCCTTAATAAAGCTTGCTTTATCCTCCGGAAGAACCTCTGCCTGGAATTCATCCACGCCGACCATTCTGGCTACCGCGTGGGCAGTCTTTTTATTGTCTCCGGTCATCATCACAACCTTATCGATGCCCAGTGCCTTTAAATCCTGAATTACGCCTACTGCCTCTTTTCGTAAAGGATCGGAAATCAGGATAACTGTAGTGAGCTCTCCGTCCACCGCAAGGTAAAGGGCGGAATGCTCCGGCGGAATACTTGCCAGCTTCTCCTCTTCTCCCTTAGGAACGGTACAATGCTCGTCATCAAAGATAAAATGATGGCTTCCGATTAAGACGTGCTTTCCTTCGTAAATGCTGGAAATTCCGTGGGCTACCACATATTCCACCTTGGAATGGCGCTCTGCATGATGCAGGTCTCTAGCTTCCGCCTCGGCCACAACCGCATTTGCCATGGAGTGAGGATAATGCTCCTCAAGACAAGCTGCCATACGAAGCATCTCATTTTCATCCGCATTATTGAAGGTGATAATGTCTTCTACCTTCGGCTTTGCATAGGTCAAGGTTCCTGTCTTATCAAAGACAATGGTGTTCGCCTCGGAAATAGCCTCCATAAACTTTCCGCCCTTGACGGAAATCTTATGCTTTCCTGCCTCTCTCATAGCGGAAAGTACCGCTACCGGCATAGAAAGCTTCAAAGCACAGGAGAAATCTACCATTAAGAAGGCTAAAGCCTTGGTCACATTTCTGGTGAGGAGATAGGTCAATGCCGCTCCTCCCAAACTATAGGGCACCAGCTTATCCGCCAAATGGGAAGCCTTGTCCTCTGTTGCGGACTTCAACTTCTCCGACTCCTCAATCATTTTCACAATACGATCATAACGGCCGGAGCCTGCCAGCTTCTCTACGCGAATACGGCATTCTCCCTCTTCCACTACGGTTCCCGCATAGGCGGAGGAACCGATTTTCTTCCGAACAGGAATGGATTCTCCGGTCATGGAAGCCTGGTTCACCATAGCCTCTCCGAAGCTTACTTTTCCGTCCAAAGGAATCATATTTCCGGTACGGACAATGATTTCCTGTCCTACTTCTACTTCATTTAACGGAAGTAAAACTTCCTCGCCCTGAACCAAAGTCCAAACCTTGTCTACATTTAAGGACATGGTTCTCGCCAGATCATCCACAGACTTCTTGTGGGTCCACTCCTCCAGGATTTCTCCTACGGAAAGGAGGAACATTACGGAAGATGCAGTATCGTAGTCTCCGGTTAAGATGGAAGCGGAAATGGCTACCGCATCCAGGAGAGATACTTCAATCTTTCTCTGGAAGAGGGTCTGTAGTCCCTTAAATAAGTAGGGGATAGCCTTCACTCCTGTAATCACCCGCTTTAAGGGGATGGGATAAAAGATGGTGGAAATCACCCTATCCACTACTGTCAGCACTAATTTGTCTTCATATTCTCTATTTAAGGCTCTACCGGTCTGACTTGGTACAAGACCTTCATTTCCCTTATAAGAAAAACGGGACAGGGCAAGAATCATGCCTTCCCGTTTTCCCTCGTAGAAAATGATTGCATCTCCGGTTCGGTCATAAACCTTCGCCTCAATGACTCCCTCCTGGGCCTTCAGATAATACTCCAGGATATCTGCCTGCTCCATGGTCATGCGCTTCTGCATGGCGTGAACACGGATGCGCCCCGGGGATTCATGTAAGATATTCCATTTCATTTTCCCTTACCACTTCTTTCTTAGAATCACAAAGCCGCGGAATCTTAAATCCCTTCCCTGGGATAAAAGACCTCCGGGCTCAAGTTGTTTCTTCGCTCTTATTGCTTAAACTTCCTTTGCATCGAAGTCGGAAACCTCTTCAAAGTCCTCGATCAAAGACTTCTCAGCAGCCTCTGCTCTCTTCTCGTTGATGCGCTTTGCATCTGCATAGATATCCTCGCAGCTTTCCTTAATGCCGGTGCTTACCTTCATTACGCAATCCTGTCCTCTAAGAACTGCTGCAGCTGCCTCGGTGTAAAGCTTCTTCGCATCAGTAGATCCTAAAATCTTCATTCCTGCTGTTCCGAAAACTACTCCGCCTGCGAAAAGTCCAATCTTC
The DNA here is from genome assembly GCA_963545375.1 of uncultured Oribacterium sp. Classification (GTDB taxonomy): domain Bacteria; phylum Bacillota; class Clostridia; order Lachnospirales; family Lachnospiraceae; genus Oribacterium. The sequence goes on from CAUUJL010000013.1 coordinate 25,693, forward strand.
TTCCATGCCCAATTTGCTAAAAACATATTCTGTCCTCCTTTTGTTTTTAAAATAAAGTTTTCTTGCTTTTCAAGAATAAAGCTTTTGGCTTTTTCACCCGATGAAACTTCGGTTAAAGTCATTTTCTTTATTACCTGCACATTGTAAAATAGGAATTATTATTAAGTCAAGGCTAACCTTTTTGTATTTCGTTTCCATTTTTAATACAATGTAGTCTCGGCTAACAAAAGTTAGTTTTGCATAACTTTTAGCATCGATTAGTGAAAATGTCAAGAGGCATGCTCTGGTGCAGTAGGTATTACAGGCAAGATTTCAAACGAAAAAAGCGGCTCCGGAGGGCGCATATACAGCATCCGGAAGACCGCTTTTATTCTTCTAAAAGTCTTTTAAAGATTACTTTCCCTTTGGATAGTTGTCCAGATTCGGGGATTCATTGTTTAAAATCATTTGAGCTTCTTCGTCGGAAAGCTTATAGCCGAGGAAGGTAGAATAGAACTTCTTGACCTCATCCTTAATACTGAAATCCGCAAAAAGCTCCGGGTAGAGAATCTGTGCACACCATTGTGGCTGAAGTGCTGCATCTACACCGTAGCGATCCCAGGCAAAGGCTCCCTTAGGATTGGTATAAACCTTTTTGTTCTTTACAGCAGAAAGCTCTGCCCAAGCCGGATCCGTCATAATCTTATCTACTTCAGACTGTGGGCCTCCTGTAATCAAAACATCCGGGTTCCACGCCATTACCTGTTCAAGGCTGATGTTCTTCAAGTTTCCTTCAACTTCTTTAGCCGCAGCATTAACACCGCCGGAAAGCTTAATCCATTCATCAATAATGGTATTTCCGCCATCAAAATTCAGCTCATATACGGAACTTCCATGGGCAACGGAAACCTTCTTATCTTCAGCAACAGAAGCGGTCTTTTCTCCTACCCACGCAGTTCTTTCTTCAAGATAAGCCACATAGTCTTCCGCCTTCTTTGCCGCATCACCGCCAAGTACCTCTCCGGTGAGTCTAACGGACTTCTTTAAATCATCATAGGTCGAAAACATGCAGTTAATATAGGGAATGCCTGCATTATTAAACATTGCCCTATAATCCTCATTGGAGCCAAAAACCACGTCCGGCTTTGCCGCAATGATTTCTTCCAGGTTCATATCCGTTGCAAAGTCTGTGGAAACCGCCTTATAAAAATTCGGACAAATCGCATACATCCATGGAAATTTTTTAGGACTGGCACAAGTAACCAGCATTCCCTCTGCGTTATCCAACATCAGATCTACCTCATTATGAGCAAACCAGCTTTCCACATAAGTGTTTACTTCCATGGGGATTTCCACTTCTACCCCCTTCATATCCGTTACTGTACGGGTTTTCGCGGTAGATGCTTCACTGCTTTTTTCCGTGGTAGACTCCGCTACTGTTGTCTCCTTCTGAGACTGTGCGGCTGTCGTTTGCTGTGCACCCTTTGTACCGCAGGCTGTAAAAAGCATGGCAGAGATTGCCAGTCCTAAAAATCCTGCAATCAAACGATGGTTTCTTTTCATGTTTCCCTCCTTTTGAGAAATGCTAAGTATTCTACTGATTTGTAGAATTCCTTATTGTGTCTATAGTAAGAAGCCTTCTCTTATAAAATCGGAATACAGCTTCTTATTACCTCACCCAAATCGTTTACTGTGGAGCTGATCTTAATGTCTACCCCATAAGCCAGTTTCAGATTTTCTTCCGTAACAATTTCATCCACCGGACCTTCCAAAACCTTCCCCTCTTTTGTTAGTAAAATCACTCTGTCACAACACAAAAAAGCATGATCCGGATTATGAGTAGTCATCAGCACCCCCAGTCCTTTCTTTCTAAGCCTGCTGATGCATTGCAGGACAGAAACCTGATTCCCAAAATCCAAGTTAGCTGTAGGCTCATCCATAAGCAAAAGTTTAGGTTCCTGTATAAGGGCTCTGCTAATGAGAACCATTTGTCGCTCTCCTCCGGAAATCCGAGTGTATATCTTATTTCTCAAGTACGATATATTTAACATTTCCATCACCTGATACGCCATCTGATAATCTTTAAGCCCGGGTGAAGCAAAATTCTTCAAATGTGCAGCCCTTCCCATAACCACCACATCTTTTACAGAATAGGGAAAAGGAGCGTCCTGCCCTTGAGGCACATAACCTACATTTTGGGCAAATTCCTTCGAAGATATGAGTGACTTTGCCTTTCCATCTAAAAATATTTCTCCTTTAAGCAAGGGAAGAAAACCAAGGAGGGTGCGAAACAGGGTAGTCTTGCCGATTCCATTTGGTCCAAGAATACAAACAATCTCTCCTTGCTTTAGCGATAGGGAAACATCTTCCAATACAGCAGTATTCCCATATCCACAGGAAGCATGATTTACCGAAAGCTCCATTATGCATTCCCCCTTGTTTGAAATAAGATATAGATGAAAAAGGGTGCGCCGATAAGAGACGTGAGCACCCCCAGCGGAATTTCATAAGCAAGAAGGGTTCGGCAGAAATTATCCACCACCAGCATAAACAAAGCTCCGGTCAAAAAGGAGAAGGGAATCAAAGTCTTGTTGTTTGGACCGGAAATAAAACGTACCAAATGGGGAATCATCAGACCCACCCAGCCAATGGTTCCTGCAATGGATACCACCGATGCCGTCAGAAGGGTGGCTGAAATAATACATATAATGCGAACCTTGGAGACGTCTACTCCCATGGCTTTGGCCTCATCCTCCCCAAAGGACAAGAGATTTAATTTCCACCTTAGGACAAAAATCGGAAGCATTCCCAAAGCAAAAGGAAGCATAAAAAATACAAGGTCGTTGTAGCTTACCTTAGCCAGGCTTCCCATAAGCCAATAGGTCATGGCCGGAAGCTGTTCCTCTGTGTCCGCCAAGTATTTTGTTATAGATACAAAAGCCTGAAAAAGGGTGTTTACCGTCATTCCGCATAGAACCAATAGAAGAATCAGATTTCCCCCCCTTCCAATAGACCTACTCAGAAAATAGGATAAGGCCACTGCAAAAATCCCCATAATAAAGGCGGCAATTTGCACCATCATAGGCCCCATATTGAAAAGCATCATGATACAAGCCCCTACACTGGCTCCCGCACTTGCTCCCAAAATATCCGGAGACACCATGGGGTTTCGGAATAGCCCTTGATACGTCGCTCCCGAAACAGAAAGGGCTGAGCCCACTAAAATCGCCGCAAGAATTCTCGGCATACGAACTCGCCAAATTACTGTATCAATGGTACTGCTTATCCATAGCGGTTCTTCCATGGAAAAGCCCAGTCTGCTAGAAATCCACCAAAGACCATGTTTTGCCCCGGAAAGAATAGAGCTAAACACTTCTCCGGTGGCAATGTTGTATCTACCGGAGCGAAAAGATAAAAGAAAAACAGATAAAAGAAGGACTGTTACTACAAGAAAGTATAGTAATCCCACTCTTCTATCTGCCCGATATTCCCTTACAAACTCCTCAGAAGAAGGAAGGCTAAAATCAAAGGATGTAGTATGACTATTTTCTAAAACTATTTTTGTATTTTTCTCAAATTTTTTTTGCTTCATACCCATCCCTTTTCTCTATTGTCTTACAAAGTAGCCTTAAAACCCTCTATATGCGTTCTTTCCGGAAGTCCATGCGTAGTTGGTTGTTGTGTATATTGTATATTTTTTTAATATTTCTTTGTGCATATTATTCAAAACTATTTTTTAGCTCACATAAAAATAACATAAAGAAAAGATTTTGTAAAGGCTAAAGTACCATCCTTCATGACTCATTTATCGGGGCACGCTCTTCACCTTTTCTGCGTTTCCCCAATCCAATTCTTGATGTCGAATACCGTCATCTTTCCATCCGGCAAATAATTGCTGGATGTTTGTTACTTTTGGTTTTTTCCATTGGGATTGTTTAGTGGATTTTTGCGTATCATTTTTTATATCTTGTTGTGCATCTCGCCCCATATTTTTTTCTCCCTGAAAAATTAAAAAAAGCCGGGGATTCCTCCCCGACCTTCTGATCTTCTCAGGAAAATTACTTAAGAGTAATCTTAGCGCCTTCAGCCTCAAGCTTAGCCTTGATATCGTCAGCCTCAGCCTTGGAAGCACCTTCCTTAAGAACCTTTGGAGCTGCCTCAACGAGGTCCTTAGCTTCCTTAAGTCCAAGACCGGTAGCCTCACGTACAACCTTGATAACCTTGATCTTGTTTGGTCCTACATCAGTAAGCTCAACGTCGAACTCAGTCTTCTCTTCTTCAGCTGCGCCGGCACCTGCACCTGCACCTGCTGCTGCAACTACTACACCAGCTGCTGCGGAAACTCCGAATTCCTCTTCGCAAGCCTTTACCAAATCATTTAACTCCATTACGGAAAGTTCCTTAATTGCTGCAATAAACTCTTCAACAGTTAACTTTGCCATTGTATTATCCTCCATTATTTTTAGTTTTGAAAATGTCACGGAATAAGTTCCGTATTAAGCTGCTTTACGCTGCTTCTCCGCCGTCCTTCTGTGCAATCTGATTAAGCACACGTGCGAAATTGCTGACAGGGGACTTGATGGATCCGAGAAGTCTTCCAAGAAGCTCTTCTCTGGATGGAATCTCTGCCAATGCCTGAACTGCCTTTGCATCGTAGAACTTTCCTTCCACTACTGCACCCTTAAACTCTAACTTTGGTGCTGTTTTTGCAAACTTTGCAAAAATTCTTGCTGCCGCTGTAGCATCGTCCTTAGATACTGCCAAAGCAGTAGGTCCATCTAATACTACGTCTAACTGAGCAAAATCTGTACCCTCTGCGGCTCTCTTGATTAAGGTGTTCTTGAAAACCTTGTACTGTACACCGGCTTCTCTTAATGCTTTACGAAGCTCTGTGTCCTCTGCTACGGTAAGACCACGATAGTCTACAACAGTAGCGGCAACAGCACCGTCCAAAAGGGCCTTAATCTCGTCGATGATCGGCTGCTTTAATTCAACCTTTGCCATTCCTTGCTTTCCTCCTTCTGTAATTTTTCTAGAAAGTATTAACGGAAACGAGAGGCTTTCTTCTTCAGAGCATCCGGAAAATGCAAGAAACAAACTCACATAAACCCGATACTTCACTTTAGAAGAATAAAAAATCCCTTGCCAAAGACAAGGGATGAACGCACATAATAGGATAAATCCTAGCTCTTTCCTCGGCGGGCGATTTCTCTTTACATCCTTACTTTCTTAGCTCCGCAACATGGTGCGAAACAAGCTAAAAGCTTAGATACCTGCTGTCTTCGGTTAATACCTTGCAGATACTAGCATCTTTCCGAGATATTGTCAAGAAAAATCGCAGAGAGTTTAATTACAAATATAAAAATAGAGCGACAGAACCAAAATCCCCGACTGCCTTTACAGACAGTCGGGGAATCATTCTTTGTCGGATTTGTAGTCACACTACTTACCCGAACCTTCCTTAGACAAATGTAACAACAAGAAGTCACACTTCATACATTGTCACAACTGTAAGTTCAAGGTCACACCATCCCTCACAGCACTTTAAAGTATATCACAACGGTGAATTCTGTCGAGCTTTATCCTATTATTTGATTGCTTTTGACTTACTTTTTGCTCCAGTATCGAATCTTCACATACTGTACCCCTTCCGGGCTTTCCCAGCGAATCCAGTCCTCTCCTTCATAGTAGTAATCCTCTACAAAGGCGGTTCCGGAAATGGGGATGTACTCCGGGATGTCATCCGGGGTAAAGTTGAAGACCTTGGTGCCGTCCTCAAAGGAATACTCCATGGACTCGTCCAGATGAATGCCTTCCAGCTTCTTCACCCAGTAACGGACGGTTCTGCCGTTTTCCTCGGTCTCGCCGGAGAACCAGTAGAGTTTGAAGTTTGCGGTTTCCGGAATCTCTTCCTGATCGTGGAGCTCGATATTTAAAGCACCGTCATAGCCGGGCTGTTCGCCATTATGCTTTGCCTGCTCCGCCTGCTCGGCAGCCTTCTTCAGTTCCTCCGCTTTCTTCAGTTCCTCTGCCTTCTTCTGCTCTTCTGCCTTCTTCTGCTCTTCCGCAAGCTTTTCTTCCTCGGATAATGGCGCGAAGTTCTTCTCTTCCTCTGCCAGCATTGGTTCTAAATCAATGCTTTTCTCTTCGTTATTTCTTAAAGTGATTTCTGTTGTACCCTCTTCCGGAATATAGAAGTTTCCGGAATATTTTCCGTGGGGAGAGTTAATCAGGCGGTTATCCGCAACATTCATCTTCTTCATTTCCCCAAAAAGCTTCTCAAAATGGATAGAAGCCAGGGCATTGCCGTAGAAATCATTGTCGGTTCCGGTCTGGATCAAGAGATTTCTCTTAATAGAAATGTTTTGGTTGTCATCAAAGTTGTATCCGGGGAAAACGGTGCTGACACGTAATCCGGGGCCGGATGTGATGTCCTTCACCAGATTTCCTTCAATACGATGGTTCGCACCGCCGTGGAGGGCAATGCCGGAAGCTCGCCAGGTCAACTCCACCGTGTTGTTTAAAAAGGCATTGTTCTCCGCAGGCTTGGATTCTGTGTGGATATAACGAACCTGCTCTACCCCATTGACCTTTTCCTTGATTTTCAGAATCGCCTTGCTGGCAAAGGTTGCCAGACCGTCATCTCCATTTCCACGGATATCGGAGTTCTGTACCTTGGAATTTCTGGTTCCCTGGGCAAAGTTCACGCCGTCCGCAAAGTTGTTTCGGATACGGCTGTTGGAAACGGTCAGGTTCTTGGTATACTTCATCTTATCCGCTTCCACATAGTCTCCTACCCAGATTCCGCATTCAAAATGCTCAAGCCAGAGGTCATGAAGCTTGGAATTCTCTCCCAAAACTCCGGCGATTCCCTTGTAATTTGCCTCCTGATGAAAACGGGACTTTAATTCGGAATCCATGTAGAGGTTATCCATCTCAACATTTGAGCTGCTGTCCAGAAACTCGATGCCGCCTCCGGCCTGCTCCTCAGAGGTAAAATGAAGCCGGGTGTACCAGATTCCTGCACCGGTAATCCGCATATCTGTAGCACTTATCACCAGCTTTTGGTCAAAGTCAAAGGTACCCTCCGGAATATATAAGGTCTTGTTCTCCGCGTCCGCGTCTTTCAGGGCATCCAGAAATGCTTGGGAATCGTCCTGTCCGTCGTTTGGCACCGCGCTGTAAGGAGCGTCCGTGATGGAAATGCTGTTGCTTGGGGCGCCCTTTGCTTCCGGGGCCTGCTCCAGCTCGATAAAGTCGATTCCCAGTTCATCAGCTTTTTTATCGGTTCTGCGGATGGTGAGAACGTCACCCGCCTCCAGTTCCATTAGTTCCTTGTTATCATTTTCCAAGAGAAAATGTCTCTCATCAAAACGAAAACGAGAATGAGAGTCTGCTATATTTTCATCAAAAACATCATTTTCCTTCACATACTGCCAAGCAGAACTGTTGTCCAGCTCCACCGTTTTCTTTCCAAGAAGCTCTCCATTTCTCTCTACAGAAATCTCCAGCTCTCCGGATGCATCCTCCGGCATGGTAAAACGAAGGGTCATGGCATTGGCCGCCTTCTTAACCGTAAAGCGTAACGAAGAATCCGACCTGGTCAACTGTACATAGCTTTGGTTGGAAGCCTCCATCTCCACTTCATCGTAAGCAGTGGAGTGCTTCAGCACCGCATCTCTTCCAACTCCCTCTTCCGCCTCATAGCGAAGGTAGGGAAGCTTGGCGCCGTAGCCCTGGCTTTCCTTCGCCCAAAGCTCTGTCCTCGTTTCCGCAAATGCGGTTCCACGGGAAAGAAGCCCCAGGCCTGTCATGGTCAAGAGTAACGTAAGTTGATTTCTGAATTTCATTCTTCTTCCTTTCTTCTCCAAAAAAGTTACATGTAGTTTTTCGACTTAGCTTTTTTAGTTTAGAAGGAAATTCAGAAAATATTATGATTTTTTTGCGCATAAATATTAAATAAATGCAAAATTCGTTGTAATTTATTGTTTCTCACTATAAGCAAAATGCCTATTTGCAACTTACTGCAACTTAGCGCAACTTAAATTTTTGCTTTAGACTCTTCACAAACCCTTATTTTATGCGGTTCTCGCTTTTTAAAATTGAGAAATTTTATCGTTTTTGCAACTTACTGCAACTTAGCGCAACTTAAATTTCCGCTCTGTACTCTTCAAAAACCCTTATTTTATGCGGTTTTTGATTTTTCAAATAAAGAATTTTTCACGTTTTTGCAACTTACTGCAACTTAGCGCAACTTAAATTCCGTAATACTCCAAATCCCTGTTGCAAGACCTATGTAATCAACGGCTTCTATATTTTATTTCTAATTTTCATCAAAATCCCTGTATTTCCTAGGATTTTGATGGAAAATAGAAATAAGCTACAAACAAAAAATCCTACTTAGGTTTTATCCCAAGTAGGATTTTGAAATTCTATTATGCGCCGAACTGTAATCCGTCTAACTTCACGCCAGGGCCCATGGTAGAAGTCAAGGTGATGGACTTCAGGTAGGTTCCCTTTAAGGAAGATGGACGAGCCTTTACGATAGCTGCCATTAATGCATCCAGGTTGGACTTTAACTGCTCCTCGGAGAAGGAAGCCTTTCCGACAGGAACGTGGATGATGTTAGCCTTGTCCAGTCTGTACTCAACCTTACCGGCCTTAGTATCAGCGATAGCCTTAGCTACATCCATAGTAACGGTTCCAAGCTTTGGGTTTGGCATTAAGCCCTTAGGTCCAAGCAAACGTCCGATACGTCCAACTACACCCATCATATCAGGAGTTGCGATTACTACATCGTAGTCAAACCAACCGTCCTGAATTCTTGGTACAAGGTCATCTGCACCAACGAAATCTGCACCTGCAGCCAAAGCCTCATCAGCCTTAGCGTCCTTAGCGAATACTAAGATACGAACGTTCTTACCGGTTCCTGCAGGAAGAACTACAGAACCACGAACCTGCTGATCAGCATGACGTCCGTCACAACCGGTTCTGATGTGTAACTCTACAGTCTCATCGAACTTAGCGGTTGCATTCTTCTTTACCAACTGAATTGCATCCAACTCAGCGTACTTAACCTGTCTATCTACAGCCTTTGCCACTTCGGCATATCTCTTTCCCTGTTTCATGAATCAAAGCCTCCTTCTTTTACTCTTCTACCTTAACACCCATAGATCTGCAGGTACCTGCGATCATGGACATTGCAGATTCTAATGATGCAGCGTTTAAGTCTTTCATCTTAGTCTCGGCAATCTTCTGAAGGTCAGCCTTGGAGATAGTAGCAACTTTATTCTTATTTGGCTCGCCGGATCCCTTCTGCAGCTTACAAGCTTTCTTAATGAGAACAGGAGCAGGAGGAGTCTTTGTAATAAAGCTGAAACTTCTATCTGCGTAAACGGTAATAACAACAGGAATGATCATGTCCCCTTCGTTAGCAGTTCTAGCATTGAACTCCTTAGTGAAGGCAACGATGTTAACCCCGTGCTGTCCTAATGCAGGTCCAACGGGGGGTGCTGGAGTTGCTTTTCCAGCGGGAATCTGTAACTTAATGTATCCTTCTACTTTCTTTGCCATATAGGCACCTCCTTGTGGTAATTGCGGGTAAACCCTCCCACGAGCTTGCTTTGCAAGCGGTGGCTAAATGTACTCCATGGGATAAAATCCCTCGGGTATTACCAAATCTTATCTTAACTTCTGTACTTCACCATAGGAAAGCTCAACAGGAGTATCCCTACCGAACATTTCCACGTTAATGGTGACGGTCTTCTTCTGGTCATTGATTTCTGTAATGACACCAACGGTATCCTTCCAAGCACCGGAGACTACACTTACGGTGTCTCCCTCTGCAAAGTCAACCAAAACTTCAGACTTTCTATAGCCTAAGGTCAGTATCTCTTCCTCAGAAAGGGGGACCGGCTTCGATCCGGGACCGACGAATCCGGTAACGCCTCTGGTATTTCTTACCACATACCAGGTTTCATCGTTCATCACCATGTTCACCAGAACATATCCCGGGAACATCTTCTTGTCGGTTTTCTTCTCTACACCATTCTTTACTTCAATAACCGGCTGCATGGGAACGCTGACCTCTAAAATCACATCTTGAAGACCACGGTTGTCAATGGTCTTCTCTAAGTCCATCTTCACCTTATTCTCATAGCCGGAGTAGGTATGGGCTACATACCAACGGGCTTCTGTGTTCTTCTCTGCCATATTCCCACCTTTACTTTACAAGAATCAATCCAAGACCCCACTTCATAGCAATGTCTAAACCTGTAATCAAAAGGCCTACCAACACACTAAGAACGATGGTTGCAACAGAGTGCTTAATCACTTCCTGACGTGTGGGGAAAACAATCTTCTTAAATTCAGATTTTAACCCTGCAATGAATCCGGCTCCTCCGGATTTCTTTTCATCTTGCATTACTTTGTCTCCTTATGCAGCGTGTGCTTCTTACAGAACTTGCAAAACTTTGTTACTTCCATACGCTCCGGATGAAGCTTCTTCTCTTTGGTAATAAAGTAGTTTCTCTGCTTACATTCTGTACATGCTAATATAATCTTTGTACGCACGGCTTTCACCTCCAATGATTTTTAACTTCGCATGACTACGAAATTAGTGCATAAAAAATAGGGCGTTGCCCCAAGTTCTGCTATAGGATAGCATGGAGACTCGCCCTATGTCAAGGAGTTTCGATATTCTTACCGTTTTATTTACACTCCGTCTTTTTCTATTGTCCTATTCCTCGCCCTTTAATTGCACCTCTGTCTTATAGTGCTTTGTGGACTTTAAGAACTTCCCGAAAAGGTCGGATGTCTTCACCTTCAAGGTGGCAATGTTATGGCAGGGATGGGCACAGAGATATTCTTCCTTCATCAGATCCTTATCCACCAAAAGCTCTACCAGATCCTCTTTGTCATGAATCAGTCCGAAAATGGAGGAAGAACCCGGTGTACATCCCAGCACTTCTTCCATCTCCTCCGGCTCTGCAAAGGAAAGACGGGATACCCCAAGCTGTGAGGACAGCTCCTTGGTTTTAAAGGGCTTATCTCCAGGCATCAGGAGCAAATAGTAATAGCTGTGCTTACTATTGGTTAAAAACAGGTTTTTGAAAACCTTTGCCCCCAGAGCCTCTTCAATGGGGATACAATCCTCCATGGTATGTGCCTCCGGATGGTCTACTCTCTCATAGGCAATGCCCTGCTTGTCCAGATAATCGTAAACCGCAAGCTCCTTCTTGCTTCTGCCTTCATTCTGTGCCGGTCTTCCTTTTTCTACTTGTAATGCCATTGGACTTTTCCTCCATTTTCTTTCATTGTTCGGGTTTTTCGTTTCAATACTTTTCAAGTTTCTTAAGCTACTTTTTTCATCTAACCCCAAGGATAGATTGATAATTTCTTAACTACTATAACATAGAATGAGGAAAATGTTTTAAAGTTCTTCCGATTTACAGAGATAGTCTATAATCACACGTATCATTTCGTCCACTTTCCTATACTGCTCCTAAAAGTATATGAGCAGACTTCAATTTTTCTTTCGCTACATCGATTCTGTATTGTACCAAGTCACCCAACGATAATGCCCTCCTTATCTATATTACGGTAATAAGGTAGCTTATCTTTATACTCAATAAATTCTTCATAGGGTATTACAACAGGCGACACTACTGCATCATGCTCCAAGCCGATATCCGAAGCTTTATCCCATACTTCTTCCAGTGTCTTTTGTAATTCCTGTCTTTCTCCTACCACTATCGCAGCAAAGTCTATGTCAGATTCATCATCAAAATCACCTCTGGCGAAAGATCCATATATGACTATATTTTTAATAGATTGTCCGTAAATATCACGGTAAGCTTCTACGATTTGACTGGTAATTTTATTAAGCTGAGTTTTATCACACATTGTAATCCCTCCTTCCTATAGAATTAATCTAATTATATATTCTATTTATCACATCGAAAGTATGCAAGTCTTCAAGCATTCTTTTAGCTCTTTACTGTCTCCTGTATCATAATACTGTAATAGAGTCTCGTTAAACTTCTCTCCTTCAGACTTTCCGATACTCAGAATCCCTATCCCTGCTTCCATTAGTATTTTGCTTGCAAATATTGTTGCTGTCCTTTTGTTCCCATCCCAAAAGAGCTGATGATAGACGATATAGCAAAAGCTTTCCAATGCTTTCTCCACCGTATCGGATATGGAAAGAATCTTATGTAGCTCTTCCTTTACTTCTTCCTTGGGTATTTCAGGCATATACTCCGATCCGCTGATGCCGACTTTGCCTGTTCTCAAACTTCCCCAAGCCAAGCTTTCATTGCGAGATACCATTTCGTTTAATTTACAAAGGAAGTCATAGTTTGTCGTGCTTTCAAAGTTGTTGATACAATAACGCCAGGCATCTCTTAGGTTCAGTACCGTCTGGATATCGGAAACCGGTACCTGATTCACGATTCCGCCATCCAGAATCGTCTGTGTCTGAGGGAAGGTAACATTCACACCTTCAATATAGGCGGTATTAAAGACCAATTCTGTAAATAATTTTTTTGCCAAAAATACTGTTGTTTTCTTATCCATTGCTATCCTTTATATTATTGAGCACTTCACTCTGTCATCGTTCAAGCTTTCCCAGTTTTATGGTTTATGGTTTTGTGATTTCATGATTTCATGATTTCATGATTTACTGGTACACAGTCTACAATTTATTATAGTACAAAAAACTTCCAAGCAGAACTTGGAAGTTTTTTAGAACAAATAGATTTTCATCTAGGACATATAGCACCATG
>CAUUJL010000014.1:0-37644 GCA_963545375.1 uncultured Oribacterium sp.
ATAGCCTATGGCATTACAGCCCGGCATATTTTCCCGATAGCCCTGCTCATAAAGAACCTTAACCTCTTGAAACAAGCCCTCTTCCTTCATTTGCAGTACACGGTCATGGATGCCCTGATACAATTTCTCCCGTTCTCTACACAGTACAATAAATAGAGCATCATAGAGAGCTTCTTTTTTTTGCTCTTCCTGATTATGTCGGGAAATGGGACGCTTATGGAGATAATAGTATTCCAAAGCTCGGATGATTCTTTGCTTATTATTTTCATGGATGGCTTCAGCCGCTTCCGGATCCACTCGGGACAATTCTTGGTGGAGGGGAATCGTTCCTTCTTTTTCCAGTCTTTCCGTAAGTTCCCTTCTGATTCTCTCCTTTTCGTCCTGATTTTCTTCCTGAAAGTCTATATCATAAAGCATGGCTTGAATGTAGAATCCGGTACCTCCCACCAAAATGGGAAGCTTTTCCCTACTGTAAAGTTCAGCAATTTTTTCTCTTGCCATCTTTTGAAAAAGGCTGGCATCATAATTTTCAGAAGGATTAAGGATGTCCAGAAGATGGTGGGGAACTCCCTCCTTCTCTTCCTCTTTTACCTTACCGGAACCGATATCAAGCCCTTTGTAAACCTGAACAGAGTCCGCGGAGATACACTCTCCGTCCAAAGCCTTGGCTAAGGCGATGGAGGTGCCGGTTTTTCCTACCGCAGTAGGGCCTGCCAAAATCAATAAGGGCTTATATTCTTCCCAAAGATTCATTTATACAATCCTCTTAAACATTTTTTCCAAATCCTGCTTTTTAAAGGCCACAATCGTAGGCCGGCCATGGGGGCAGGCATAGGGATTTTCCAGGGTGAATAGCTTCTGTACCAAAGCCTCAGCCTCCTGAAAGCTAAGGAGCTGATTGCCCTTTACAGAGGCCTTGCAGGCCATGGACGCAATTTTATTATAGACGCTCTCCGCTTCGGAAAGGTTCCCTTCTTCTGCAAGAGCATCCAGAATCTCATGAAATAGCATTTCCGCATCCAAAGAAGGAAAATCCGCAGGGATTCCTTCTAAAAGGTATCGCTTATCTTCTTCCTTTCGGATTCTATAGCCAAGATGGGTAAAATAGTCCTTGGTTTTTTCATAGAGCTCTTCCTCTTTCGCATTAAAGACCATGGTTTTGGGAAGAATGCCCTGACTGATTCCCGGCTTTTCCAGGGTTTTCTTTCGCATTTTTTCAAAGTTCACCTTCTCATGGGCAGCATGCTGATCCATAATAAAGAGTTCCTTTTGAAATTCTATCAACCAGTAGGTCTGAAAAACCTGCCCAATCAGTCGGAATTCCTTCTCTCCCTCTTCAGAGAAGAAGGAGGGAGAAAATAGATTTTCCTGTTCTGCCGATGGGAGCTTTTCCGATTCGGTGAAAAGCTGCTCTTCCTTGGGGACAGTATTCTCTTCCTTTTCAGAAGCCTTTTCTTCTTCTAAACGAATCCCCTTTGTTAAATCAAACTCTTCATAGATAAGCTTCTCTTCGCCAGTTTCATCTTTCTGCTGATTCAGCTCCGGAGTTTCTGAGCTAAAATGAGTTTTCTCCGTAGCTTCTGTTCTAAACTGAGTCTTCTCTGAAATGATTTCTGAAACGTTCTCTGGAGCCTCCTTCTCTTCCGCTTTTTTCTCCCAAAGCTGGCTGGAAGGGGAAAGAAATGTTGTACTCTTCTCCTCCTTCTCCTTTTGGAAAAGGGAAAGGGGGCTATGGTCAATCAAGTCTGCCTTAGATAAGGTCTTGCTTACGCAATCAAAGAGTGCCTGATAAATTTTTTCTCTGTTTTGAAAACGTACCTCCAGCTTTTGGGGATGGACATTCACATCCACAAGATTGGGGCTTAGGTGTAAAAAGACAATGGCAAAGGGAAACTTATGCTGCATTAAAAAGGGCTTATAAGCGTCCTCCAGGGCTCTACTTAGTAAAGAATCCCGTACAAATCGCCCATTTACAAAGAAAATTTCATATTGCCTATTGGAACGGGTAAGGCTGGGCTTGCCCAAAAGCCCCTCAATATGCAGGGTAGCCAATCCTGTTAGGCTTGAAGGATAATAAGATTCCTTTATTTCCAAGCTGTCCTTGGCAAAGGCCTTTCCGTAAATGCCGAAAACCACATCGGAAAGCTTTCCGCCCCCAACGGTTTGGAAGCGGCTTTTTCCATCCTTCACAAAATGAAAGGAAATACCCGGATTGGCAAGAGCCAGCTTTTCCACCATTTCTTCCACCCGGCTGGCCTCCGTGCTTTCACTTAATAAAAACTTCTTTCTGGCAGGCACATTGTAGAAAAGATCCCGCACCAAAATGCTGGTGCCGTCCATTCCCCCTACTTCTTCCACCGGAGAGAAGCTTCCTCCCTCCACAAGGATTCTGTGGGCAAGAAAGTCCTCCTGCCTTTTGCTGATGCATTCCACCTTAGCCACGGAGGCAATGGAAGCTAAGGCCTCCCCACGGAAGCCGAAGCTTAAAATCTCCTCCAAATCCTTGGGATTTTGGATTTTGCTGGTGGCATGGGGCATAAAGGCCCTCTCCAAATCCTCGGAAAAGATTCCCTCTCCGTTATCGCTTACCCGAAGAAAGCTGATGCCGCCTCCCTTAATCTCTATGGAAATAGCCGTAGCTTTAGCATCCAAGGCATTTTCCACCAGCTCCTTTACGATACTGCCGGGACGCTCCACCACCTCTCCTGCGGCAATTTGATTGATGCACTCCTGGCTTAATAGGTGAATTTTCAACGAAGTTTCTCCTTTAAACTAAACAACAGATTTATGGCTTCCAAGGGACTCATACTTTCAAAGGAATCATTGCGAATACAGTCTAAAACTTCCTTCTCTTCTTTACTTAACTCTAAAGCGGAATTTTTTCTTCCCGTCTCTCCGGCCTTTAAGGGATTTTCCGGAAAAACCTCTTCGAAGTTGTCTTCCAAGGCCTCTTCGAAGTCCAAATGCTGAAGGCTAAGATCCTTTTCATTCAAAAAAGCGGAGATTTCTCTGGCTCTATCCAGTACAGGGGCGGGAACTCCCGCAAGCTTGGCCACATCAATACCATAGCTTTCGTCTGCCCCTCCCGGCATAATCTTACGAAGGAACTGAATTTCTCCCTGCTCCTTGGATACCGCTATACAGTAGTTTTTCACATTTTCCAGCTTCCCCTCTAGTACACTTAACTCATGGTAGTGGGTGGCAAAGAGGGTTTTTGCTTTGATTTCCCTGGCCAGATATTCCACCACCGCCCAGGCTATAGAAAGGCCGTCAAAGGTGGAGGTACCTCTTCCGATTTCATCCAAAATCAAAAGAGAATTTTCCGTAGCATTTCGTAAAATATTGGAAACCTCACTCATTTCCACCATAAAGGTAGATTGACCGGAGGCCAAATCATCGGAAGCACCCACCCTGGTAAAGATTCTGTCGCAGATAGGAATATCCGCCTGCTTTGCCGGCACAAAGGAGCCGATGGAAGCCATCAGCACGATTAAGGCAACCTGTCGCATATACGTGGATTTTCCTGCCATATTGGGACCGGTAATAATGGCAATCTTCTCCTCTTTACCAAGCTTTGCATCATTGGGGACAAAGCTTTGATCCTGTAAAAGCTTTTCCACCACCGGATGACGACCGTCCACAATCCTTAAGTTCCCCTCCTCATTGATTTTCGGACGAACATACTGCTCCTGCATAGCCACCTTGGCCAAAGAGAGGCAGGCATCCAAGAAGGCAATTTCCTTGGCGGTTTTTTGCATTCTTCCAAGTTCTCGGGAAAGTTCTTCCCGCAGATTTACAAAGAGACTGTATTCCAGCTGTTGCAAATTTTCCGCCGCCCCCAAGATTTTATTCTGTAAATCCTGTAATTCTAGGGTAGTGTATCGTTCTGCCTGCGCCAGAGTCTGTCTTCTGATAAAGTAGTCGGGAATTTCTCCCTGATAGGACTTGGAGATTTCAAAGCAGTAGCCGAAAATACGATTATATTTGATTTTCAGGTTTTTTATTCCGCTTTTTTCTCTTTCCCGTTCTTCCAGCTGATTCAGCCATTCCTTCCCATGCTCTCCCGCTTCCCGGAAAAGTCGCACTTCCTCATGGAAGGAAGACTTAATGATACCTCCCTCTTTAATGCTAAGGGGGGGATCCTCTTCAATGCATTCATCAATCCTGGTATAAAGTTCCTCCAGTGCATCCATTTCCTGTCCTAAGCCCTGTAAAAGCCTTCCGGAAAAGGAGATTAAAGTCCTTTTAATCGCCGGCAGGAATTGCAAAGAGGATTTTAAAGCCAGCATATCTCTGGCATTGGCGGAGGAAATGCTGATTTTTCCGATCAGTCTTTCCATGTCGTAGATGGAATCCAGATATTCCCTAAGCTCTTCTCCGTCAATATAACGCTGACAGAGCTCTTCAATACAATCCAAACGCTCCTCCATTTTCTTTCTTTCCCGAAGCGGGCGTTCCAGAAAATGGCGAAGCATACGACTTCCCATGGCGGTATGGGTTTTGTCCAGTACCCAAAGCAGGCTTCCTCGCTTTTTCTTGTCTCTAAGAGTTTCCCAAAGTTCCAGATTTCTCTGGGTGGAAAGGTCTAAAAGCATATAGTCTTCCCGATGAAAACGCTCTATATGTCGAATATGGGATAAAATATTCTTCTGGGTATCGTAAAGATATCGTAGGCAGGCTCCTAAGGCTCTTCTTTCCAGGGGAGCATGCTCCAGTCCTAAGCCGGGAATGGAGGAGGAAAAATGAGTAGAGAGGATTTTGTCCGCCTCTTCCTTTCCAAAGTATTCCTTCTCCTTTTCCGTAATGCTTAAGCTAAAACGACTGTCCAAGGCAGAGCGTAATTCCTTATCCTCTAAAAAGTCTATGGGACAGAGAATCTCCTTTGGGGAAAAACGGGAGATTTCATCCAAAAGCTCCTTGCTATCTGAAACACTTAAACTGTAAAGCTCTCCGGTACTGATATCCACGGTGGCAAGGCCGATGCCGCTGTTTCCCGGATAAATAGCGGAAAGATAGTTATTTTTCCCTTCCTCCAAAGCCGTTTCCTCGGTCTGGGTTCCGGGGGTAATTACCCGAATAATCTCCCTCTTGACCAGTCCCTTGGCAAGCTTTGGATCTTCTACCTGCTCTCCAATGGCCACCTTGAAGCCCTGGGAAACCAATTTGCTGACATAGGAATCCGCCGCATGGTAGGGGATTCCGCACATGGGAGCCCTTTCCTCCAGACCGCAGTCCTTCCCTGTAAGCACCAAATCCAAAGCCTTGGAAGCTTTGATGGCATCCTCAAAGAACATTTCATAAAAATCCCCAATGCGGTAAAAGAGGAGGGCATCAGGTACCTCCTTCTTGCTCTCCAAATATTGCCGCATCATAGGGGATAATTTTGCTTCATCCATTAAAGAACACTCCCATAGTAATAAAAGCCCATAGATTTATCCAAACGAACCGGAACAATTTCTCCGATTAAGCGCTCTCCACCTTCAAAGTGCACCAGCACATTGTTGCTCAGTCTTCCGGTCAGCATATTCTCGGACTCTTTGTCCTTTTCTTCTACCAAAACCTCCATCACCTTGCCCAGGTCTCTTCCTTCTCTTTCTTCGGAATGAAGACGAATATGCTCCAGTAAGCGCTGAAAACGATCCTTTACCGTATCCTCCGGTACAGCCTCCCACTTGGCGGCAGGGGTTCCTGTCCGCTTGGAATACTGGAAGGTAAAGGCGGAATCAAACTTAGCGTAGGCAACCACCTCCATGGTATCCTGAAAATCCTCCTCCGTCTCTCCGGGGAAGCCTACGATAATGTCTGTCGTCAAACTGACATCCGGTAAAACCTCTCTTATCTTTTTCACCAAATCCATATAGGATTCCTTACTGTAATGCCGGTTCATCCTCTTTAAAATGGCAGTGGAGCCGGATTGCAGAGGTAGATGGATATGATTGCAAATATTTTCATTTTCCTTCATCACTTGTAAAAGCTCATCGGAAAAATCCTTAGGATTTGGAGTCATAAAACGGAGTCTTTTAAGACCGGGAACCTTTGCAATTTTTGCCAAAAGCTCCGGAAAGGAACATTCCTCCTTCTTGTCCAAGCCATAGGAATTCACATTTTGCCCGAGAAGCATGATTTCTTTCACGCCGTCGGCAACCAATGCTTCACATTCCTTCAAAATTTCCCGGGAGTCTCTGGATTTTTCTCTTCCTCTTACATAGGGAACGATACAGTAGGTGCAGAAATTATTGCAGCCGAAGCTGATATTCACGGAAGCTCTAAAGGCATACTTTCTCTTGGAAGGAAGATTTTCCACGATTTCCGCACTATCTTCCAAAAGCTCTACCTTCTTTTCCTTGGAAAGCATGGTTTCCAAAAGATACTCTGCCAGCTTATAAATATTGTGGGTACCGAAAATCAGATGCACATAGGGATATTTTTTCTGAATGGTTTCCACCTCATCCTTTTCCTGCATCATACAACCGGTAATACCGATAATTAAGTCCTTATTTCTTTGATAGAGATGCTTAAGCTGACCGATACGTCCATAAAGCTTTTGGTTGGCATTCTCCCGGACGGTACAGGTGGTAAAGAGGATCACATCCGCCTCCTCTTCATTTTCCGTAATGCTATAACCTGCCTCCTGCAAAATTCCCTGAAGCTTTTCTCCGTCCTTGGCAGACATCTGGCAGCCGATTACCGTTACCATGGCCTTGGCCTCATAGCCCTCCCCCTTTTTCACATCCAGCAGAGCTTTGATTTGTTCTATAAAATAAAACTGGCGCTCAGGCTCATTAGCCGGTGCGTTTTCCAATATTTCCGTAAATAACTTGTTTCCCACAATTCCCTCACATTTCTATTTTTGTAGCATAGCTAGATAGCTAGTTTTATATCTGTATAAGAATATAATATGGCAAGGCTATATTATTTCCCTAAGGAACGGATATAGGCCTCTGCCACCTTCATGCCGTCCATGGCGGCACTCATAATTCCTCCGGCATAGCCGGCGCCCTCTCCACAAGGGTAAATCTCCTTCTCCATACAGCGGAGTTCTTCATCCCTTAAAATTCTAAGGGGAGAAGAGGTTCTGCTCTCCACGCCGTAAATCAGGGTATTTCCCTTTGAAAAGCCCCTCATCTTTCCTTCAAAGGCTTCCATGGATTCAATAAAATCCTCCTTGATATTGCCAAGCTTTGGATAGTTTTCAAAGTGGAATAGAGGGCTTAAATCACATTCCTTGCTCTGCCCCTTCAGCATAAGTTCTAAATTCTCCGCATCACTAGCGACATTTTTAATTTTGTCGTATCTGCTGTAGGGCACTCTTCCCTTACCAAGTTGAAAAGCCTTCTCTTCCCAGTATTCCTGCAAAGCAATTCCGGCAAGGGGATTATTTACTCCCCCGTATTCCTCTTTTTTTATCGTGAATATGATGGCGGAGTTGGCATAGCCGCTGTCTCTTTTGCTATAGCTCATACCGTTCACACAAAGTCGTCCCTCCTCCGAAGAAGAGTTTACCACATATCCTCCCGGACACATACAGAAGCTGTAAAAAGAACGATGCTTTGCCTGATGACTGATTTTATAGGCGGAGGCTCCCAGCTTTTCTCTTAATTCCTCGGGAATCTCACCGTATAACGCGGCATCGATATCCCTTTGGCTATGCTGAACTCTAAAGCCCATGGCAAAATCCTTAGCCACAATGGGATAAGAAAGGGCGTAAAGCTCCCGAAAGCTGTCTCTTGCGCTATGGCCGATGGCGATAATTAAGGGGTGCCTTTCCTCCTTTTGAAAATGATACTGCTGTCCGAAGTGGATTTCTCCCCCAAGACTCTCTATTTCCTTTCTAATGGAGGAAACAATGGAAATCAGGGCATCCGTTCCCACATGGGGTTTGGCATCATAGAGGATTTCTTCCTTGGCACCATGCCGGATAAATTCCTGAAGGACAAAACGGGAGCGACCATGTTGATCCTTTACCAGGGTATTCAGCTTTCCGTCAGAAAAAGTTCCTGCTCCTCCTTCCCCAAATTGGGGATTAGATTCCTTGATTAAAATCCCCTTCTCCCATAGGGCTTCCACATCCTTTGCTCTTTCCTCCACAGCCTTTCCCCTTTCATAAACAATGGGGCGACAGCCGGCTTTGGCCAAGAGTAGACTTGCAAAGATTCCTGCCGGTCCAAAGCCCACCACGATGGGACGATGCTCTTCCGACTGAAAGAAATCCTCCACAGCCTTTCCTTGAATCCTATCAGGACACTTAGGCTCCTGATACAGAACAGGAGTAAAGCTTTGAATATCTTTATTTTTCAGTTTGGCAAGGAGCTTCTTCTCGGAAACTCCTCTTAGCTCTACAGAAACGGTATAAACATAAAAGAGCTGCGGCTTTTTTCTGGCATCCAAAGAACGGCGAAGAATCTGATAGGAAGAAATCTCCTCCATTTTCAGCTTCAGGCACTTGGCAATGGCCGGTAGAAGGGCATCCTCTTCCTTCTCTATAGCTAATTTCAACTGTCCAATTTTAATCATTTTTCTTCCCCATGGCTCTTCCCGCCAAAATTCCCGATCCAAAGGCAAAATGAAGATTATAGCCTCCACAAATACCGTCCACATCCAGTATCTCCCCGGCAAAGTATAAATCCGGATTCTTTTTACTTTGAAATTCCGGAATAAAAATTTCCGATAAATTTACGCCCCCTGCCGTACATTGTGCTCTTTGAAAATCTCCGATTCTTTCCGGATGAAAAGGAAAATGCAGGCAAAGCTGACATAATTCCAAGATTTTTTGATCCGAAATATCCTGAATCTTTTGCTTTAGAGGAAAGGCTGTCCTTTCGTAAAGCACTTGACTCAGTTTTTCCGGAAATAGTCCCAGAAGAAAGGCGTCTCCCTTCTCCCTTTCCAAAAGCTCTTTTCTTTTAAGAAAATAGTTTTTGGCTTCCGCCTCTTCGAATTTCGGAAGAAAGGACAGTTCCAAAGAAAACTTTGCCTTATCTTGCAAAAACCTATGTACTAGGCGACTCATTTGGAAAACAATAATGCCGGAAATACCGTAATCCGTACATTGCAGTTCTCCCTCATCCTGAAATATTAAGTCTTTCTCCTTATAAAGCCCAGCCCTCACATCTACTCTGACACCGGCCCAAAGCTTTACATAGTCTTCTTTCGTATAGATGGGAACCAAACTGGGAAAGAGATTAGAAACTGTATGACTTAAGTTCTTTGCAATCTCATAGCCCTCACCGGAAGCTCCCAAGGCTTCCATAGCCAGGCCTCCGGTAGCAATTAAAAGCTTACGTCCTTGAAGAGAAAATTCTTTCTCTTCCCATTCTACTTTTTCTTTTTTATTCTTTTCCTTTTTTTTCTTTTTTTCTTTGTTTCCGAAAACAAGAGCAGAATCCGAATCCTTATCCTTCTGTGAAGAAGATTCGACTCCTCCCTTTTGCACAAGCTTTTTCCCTTTTATGAAAAAGCCTTCATGCGCAGTCCAGGAAATTGCTTCAACCCTATGCTGTAGACAGATTTCTACGCCTAGATTACGAAGGGCATTTTCCAAGCATTGCACCATGCTTTTTGCCTGATCTGAGTAGGGGTACACATAGTCTCCCCTAAATTTGGGATAAATTCCTAAAGTCTTGAAATATTCCAGAGAGTCTCTGCTATCAAACTGTTTTAAAAAAGAAGAAATATATTCCGGATGCTGGCTTCGATAGGCATTGGCATTCATGGAAAGATTGGTAAAATTTGCTCTTCCGTTTCCGGTCTGGCTTAACTTCTTTCCAAGGCAGGATTGCTTTTCCACTAAAAGAACCGATTTTGCACCGGCTCTTTTTGCTTCTATGGCAGCCACCATACCGGCAGCTCCTCCTCCCACAATGATACAATCCTTCATAGCGCTCCTAGTCTTTTCCAAATCCTTTAATTAAATTTCGTATTTTCAATTTTTAGTTTATCTACAGTTTTCGGATTTAATCCTTTATAAACCTCTTTAATCGTCCGCCCATAGGCATTTCGTCCAGGTCTTCTTTGGAAAAGGCATTCATCTTCAAAAGACTGCCAAAGTAGAGAACAACCGCAACGAAAATCGCCGGAAGTAAAGACAGGGCGGAACCGATTCTTCCCTTCCCCAGCTTTTCCGGAAGAAGGAAATGAATCAAGAAATAGCATCCAAAGGCAAAAACTCCCATGATAAGAGAAGCTAATATAGGGTATCCTACGGTTTTTCCCCAATTTATCACGCATCTTGTATGTCGCTTTATGGCAAGCTGATTTAAGATACACATCATAATGGCAAAAAGAATATTGGAAACGACCACTCCGTAGATGCCGGTTCGTCCATATAAGAGAAGTAATAAACTGGCCAAATGGAAAACCAGAGAAATGACGGAATGCTTCAGAGGCAAATTCAGATGCCCGAGTCCCTGTAAAATGGCATTACTGATGGTGGACAGGGAATAGAACAAAACCGCTAAAGCTCCGATTCTGGTCACATTAATCAAAAGCATTACATTTTTTCCCGGGAAAAGCATTCTGCATAGAGGCTCCGCCAAAATACACATCCCCACCGTACAAGGCACGGCAATCAGCATGCTGAAGCGAATACTGGTCTGTATTTGCCCAATAGTCTTTTTCCGATCATGGGAAGCAACCGCCGCAGTAAGACTGGGAATCAAAGAGGAGGACAAGGCATTGGCCAAGGCTACGGGAATATTAAAGAGTATATGATATTCCCCGAAAATTCCCCATTCCATAACAATCTGCTTGGTAGGAATCTGAAGTTTAGTCATAATGCTGGAATAAAAATAGTCATCCAGAACGGAGGAAATATTATAAACCGTACTGGAAATCAGTATGGGAACCATGGTGGAAAACAACAATAAGGCGGAGCGCTCGTAGCTTTCCACCATACTGCTATCCTTCTTGGCTCTCTTTCTGAGTCGTGGTCTTTGATAGGAATAAAGCATCAAAAAGAACAGCAGGGCAATAAAAGCTCCCACACCGGTTCCGATAGCTCCTCCCATAGCGCCGAAAGCATAGGAATACTCCGTGTTATTATAAAGCAAATTGGCTTCCTTTCCCTTAGCGAAAAGGAGGTATGCCATCAAAACAGAAAAAACGGCATTGGCAATCTGTTCCAAGATTTGAGAAATAGCCGTAGGAATCATATTCCCCATGCCCTGAAAGTATCCGCGCAAAAGACCCAGGTAGGCCATAATCCAAACGGTTGGAGCCAGTGCTCTAAGGGCATAAGCGGCAAAGGGCTTTTTCAAGGCTCCCGCAATGGCATCCGCCCCAAAGAAGAGCACAAAGGCCATGACTGCTCCCATAATGGAGGCATAAATAAAAGAAACCCTTAAAACTCTTTCCGTATTTTTAAAACGTTTCGCCGCCAGATTCTGAGAAATCAGTTTGGAAATGGCGGTGGGCATGGAATAACTGGATAAAATCAGAAGTAGGGTATAAATAGAAAAGGCTGAGGTGTAGTAACCATTTCCCTCATCGGAAATAATTGCGGAAAGCGGAATTCGGTATACCATGCCGATAAGGCGAACCAGAATTCCGGCAACCGCAAGAAGAGATCCTTGCAGAACGAAATTATTTCCGCTTGATCTTCTTTTTGTGGAGACTTGTCTTCTGCCTTCTCTCATCGGTAATACCCTCTATTCTCTAATATCTCTTCCTGCTTCTGTTCCATCTCTTTACGTTCCTCTTCCTCCATGTGATCATAGGAGAAAAGGTGTAAAAGAGAGTGAGCAATCAAAAAGGCAAGCTCTCTCTCTAAAGAATGGCCGTAGCTCTCCGCCTGTTCCTTTACCTTGTCCCAGTTAAGGACAATATCCCCCAGCATCAGCTCTCCGGTTTCCGGATCGAAATTCCCCCACTCCTCCTCCAGGCTTTCCGGAAAGCTTCCCGGAGGATCTAAAGACAATAAAGGAAAAGAGAGAACATCCGTAGCATAATCAATTCCTCTTTGGCTTAAGTTTAACTCCCGCATCTCCTCCGCTTCAATAAAGCTTACGGAGAGAGATACATCATAAGGACAGGAAACATAATCAAGACTTTCCTCCACGATATCCTGAATGATTTTTTCGTAATCCAGACTTGTTTGTTCCTTCACTTCCCATTGAATGTCTATTTGCATATTTGTCCTTCTTTTTTCTTTGTTCGTCCTTTTCGTAGGCATTAACGATTCTTTGCACTAAGGGGTGACGAACCACGTCTTCGCTGGTAAGGGTAGAAAAAGCGATTCCCTCCACATTTTTCAAAACATGGATGGCATCCTCCAAACCGGATTTCTTTCCCTCTTCCAGATCCTTCTGGGTTAAATCTCCGGTAACCACTACCTTGGAGCCAAAACCGATTCTGGTTAAGAACATCTTCATCTGCGCAGGAGTGGTATTCTGGGCTTCATCCAGGATAATATAGGCATTGTCCAAAGTTCTACCGCGCATATAAGCCAGGGGAGCCACTTCAATAAGTCCCTTCTCCGCATTTGCCAGATACTGTTCCGGTCCCATAATCTGGTACAGAGCATCATATAAGGGACGAAGGTAGGGATCCACCTTGGATTGTAAATCTCCCGGCAAAAATCCGAGCTTCTCTCCTGCCTCTATGGCAGGTCTTGTCAAAATAATTCGGGAAACCTCTTCCTCTCGAAAGGCGGAAATCGCCATAGCCATAGCCAGATAAGTTTTACCGGTTCCTGCAGGACCGATGCCAAAGGTAATCATATTTTTCCGAATGGCATCCACATAGGCCTTCTGCCCTAAAGTTTTAGGCTTTACTGGCTTTCCCAAAGCCGTTCTTGCCAGTAAATCCTCATCCAAATGCAGGAGGGCATCTCCCTTTCCTTCCTTTACCGTTAAGGAAATAGCATAGTTTACATTTTGCTCATTAATGGCAGTGCCCTTTTGAGATAACTTCAAAAGGGAAAGAAGCACTTCCTTAGCTTTGTTTGCAGCGTCTTCTTCCCCTATGATTTTCAATAATCCGTCTCGATCAATAATACTGACTTGAAACTGTTTTTGAATCTTATTTAAATTTTGATCCATCTGTCCCAGAATATTCATTTCATGTTCCAGAGGAATATCTAATAGCAATTCTCTTTCCGCCATGGGACTCCTTTTTTGAAAGAAAATAGCCCTAATTCATTGCTGAATCAGGGCTAACATCTAAGCTATAAATTAGTTGAACTTACGCTTTCTAGCCGCTTCAGACTTCTTCTTACGTCTTACTGATGGCTTCTCGTAATGCTCTCTCTTACGAATTTCTTGCTGGATTCCTGCCTTAGCACAGTTTCTTTTGAATCTGCGTAAAGCACTGTCCAAAGACTCGTTTTCTTTTACGATGACATTTGACATGCGATACCCCAAACCTCCCTTCGGGCACAAACTAGAGTTTATTATAACACCAAAATTTCATACGTCAATGACTTTTTTAGAACTAAAGCTATTTTTTACCCGGAGCTTTTTCCTTAGCCCAGCTGTTTCTTCATGCTCTCCAAAGACTGCTTTAAAGCTTCCTCTAACTTTGCAGTATCCTTTCCACCGGCCTGAGCCATCTGAGGCTTACCGCCTCCCCCACCTCCAAGGATAGGAGCAATCTCTTTAATCAGATTTCCGGCATGGGCACCGAGCTTTACCGCAGCGTCAGCGGCTGTAGCCATAAAAATCGGCTTACCGTCTTCTACAGAGGCCAGAAGGATAAAGGCATTCTTATGTTTATCCTTTAAGCTGTCTCCCAGATTTCGAAGGGCATTTCTGTCCATTCCCGGAATATTGGCGGCAATCAGAGAACAATCCTTGTATTCTACCACTGCCAAATCTTCCACTTCCGCATTGGCCAGCTTCGCCTTTAACTGTTCGCACTGGGAACGGCTTTCCTTTAATTCCTTCTCCAGACTCTCTACCCTGGCCAATAAATGCTCCGGATCTGCCTTTAATTTTCCGCTAAGACTCTTTAACAGCTCCTCCTCATGGTGGAAATAATCAAAGAGGTTCTGAGATGTGATGGCTTCGATTCTTCTGACTCCGGCAGCAACACCCTGCTCGGAAAGAATCTTAAAGGCCTGGATGGAGGAGGAATTCTCTACATGGGTTCCTCCGCAAAGCTCAATGGAGAAATCTCCTACGGAAACCACTCTTACGGTATCACCGTACTTTTCTCCGAATAATGCGGTAGCACCGGATTTTTTAGCTTCTTCAATGGGCATTTCCCGTGTAAGCACCACGTCGCCTCTGGCAATTTCTTCATTGACCAAATTCTCAACCTTCTCAAGTTCTTCTTTGGTTAAGGCTGTAAAATGCGTAAAGTCAAAACGAAGACGCTTATCATCATAGTAAGCTCCCGCCTGTTCTACATGGCTTCCCAAGGTTTCCTTTAAAGCCTTCTGTAAAAGGTGGGTTGCGGTATGGTTTCTGGCGGTTAAAGCACGCTTCTTGGCATCTACCGTTAAAGTTACGGTATCTCCTACGGAAAAACCTCCCTGCTCTACAGTTCCCAGGTGAGCCAGTTTTCCCCCCTGTAAGTGAATCGTTTCTTCTACTGTGAATACGGAAGTTCCGGAACAAATCTTTCCCTGATCTCCCTGCTGTCCACCCATGGTTCCATAGAAGGGACTGCGATCGGTAATTACTGCGGCACGATTTCCCGCCTCAACGGAAGGACGAATTTCATCCTCATCTCCATTGTCCGCAAGGTATACCAATGCAGTAACCTTTCCTTCACATTCCAGAGTATCGTATCCAACAAACTCTGTCTTTAAAGAGGCATCCAGATTTTGGTAAATGTCGTCTCTTCCCATGTAGTTGGTGCTCTTTCTTGCCGCTCTTGCGGTCTCTCTTTGCACCTTCATCGCCTGCTGGAAAGCCTCTTCATCTACGGTAATTCCGCTATCCTCTAAGATTTCCTTGGTTAAATCCAGAGGGAAACCATAGGTGTCGTACAGACGGAAGGCATCTTCTCCGGAAAGAAGCTTCTCTCCCTTTTTCTGTAAGTCTTCCTTTAAGCCCTGTAAAATGGCAAGACCGTTATCAATGGTCTTGTTGAAACGATCCTCTTCCTCGGAAATAACCCGAAGAATCATATCTTTCTTTTCAGAAAGCTCGGGATATCCGTCAGAGGACAAGGCAATAGCCTTTTCGGAAAGCTTGGATAGACTTCCTGCAGGAATTCCTAAAATGCGTCCATGTCTTGCCGCTCTTCTTAACAATCTACGGAAAACGTAGCCTCTTCCCTCATTGGAAGGCATAATACCGTCAGAAGCCATAAAGGTACAGCTCTTTACATGGTCGGCAATAATACGGAAGGAAACATCCGCAGTCTTGTCCTCCAGATACTTTTTTCCGGAAAGACTTTCAATCTCTGTCATCATGGCCTGGTTGGTATCCACGTCAAACAAAGAGGGAACATCCTGGCAAACTACCGCAAGACGCTCCAGTCCCATTCCGGTATCAATGTTCTTTTGAATAAGGTCGGTGTAATTTCCATGACCGTCATTGTTAAACTGGGAGAATACCACGTTCCAAACCTCTAAGAAACGATCTCCCTCTCCTCCCATCACATCCTCAGGGCCTGTACCGTATTTCTCTCCACGGTCATAGTAGATTTCGGAACAGGGACCGCAGGGACCTACACCGTGCTCCCAGAAGTTATCCTTCTTTCCAAAACGATAGATACGATCTGCAGGAATACCGATTTCCTCATTCCATACCTTGAAAGCCTCTTCATCCTCCAAATAAATACTAGGATAAAGACGATCCTTCTCCAGACCTACTCTCTCTGTCAAAAACTCCCAGGCAAAATGTAAAGCCTCGGACTTAAAGTAATCTCCGAAGGAGAAATTACCAAGCATCTCAAAGAAGGTGCCGTGTCTTGCAGTCTTACCGATGTTCTCAATATCGCCGGTACGGATACACTTCTGACAGGTAGCCACTCTTCTCTTTGGAGGAATTTCCTGACCGGTAAAATAAGGCTTTAAAGGCGCCATTCCGGAGTTGATTAACAATAAGCTATTATCATTATGGGGAACCAAGGAAAAGCTTTTCATTACCAAATGTTCCTTCTCCTGAAAATAGGCTAAAAACATTTTTCTTAATTCATTAACACCATATTTCTTCATACAATCTCCCTTTATGCAGTATAGAAATTTTGAAATCCCCTTACTAAAAACGGCAAAATCAGTAAGGTACTCATAAAGCAAGAAGGCCTGCAATACCTTCTCTACACAATCTTACAAATTATACAGTACTTAGGGCTATGAGGCAAGGGAGGAGAAAAAGAAAAGGACTAGCCGTCCTGATCTTCAAAAATCTTCTCCAATAAAACAGAACACCTAGCCTTTGTCAGCTGAATATATTTTTTTAAGTAATCAATATTTTCCTCTACACCGGTTTTCTCCATGCTCAGCTCTTTTTTACTTTCCATGCTTCTTTGACTTAAAAACACACTCTGCTCCGCAAAAAAGTTTTCCCGCTCATTTCCGGTGATATTACGACTGTAATAGCTTACCAAACGCTGCATCTCTTTATCATAAAGCTCTCCGATTTTCTCATAGCGCCGTCGTAGAGAAAGATTTTTCTGCCAGCTCTCATCCTCTTCTATCTGATTCAAAAGCTGAAATTCATTTTGAAAACGAAGATAGCTGTCGGAATCCGGTTCCTCCTCGTCCTCTTCACTGGGCAAAAGAGAAAGTGGTTCCTGAATCTCATCACCGGTTTTTTTATTTTCTTCATAGCTTTTCAAGGACTTATTCCAATGCTTTTGAAGGCCGAAGCTCATCATACTTAATAAAACAATGAGAATTAGTAAGGCTTTCAGATAGGCCATAAACTGTTTTCTGGGCATAATTATTCCGATAAATAAGCCGCTCTTACCTGAGGATCGGAAAGTAAGTCTCCGGCTTTTCCTTCTAATCGAATGTTTCCGGTTTCCAATACATAAGCTCTGTCTGCAATCATTAAAGCCTTGTTGGCATTTTGCTCTACCAAGAGTACGGTTACCCCGGACTCATGAATCTTTTGAATAATATCAAAGATTTCGTTTACGTAAATGGGAGAAAGACCCATGGATGGTTCATCCAGTAAAATCATCTCCGGCTTGGACATCAGGGCTCTTCCCATGGCCAGCATCTGCTGTTCTCCTCCGGAAAGGGTTCCGGCTACCTGATTTTTTCTTTCCAGAAGACGGGGAAAATGATGATAAATCATATTCAGACTTTCTTCAATTTCCTTTGAGTCCTTTCTGGTGTAGGCTCCCAGCATCAGATTTTGATATACCGTAAGACTGGCAAAAACTCTTCTCCCCTCCGGAACATGGGCAAGTCCCTTGGAAACCAGCTTATATCCGGGAAGCTTGCTGACATTTTCCCCTCTATAAATGATTTCTCCCTGGGAATGGGGAATTAAGCCGGTAATCGTTTGCAGGGTACTGGTTTTTCCGGCGCCGTTGGCTCCGATTAAGGTTACGATTTCTCCTTTATTCACATGGAAATCCAAGCCCTTAATGGCATGAATCATCCCATAATGTACATGAAGATTCTTTACCTCTAAAATTTGTTCCATAATTACTCTCCTAAATAAGCCTTGATAACCTTCTCGTCATGCAATACTTCCTGAGTCTTACCCTCTGTAAGGACTTGCCCGAAGTTCAGTACGGTAAGGCGATCACAGATGCCGGATACCAGCTTCATATCATGTTCAATCAATAAAATGGTCATATCAAAACGATCGCGAACCAGCCTTATGGTATCCATCAATTCTTCCGTCTCATTGGGATTCATTCCCGCCGCAGGCTCATCCAATAAGAGTAAGGATGGATTGGTTGCCAGCGCTCTTGCAATTTCCAGCTTTCTTTGTTTTCCGTAGGGGAGGTTTCCCGCCAAATCTAAAGCATGCTCTTCCAGATGAAAAACAGAGAGTAAATCCAGAGCTCTATCCGACATTTCCTTTTCTTTTTGAAAATACCGGGGGAGTCTAAAAATCCCTTCGATAAAAGAATAGGAATTTTCCTGGAAAAATCCTGCCTTAACATTATCCAATACTGTCAGCTTATCGAATAATCGAATATTCTGAAAGGTTCTGGCAATTCCTTTTTTGTTAATCTCAATACAGGAGCTTCCCACAATATTTTTTCCATTTAAAAGAATTTCTCCGGTATTGGGCTGGTAAACTCCGGTAAGCAGGTTAAATACTGTGGTTTTACCGGCACCGTTGGGCCCGATTAAACCGTACAATTCCTTTTTATCAATGGAAATATGAAACTGATCTACCGCCTTCAGACCTCCAAAGGAAATGCCTAAGGCATTCACTTCTAAAAGACTCATGCATTCACCTCCTTACGGAACAGACGATGAAGAATATTCTCCCGAAAAGCGATAAAGCCGGGGGCGGAAGTAAATAGCATCATCACAATCAAAACAACGGCATAAATCAACATTCTGTAGTCATTTAGGGAACGAAGAAGCTCGGGAAGCAGAGTCAGAACAACAGCGGCCAAGATAGAACCGCGCATATTGCCAATTCCGCCTAAAACCACGAATACCAGAATCATAATGGACTGATTGTATCCGAAGTTTTTCGGTAAAGCCTGTAGAGAGCTTAAATTATGGGCATACAATACCCCGGCAATTCCTGCAATAGCCGCTGAAATCGTAAAACAAAGCAGCTTCAGCTTTGAAGCAGGTAATGCAATACTTTCCGCCGCAATACGATTATCACGAATCGCCATTACCGCTCTTCCCGTTCTGGAATGAATAAAATGCTGGATAAAGAGCATAGACAACAAAAGAAGAACAATGCCTACAGTAAAGTTACTGTACTTCGGCGTACCGGTGATGCCCTGTGCGCCTTTAATAATCCACTTTCCCCCTTCGCCCAAAGCAACGGCAGTACCGTCCTTTAAGGAAAAATGCCAACCATTTTTATCCACCCCAAAATACAGAGCATTAATAATGTTTTTGATAATTTCTCCGAAGGCCAAAGTTACGATTGCCAAATAGTCTCCTTTCAGCCTTAAAACCGGAATACCGATTAAAAAGCCGAAGAATCCGGCAGAAATAGCGCCAATGCAGAGGGCAATAAAGAAAATCAACATAGGAGGCAGAGAGCTTCCCTTTAAAAGCATGGAGCAGCTTGCGGAAAAGAAAGCACCTACGCACATAAAGCCCGCATGCCCCAGTGACAATTCTCCGGAAATACCTACTACAAGGTTAAGGCTTATGGCCAAAATAGAATAAATACACAGGGGAACCAAAAGTCCCTTCATCAAGGAACTGACAGAACCGGATTTTAGGAACAACTGAACAACAAAGTACACGATAAGAATGACTCCGTAATTCAAAAAAATATCTTTGATTTTTTTCATTTGTACATTCTTCATCTTACACCTTCTCCATAATCTTCTTTCCTAAAATTCCGCTTGGTTTAATGAGTAATACAATAATCAATACGGAAAAAACGATTGCATCGGACAGTTTAGAAGAAATATAGGCCTTGGACAGATTTTCCAAGACGCCAAGTAAAATTCCTCCGATAAATGCTCCGGGAATAGAGCCGATTCCTCCCAATACGGCAGCCACAAAGGCCTTAATGCCGGGCATAGCGCCTGTGGTGGGAGTAAGGGTAGGATAAGCGGAGCATAGAAGAATTCCTGCTACACTGGCCAGAGCGGAACCAATGGCAAAGGTAAGGGCAATGGTACCGTTTACATTAACCCCCATCAAAGTGGCTGCACCCTTGTCCTCGGATACCGCAAGCATAGCCTGTCCCGCCTTTGTTTTATGGATGAACAGTAATAAAACTACCGCAACTAAAATTCCCACCAAAATGGTGACCATGGTTTCTCCGGAAATTACCAACTGTCCTCCTGCCAGCTTTAAAGCAGGAAGCTTTACAAAGGACTGGAAGCTTTTGGGGTTGGCTCCGAAAAGCAACAAAGCAAGATTTTGTAAAAGATAAGATACACCTATGGCGGTAATCAATACAGCCAGAGAATTGGCTGAACGAAGGGGCTTATATGCCACCCGCTCTACCAAAACGCCAAGTGCGGTACAGATTGCCATACTAAAAAGAATCGATAGGGGAATGCCCAGTCCCATCTGGTTAAAAGCGAGAAAGGCGGCATAGCCTCCCACCATCAAAATATCTCCATGGGCAAAATTCAGCATTTTTGCAATGCCGTAAACCATGGTATAACCTAGGGCAATGATGGCATACACCGAGCCCAAACTGATTCCGTTTAAAAGATAGGAAATAAAACTCATCTTTTTCTCACTTTCTCTTGATGTAAATAGAAAGGGCAAGCCTCAGCATTGCCCTTTCCATAATTCTTACCGGTGGCCCAGGCGAAGCCTTTGACTTCCGGTGTATAACGACTTCTTAACTAAGGATTCAGGCAAAGCCTGTAAACTCCCGTTCATAAGACAATCATTATTCGGCAGATACGTAAGCTCCGTCCTTGATAATGACAGCCTTAGGCTCCTTATCCACGTCTCCGGCCTCATTCCACTTCATACCGGTTCCGGTAAGTCCATCCAAGCTAATCTCTGTCATAGCCTTCTCCATTGCAGTACCTAAATCGGAAACACTCTGATCAGGAGTTAAGCCGGCCTTCTCTACAGCTGCCTTAATAGCATATACTGCGTCATAAGCATCTGCCGCGAACTGAATCGGAGTCTCCTTATACTTTTCCTTGTAGTTCTTTACAAAGTTAACGGTTAAATCATCCTTTGCATCAGCAGCAAAAGGAGTTAAAAGCATCAAGCCTTCTGCCAGAGAAACATCAAAGTTCTCCACGTTTAAGATACCGTCCATACCGTCACATCCGAAGAAGGTCGGCTTGAAGCCCATGGTATTTGCCTGCGTAAGTACTAAAGCAGCCTCACTGTAGTAGAAGGGTAAGAATACCAGCTCAGCACCGGAATCCTTCATCTTCTGTAACTGTGTAGAGAAGTCCTTGTTGGAGTCAGCAGTAAACTGCTCATCCGCTACAACTTCCAGGCCCTGCTTAGGAGCTTCGGCAACAAAGGAATCATGAACTCCGGAAGAATATACGTCGGAGGAATCATAGATAATTCCAATTTTCTTGCCTAAATTATGGCTTCCGATATACTCTGCAGATTTTGTTCCCTGTGCAGGATCGGAGAAGCATACACGGAATACATTCTTAGGAGCAGTAACTTCCACTGCGGATCCGGAGGGAGAAAGAACGAACATATTGTCCCCTTCCGCTTCCGTTCCTACTGCGATTGCAGGAGCACTGGTAGTTGGTCCTACAAGGAACTGCATTCCCCAGTCCTTTAAGCTGTTATAAGCATTGATAGCCTTTTCCTGATCATGCTCATCGTCAGCCTTCTTGTATTCAATCTGGTATCCGTTGATTCCGCCATTAGCGTTAATCTCATCAATAGCAATTTCAGCACCGTTTACTACGGCATTACCATATACTGCAGCACCGCCGGTTAAAGGTCCCTGTCCGCCGATTTTCCAAGTTAATCCGCTCTTCTCGGATCCGGAGCTCTCAGCATTTGCCTTAGATTCCGCTTCTGTAGCTTTCTTCTCTCCGCTTGCGCCTCCGCAGGCTACTAAAGATGCAGCCATTAAAGCGGCTAAAACCATAGATAATTGTTTTTTCATGTTAATCCTCCCTTATTTCACTATCAGTAAAATACTTTCCGTATTATAGGGAGAAGTTCTTTTCTTGTCAATTCTTTTTATAACAATTTAACATAAAAAAAGAGACAGGTATAACTAAAAGTAATACCTGTCATAAATAGTATACTATGGAAAGCTGACCCCCGGACTTTCCGCCCGACTATCCCTAAGCATAAGATCCATTACGGCCTGCTTCGGGTTCTTTCCCTCAAATAATACCCGGTTTACTTCATGGACTATGGGCAGGTCTACACCATACTTTGCACCTAAAGCCAGAGCAGCCTTGGCTGCGTATACCCCTTCTACCACCTGTCCCACTTCCTTCATAGCTTCTTCATAGCTTAATCCTTCGCCAATCAAGAAGCCTGCCTTACGATTTCTGGAATGCTTGGAAGCACAGGTTACAATCAGATCGCCGATTCCGGAAAGCCCGGCAAAGGTCTCCAAATGCCCTCCCATCGCCTGTCCCAGCCTGGCAATCTCTGCAATGCCTCTGGTAATCAGTGCAGCCTTGGTATTGTCTCCGTAACCTAGACCGTCTGCAATGCCGGCCGCCAGGGCTATGACATTCTTCAAAGCGGCACCGATTTCCACTCCCAGAACATCTTTGTTGATATATACACGAAAGCTGTCGGATTGAAAAGTTTTTTGGATGGTTTTCGCACAGTTTTCTTCTCCGGCAGCACAAACAATCGTAGTTGGCAGGAAGCGGGAAACTTCCTCCGCATGGGAAGGGCCTGAAAGAACCGCTACAGGATTTTCCGGAAAAATCTCTTCCAATATCTGGGACATGGTCAGCAAGGTCTTTTCTTCTATCCCCTTGGACACCGTTAAAAGAATCTGCTCTTTCTGAATGTAGTACTTTACCTGCTCCGCAACAGATCGGGTAAACAAAGAAGGCACTGCGAAAATAACCATTTCCTTATCCTTTAGTGCCCTATCCAAAGAAGAAGTAATCTCGATATCATCAGCAAAGCATGTGCCGGGAAGATTCTTCGGTTCTCTGGTCTTTTTCAGTTCTGCTTCCTCTTCTTTAGAATAGGTCCATAAGCTTAGGCTGTGATTGTTTTTTCTTAGCGTTATGGCTAAAGCGGAACCCCAGGTTCCGATGCCCAGAATAGCAATCTTCATGAAGACTCCTTTTATGTAAATAAAATTTTATATTGAGAAATCCTTGTTAAAGAAAAAGCTTATTGTTACAGAATGCTCTTTAGCTCTCCCTTATTTTTTCTTGCCAAACTTATTCTCCGTACCATTCATCAAGCGTTTCATATTTTCCCTATGCTGAAACAAACAAAGTAAGGCCAAAAAAAGACTTAATCCGCACATGGGCAGATAAATGGCTTCCGAAAAGGGAAAGAAAATTCCTGATTTTCCCATAAGAAGCACGGAAAAAAAGAAGACAAAAACGGAAAGAACCGATCCCAAGCTGACATATTTCGTGACTAAAACAATCAGGATAAAAAAACATAAAACTCCCAGGGTATATAAGGGCGACAATGCAATCAATAAAGCACCGGTACAAGCCACACCCTTTCCGCCCTTTACACCGGGAAGGATAGGAAAATTGTGTCCCAGAATAGCTCCTATACCGGTAAGCATTAAAATCAAGGTTTTCCGGTCTTCATTCTCCGGCTTCCAAAATAAAATCATCAGAAAAATAGGAACCATACATTTCGCTATATCCATTAAAAGAACCGTGATACCTGCTCTTTTTCCCAGTGTGCGTAAAACATTGGTACTTCCCGGATTCCCTGATCCCTGATGATAAATATCCACCCCCTGGGATTTCGCATAGAGATAACCATTGGGAATATTTCCGAAAATATAACCCACGATAAAGCAAACACAAAGTTGAACTATACTCATGACAATTAATCTTCTCCTCTTTCCCGGATAATAAAGCGTATAGGGGTTCCTCTAAAGCCGAAATTTTCCCGAATCTGATTTTCAATATATCTGGTATAGGAAAAATGCATCAGTTCCCTATCGTTGACAAAGACTACAAAGGTGGGAGGAGCAACGGAAGCTTGGGTAATATAGAAAAGCTTTAATCTCTTTCCCTTATCGGAGGGAGGCTGTTTCATGGCTGTGGCTCTAGTCAGAATTTCATTCAAAACACCGGTTTTAATCCGCATCACCTGATTGTCGTGAATCATATTCACCAATTCATAAATCTTATGAATTCTCTGTCCGGTTTCCGCAGAAATAAAAAGATACTCCGCATAATCCATGTAGGCAAATTTCTCTTTCAGCTGCTTTGTGAATTCCTGCATGGTTTTATCGTTCTTTTCCACCAGGTCCCACTTATTGACAGCAATAATAACACCCTTACCGGATTCATGGGCAATACCCGCAATACGGGTATCTCCATCA
Organism: uncultured Oribacterium sp.; assembly: GCA_963545375.1. GTDB lineage: Bacteria > Bacillota > Clostridia > Lachnospirales > Lachnospiraceae > Oribacterium. Next base: position 24,012 of record CAUUJL010000014.1, read on the forward strand.
GTAATTCCTTCTACGGCATCAATCAAAACAATACAAATATCAGCCCTATCCACTGCGGCAACAGTTCGAATAACGGAATAACGCTCAATATCCTCCGTTACCTTCCCCTTTCTTCTCAGTCCGGCAGTATCGATAAAGATATAGGGGGTACCGTTATAGGTCACTTCCGTATCTATAGCATCTCTTGTGGTGCCGGCTATATCCGATACAATGACACGATTTTCCCCTAAAAGCTTATTGGTTAAAGAGCTTTTTCCCACATTGGGCTTTCCGATAAGCGCAATTTTTAAGGTACCGTCCTCTTCCTCTTCCAGTCCTTCCTTTGGAAAATGCTTTACGACCTCATCCAGAAGATCACCAAGACCTAAGTGGTTGGCGGCGGATACCGGGAATGGCTCTCCCAGTCCCAGCTGGTAGAACTCATAAATATCATTACCATACTTTTTGATGCTGTCCACCTTGTTTACACAAAGGACAATAGGTTTTTTGGAACGGCGAAGCATCTCCGCCACCTCATAATCCGCATCTACCACACCGGACTTCACATCGGTAACAAAAATAATCACATCCGCAGTTTCAATAGCCAATTCCGCTTGAGAACGCATCTGCTTTAACAAGACATCATCGGAAATCGGCTCAATACCTCCGGTATCCACCATGGTAAAATAATAATTCAGCCAGTTTCCCTCCGCATAAATACGGTCTCTGGTTACTCCGGGAGTATCCTGAACAATGGAAATCTGCTTTCCGGCAATCGTATTAAAAAGGGTGGACTTTCCCACATTCGGTCTTCCGACCACTGCTACTATAACTTTTCTCAATTTGCCCCTCCCATAAATTCCTACAACAAATGGAGATATTTTACCATTTTTTCTTCTATAAGAAAAGAGGAAAGGCCTAAGCCTCTCCTCTTTTTATACTTCCTCTATGCCGTATTCAAGTTAAACGACATTTAATTCTAAGCAAGCTTCTTCTTGAAAAGCAAAGCTTCTCGCTGTCTGTACATTAGTTATTGTACAGGTCAACCATTTTCTTCAGCTTCTCGTAACGCTCTCTAGCTTCCTGCTCGTTCTGCAGATCTAAAGCCTTTGCACGCTCCGGATTCTTCAGGGAAAGAGATAAGTAACGAACTTCACCCTTTAAGAATTCCTGGTAAGATTCGAAGTTTGGCTCCTTGGAATTCAAGGTAAACTTCTTGTCTCCGCCAAGTGGGTTGTAAATGAAGTTGTTCCAGTATCCTGCCTCTACAGCAAGCTTCTCTTCTGTCTGTGCCTTAGCCATTCCCTTCTTAATACCATGGTTGATACATGGAGAATAAGCGATGATTAAGGATGGTCCCGGATAAGCCTCAGCCTCGGAAATTGCCTTAACAGTCTGAGCCATATCAGCACCCATAGCGATGTGTGCTACATATACATAGCCGTAGGACATAGCGATTCCTGCCAAATCCTTCTTCTTGGTTTCCTTACCGCCGGCAGCGAACTGTGCTACTGCACCGGTAGGAGTAGACTTGGAGGACTGTCCACCTGTGTTGGAGTAAACCTCGGTATCGAATACCATTACGTTGATGTCCTTACCGGAAGCAAGAACATGGTCAAGTCCGCCGAAACCGATATCGTAAGCCCAACCATCTCCACCGAAGATCCACTGGCTCTTCTTGGAAAGGAAATCCTTGTGCTTTAACAAATCAACAGCTACTGCATCAGTCTTTCCGGAAAGAGCGGCTACTAATTTATCGGTAGCAGTTCCGTTTGTTGCACCAACAGAGAAGGTATCCAAATATTCCTTAGCTGCCTCTACAAGAGCGGCATCCTTATTTTCTTCTACAAGCTTCTCAACCTGCTTCTTTAATCTGTCACGGATAGCATTCTGTGCCAAAAGCATTCCGTATCCAAACTCCGCATTATCCTCAAAGAGAGAGTTATCCCATGCAGGACCCTGTCCCTTGGCATTTACGGTGTAAGGAGTGGATGGAGAAGAGTTACCCCAGATAGAAGAACATCCGGTTGCGTTACTGATGTACATTCTCTCTCCGAAGAGCTGGGTAATTAACTTCGCGTAAGGAGTCTCTCCACATCCGGGGCATGCACCGGAGAACTCGAAGAGTGGCTTCTTAAACTGAGATCCCTTAACGGTGGTCTCCTTAAACTTCGCAATAACCTCCTGCTTCTCAGGAAGCTCAACTGCGTAATCGAAGTACTTCTGACGATCCAGGTTGTCCTCGATTGGGGACATAACAAGAGCCTTCTCGCCCTTCATTCCGGGACAAACGTTTGCACAAGATCCGCAACCAACACAGTCTAATACGGAAACCTTAATACCGAACTTGTAGTTAGGCATTCCGTTCATAGCCTTCTGCTGATCTGCCTCGGGAGCCTTAGCCGCCTCATCCTCGGTGTATGCAAATGCACGAATTGCTGCGTGAGGACATACATAAGAACAGAAGTTACACTGGATACAGTTGTCAGGGTTCCATGCAGGAACGTTTACGGCAATACCACGCTTCTCATAAGCAGCGGATCCTACAGGAGTAGAACCGTCTACATAATCAGCAAATGCGGAAACGGGAAGATTGTTTCCTTCCTGTGCGGAAACATAGTTCTGGATATTGTTTACGAAATCCAAAACATCCTTTCTTCCGGCAGTCTTGGTCTTGAACTCAAGTCCCTCATCGGCACAGTTGCTCCATTCCTTCTTTACTTCTACTTCTTCGAAGGCATTTGCACCGGCATCGATAGCAGCCCAGTTCTTCTTTACAACGTCCTCACCCTTACGACCGTAGGTCTTCTGAGCGGCATCCTTCATTAACTTGTTAGCCTGCTCCTTAGGAATGATTCCGGTTAAAGTAAAGAATGCGGACTGAAGGATGGTGTTGATACGGGTTGGTCCCATTCCTGTCTCAATACCAATCTTAACACCATTGATGATGTAGAACTTGATATTGTGGTCAGCCATGTACTTCTTAACCTGTCCCGGGATATGCTTTTCAACTTCATCCTTGGACCAAGTACAGTTCAATAAGAAGGTTCCGCCGTCTACAAGCTCCTGAACCATGTTGAACTTGGTCATGTAAGAAGGATTATGACAAGCTACGAAGTTAGCTCTCTTAATCAGGTATGTGGACTTAATAGGCTGATCTCCGAAACGAAGGTGAGACATGGTAACACCGCCGGACTTCTTGGAGTCATAATCAAAGTAAGCCTGAGCGTACTTATCTGTGTTATCTCCGATAATCTTGATGGAGTTCTTGTTCGCACCAACAGTACCGTCAGCTCCAAGTCCCCAGAACTTACAGTTTACAGTACCCTTTGGAGTGGTAACGATGGATGGTCCTTCCGGTAAGGAAAGGTGAGTTACATCATCGTTGATACCGATGGTAAATCTCTTCTTATCGGTATTGTTGTATACAGCTACGATCTGTGCAGGAGTAGTATCCTTGGAACCTAAGCCGTAACGTCCGGAAAGAACGGTTACATTCTTAAACTCGCTGGTGGAAAGAGCTGCTACAACGTCTAAGTATAAAGGCTCACCGATAGATCCGGGCTCCTTGGTACGATCCAATACGGAGATAGTCTTTACTGTCTTTGGAATAGCCTTTAAGAAAGCGTCAACTGCAAATGGACGATACAGTCTAACCTTGATAAGTCCAAGCTTTCTGCCTTCCTTCTCAGCCAAATAATCGATGGTCTCTTCAATGGTCTCGTTTACAGAACCCATAGCAATAATTACATGCTCTGCATCCGGAGCTCCATAGTAGTTAAAGAGCTGGTAATTGGTTCCGATCTTCTTATTAACCTTGTCCATGTACTCCTGAACGATAGCAGGAAGTGCATCGTAATAAGGGTTGGAAGCCTCTCTTGCCTGGAAGAAAATATCAGGGTTCTGAGCGGAACCTCTCTCTACAGGGTGATTGGGGTTTAATGCGTTCTGACGGAATGCATCTACATACTCCCAATCCACCATATCCTTTAAGTCTTCGTAATCCCACTCTTCAATCTTCTGAATCTCGTGAGAAGTACGGAATCCGTCAAAGAAGTTGATAAAAGGAATACGTCCCTTTAATGCTGCAAGGTGAGCTACAGGAGTTAAGTCCATAACTTCCTGAACGGAAGACTCACAAAGTAAAGCCGCACCGGTCTGACGACAAGCCATAACGTCGGAGTGATCTCCGAAGATGGAAAGGGCGTGGCTGGCAACAGCTCTTGCAGAAACATCAAACACACCGGGGAGCTGCTCTCCGGCAACCTTATAAATATCAGGAATCATCAATAAAAGACCCTGAGAAGCTGTAAATGTAGTAGTTAAAGCACCGGCAGCCAAAGCACCATGCACAGCACCTGCAGCACCTGCCTCGGACTGCATCTCGGTAACCTGAACAGTCTCACCTAAAATATTCTGTCTTCCCTCTGTTGCCCACTCATCCATATGCTCAGGCATAACGGAAGAAGGAGTAATTGGGAAAATCGCAGCGACCTCTGAGAACGCATAGGACGCATGAGCAGCAGCCTGATTACCGTCCATGGTCTTCATTTTTCTTGCCATAAGTTTCCTCCTAAACTGAAATAAATAAAACCTCTACCTTTCCCCTTCCGGAGAAATCATACAAGGGAATACTAATCTATCCCCATGCTAAAATCAAGGAAAACGCTTACCGTTTTTGATTTAGTACAATAGCTATTTTTTTCACAAGTTTTTTTTCGCTTTTTAAAGAAAAAAGCAGCCTTGAATTCCCTGACAAATGTCAAAAAATTCAAAGCTGCCGTAAAATCTAGGTTCCCGGGCCGCCGGAAATAACGTCCGCTTCCGTGGTGGGGACACTGTTATTTCCTACAGGTCCGTCATTGGAAACAACAGGATTCTCAGAGGCTTTTGTGGTACTCTGGGTTTTACTTTCCTGTGCCTTGGTCTCTGCCGACTTAGTTTCCGTGCTTGCCGCACTGCTTGCTGCGGTGCTTGCCGCTGCACTACTGCTTTCTGCAGCATTTGCACTGTACTTCTTAGGGGTATGTCCCTTATAGCTTACATAATGATCCTTTACCTTTTCGGTTTTACCGTCCTTGGTAATAATCTTATAGGCCTGCCATTCGGAGCCGGCGGAGCCGTTGGTTTCCTTACCCTGCTGAGGAGTAATCACCTGCACTGCAGGAACGGGAAGATCTTTAATCTTCTCGGATTCCAATTCCCACTTAACACCGCTGGGGAGAACGGGAATTCCGTAGATCTGTACCGTAGCGGTCTGATTGGAATACCAGGCACGAATACCGATGGCATGCTTGGAATCATTTACAAACTTAAAGTCCGGTCCCGGCCAAGATACTGTGGCATCCGTACCGGGAGTTACATAGTTCGGAGCAAAGGTATGGGATCTGCGATAGGTTGTGGTTAATCCGGAACGGAATACCGCATTGTACAGAGTAGAAGAAATCTGGCAGATTCCTCCTCCTACCTCTTCTACGACTTCCCCCTGATTATAAGCCGCAGCCGCCTTATAGCCCTTTTCTGCAGTTCTTTGTCCCACAACACCGTTAAAGGAGAACTCCTCTCCCGGTTGAAGAACGGTACCGTTTACCGCCTCTGCCGCAAGACGAACATTGGTGTTTCTCAGTTCATTAGAGGTGGTTTTGGTGGTAAAGCTGGCAATAATCTTGTACTGATCCTTAATGGATGCGGTGGATGCCGGCACCTTCTCTCCCTCTGTACTGATCTCGGAGGAAAATTCTTTATTGTTCAGGGCGTTCAGAATATCCTGTGTGGTAGCATCCACATTGATGGCATAACCGTCCTTACTGCCGCCAAACTCAAATTCTCCCGTGGATTTATTGTACTTGGTAATGTCTCCGTTTTTCGGAGCCATCTTCCAAACAATCGCAAGCTGATTCACATAGTCTTTGATTTTGTCGGAAAAATCGGGAAGCTGCAGAATATAATCCGCCTGAATGGCTGTTGAACTTTCCGCAGTGGTTTCCTCAGCCTTTTTCTTCTTCTTTTTCTTCTCTGTGGAGCTCTCCTCCGTACTGCTTTCCGAAGCCTTCTCCTCCTGATACTTGGTATAAATCTGGTCTACAAAATCGGTAATACTGTCGGATAGGATATCAGGAATTTCATAATCCCCTTTATTGGGACGAATCGTTACATCGGAAAGCGTATTCTTAACCTTTACCACCTCTTCCGTTCCCTGATCGTCTATACCGTCTTCACTCTTATTGTCTTCCGCTTTTGGAAATTCCGGCATGGAAAAATAATCAATATTCGGGTTGGCATTTTTTACCACAAGATGCCAGGTATAAGATTTCTTCAAGAAATCAATAACCTGCTCCTTGGTCATTCCCTTTAGATTTAAAAGTTCAGCCCCCGGTTTAAAGGCGGTATAATCCAAATACAAATCTTCATGAATGGCATTGGGATCTACATACTCCGTTTCAGCAACTGTGGTCTCCGCTTCATGAAAAAAGCCGGCATTCCGGCTTAAAGCAAAGACAGCGGCTGCACTTCCGAATAGGGCAACTGCGGCAATAATAATAGGAAGATGGCCATTGTTCTTGGGGCGTCGTCCACTGCTTCTACCATTACTTCGTCCACTACGGGCCCCTTTATCGCTATAGCTGTACTGGGCACTTCTGCTTCTTGAACCGCCCTTTGCTCTACTAATTCCCTGAGATAATCTTCTTTCGCTGGCTATCATATTCCATCCTTTGTATATGTTTATTAATTGATAATCCGGATAGGACAGGTTTTTGCCTATTCCATCGGTTAATAACGAGATACCGCAAGCATCGCAGGCGATATTCTTCAAGAATAAAAGGTGCTGAGATACAGCACCTTTTTATCATACCATAATCTTTTCATTTGTATAGAAAAGAATCCTAAAAAAAATCTATAGGGGTTTACAAAATTGTAAGAAAAAATCTTCTGTTATTTGACAACAAAGTTCACGATTTTTCCGGGGATATACACTTCTTTTACCAGAGTGCCTCCCAACTTGTCTCCCAGACATTCCTTAGCCTTAGCAAGAATTTCCTCCTTACTTAAATCCTTGGGAACCTCTATAACCGCCTTTACTTTTCCGTTTACCTGCAATGGAAGCTTAATTTCATCCGCCTCCATAGCCTTATCATCATACTCCGGCCAGCCGGCTGCAAATACGCTGCCCTCTCCCTTTGCCAAATGATAACACTCCTCTGCGATATGAGGGGCAAATGGAGCCAAAAGCACGGAGAAGGTACGAAGGGTTTCCAAATCCACGCCCCCTTCTTTCTTCGCCAGATCCAGAAGACTGTTGTTGTACTCCATAAAGCCGGAAACTACGGTATTTAAGTTAAAGCTGTCAAAACGAAGCTGGATATCATGAATCAAGTTATGCCGTACACGAATCATTTCCTTTGTAGGACTGATATTCTTATCCTTGGATTCCTCTACCAGGTTATAGAAACGATTCAGGAAACGATAAACGCCGTCAATACCTCTGTCATCCCATTCCGCATCTAATTCGGGAGGACCTACAAAAAGCTCATAAAGTCTAAGAGCATCACAGCCGTAATCCCTAACCAGATCATCGGGAGAAACTACATTTCCCATAGATTTGGACATCTTAATACCGTTTTGTCCTAAAATCATTCCCTGATTAAAGAGCTTTACAAAGGGCTCCTTGAATCCTACCACACCGATATCATAGAGGAATTTTGTCCAGAAACGGGAATACAAAAGGTGTAAGACCGCATGCTCCACGCCTCCGATATACATATCCACCGGTAAATATTTATCAGCCTTTTCTCTGCTGACCAATGCCTTGTCATCGTGATTGTCTACATAACGGAGGAAGTACCAGGAAGATCCCGCCCACTGAGGCATAGTGTTGGTTTCCCGCTTTGCCGGACCTCCACACTTGGGACAAGTGCAGTTTACCCAGTCGGTGATTCCTGCCAAGGGAGATTCTCCCGTTCCCGTTGGCTCATAGTTTTCAACCTCGGGAAGCTTTAAAGGAAGCTCTTCCACCGGTACCGCTACATTTCCGCACTTCTCACAATGTACGATGGGAATCGGTTCTCCCCAGTATCTTTGTCTGGAGAATACCCAGTCTCTTAACTTAAAGCTTACAGTCTTCCGACCAAAGCCTCTCTTTTCCACTTCATTTGCCGCTTCCACCTTTAATTCGGAAGATTCTCTTCCATTCCATTCTCCGGAATTAATCATAATACCGGAAGCCTCTGTATAGGCCTCTTCCAACACCTCTTCTTTTCCGTCCCTGGAAATTACCTGAACAATGGGAAGGTCAAACTTCTTGGCAAAAGCAAAGTCTCTGGCATCATGGGCGGGTACACACATAATGGCACCTGTTCCGTGATCGGCCAAAACATAGTCGGAAATCCAGATAGCGCACTTCTCTCCGTTTAAAGGATTAATGGCATAGGCTCCGGTAAACTCTCCGGTTTTATCCTTATCATTCACCGCCATTCTTTCCACGTTGGACTTATTGGCCGCCATGGCGATATAGGCTTCTACCTTTTCTCTCTGAGCATCCGTACAAATCTTCTGAACCATGGGATGCTCCGGGGCAAGAACAAGGAAGGTTGCTCCGTAAAGGGTGTCAGGTCTTGTGGTGAAGACGGTAATCTTGTCTTCTCTTCCTTCTAAGGCAAAATCCACTTCCGCTCCGTAGGAACGACCAATCCACTCCGCCTGCATCTTCTTAACCTTTTCCGGCCAATCCAATTCCTGTAAATCATCCAGTAAACGATCGGCATACTCGGTAATCTTTAACATCCACTGTCTTAAATTCTTCTTGGTGACAGCAGTACCGCAACGTTCACACTTACCATCCACTACTTCCTCATTGGCAAGTCCTGTTTTACAGCTTGGGCACCAGTTGATAGGGAACTCCTTTTCATAAGCCAGTCCCTTCTCAAACATTTTCACAAAAATCCACTGGGTCCACTTATAAAAGTTGGGATCTGTTGTATTTACTTCCATATCCCAGTCGTAAATGGCATTAATCTGCTGTAACTGCCTCTTAATGTTCTCCACATTTTTCTTTGTGGTAATGGAAGGATGGATTCCCATCTTAATGGCATAGTTTTCAGCAGGCAAACCGAAGGCATCCCAGCCCATGGGATGAATCACATACTTTCCCTTAATGACCTGATAGCGGGACCAGGCATCGGAAATCACATAACCTCTCCAGTGGCCTACGTGCAGTCCGGAACCGGAGGGATAAGGGAACATATCCAAGCAATAGTATTTTTCTTTCTTCTCGTCCTTTGGGTTAATGGGATTTTTCTCCCAAAATTCCTGCCATTTCTTCTCTACGGCAGCATGATTATATCTAGCCATTTTTTCACCTCGAACTTTCTATGATAACGAATGCCATTTTATAACCCCTACTCTGTCTCGTCAAGCGTAGGATAAGGCTTCCTTGCACTTTCAAAGCCGGTATCCTTGGTAATATGCAGTCGATCACAGGCTTTAAAGAATAGTTTGCTGTTTTTTCTGGATAGGGAAAATTCCTCTCTTAAATCTTCAACGGTAATTTCTCCATTGTTCTGTAATTTTTCCAGGGTAAACGCTTTTAACTTGGAAAATAAATTTCCCAAAGTATAATATTCCCCTTCCAGCTGTACTAAGGTTCCCTTATCCTCTAAACAAGCCACGATATCCAATAAGATTTTTTCTTCCTCCTTAGTCCATAAAGGCTCCGTGATTTTGGGGAAGGAGAATTTAGCCTTTTGCATCAAAGTAATCAGAGTATTGGCAATTTTGGTGTATTTTTCATCCTTCTTCATCTTGTAATCTTTTAAGGCAAGAATATCGTAGGATATTCGGAAAATTTCCTTTTCACGCCAATACTCCAGAAGTGCCTTATAAAGGTTTCTATTGTAGGAGCTGAAAAAACGGCTGTACAATACTGAAGTTTTTTCTCCGATTTTATAAGGATTTCTTTGATAAAAATCCTTCATATAGTATTGTATTTGTTTTTCTTTCTCTTCCAAATCCTCTCTAAGAATCAGATATTTTTCTCCCTGCAAAAGAATGCTGATAATTTCTCCTGTTTCTTCCTTTTCTCTTAAGGCCTTTTCGATATTGCCATATCCGGGAAAAGCCTTTCGAATGGCGGAAAGGGCCAGAAAATTGCCTTTTTTCTTGTGGAAAAAATTTTGGAGTAAAATGCCTTCATCCGCATCTTCCAGACTTCTCAGCCGTTCCGTTTGAAAACGTCCTCTTCTATGCCTGCCCTTGGGCAAAGGATCTATAACCTTTCCCCCGCCAATGGTTAGCTTTTGAGATTCATCTCTTAGGATAAATCGATCCCCGCTTAAGGCTACCACAGGCTCTTCGCACTGTAACTGAACCAAAGCGGAGCTTTTATTGGGAATTCCGTCCTCCTCCAGGCAAACCAGCTTACACAGCACATGTCTTGTTCCTAAAAGAAGCTCCAGCTTTCTGTTGTTTTTTATGGATTGCTCTAAGGCATTATCTACCTGAACTCTGCAATCCAATAAGGAACTGGGATAGAGTAAATCCTTCTCTGCCAGCACATCCCCTTTTTGGCAAAGAGACTTATCCACAGAGGATAGATTCACGGCAACTCTCTCTCCGCCAACTGCAAAATCACTGTCCTTTCCGTGAACCTGCAGATTTCTGACTTTTACCGGTAAATTCTTCGGATAGAGGGCATACTCTTTTTTAACTTCTATTCTTCCGGACATTGCTGTTCCTGTAAGAACGGTCCCCGCCCCGGCAATGGAAAATACCCGATCCACAAACATTCGGAAAATTCCCTGTTCAGGCTTCCCTTGAATAAATTCATGCAAGGTAGAAAGATACTGTGTTAATGCAGGAATCCCCTCTTTGGTAAAAGAAGAAAGGGGGAAGATCGGTACGGTAAAAGAAAACTGTTCCTCCAGATATTCTGTAATTTCCTCTTTTCTTATTTCCACTTCTTCCGGAGAAACCAGATCAATCATCGTTAAGCAAATAATAAAATTCTTGATTCCTAGAAGAGACAGAATACTGAGATGTTCTCTGGTCTGAGGCATAATACCTTCCTTTGCGGAAATAACCACCATAACCAAATCCATCCCCACAGCTCCAGCCACCATGGTTTTTACAAATTTTTCATGCCCGGGAGTATCAACAATTCCTATTTTCTGTCCGTCAGGAAGAGATAAGGAGGTAAAGCCCAGCTCTATGGTCATCCCTCTCTTTTTTTCTTCTTCCAATCGATCTGCATCATATCCCGTTAAAGCCTTAATTAAGGCAGTTTTACCATGATCGATATGCCCTGCGGTTCCGATAATCAGATGCTTCGATTCTTTCTTTTCCTCAGGCTTTTCTCCCTTGAAGGATTGGTGAAAATCAAGATTCTGCATACTCTCCATAAGTCAATTCACTCCATAGTATTTCCAAAAACTTTGTTCCGAATATAAGTTAATCAGTTTTTTACTTAATCTTTCTCCTGTATTATAATATCCATTTGTATCTGCTTCCGATATCTTTTATACATGTCTTTATGATACCTGTTTATCATACAAGATAATCATTGGAAAATCGATAGAATGCTTAAAAAAGGGAAAAAGAAAAATCCCCATAAGAACTTTCTATGTTCCATTGGGAATTTATTCTAAAAGGCAGTAAATAATCAAAATAAGAAAGAAATTTTCGGCAATATAGGTCTGAATATGGGGTAGTCTGAGCCCGATACTTGCCAAAATCCGGCGAAGTGAAGAACTGTGAAAATCAATAAATGAAGCGAATAATGCAGTATAGGTCTATAATAGGGGCAATCTGAGCCCGTCAGTACTTACTGAAAGCGAGCAAGGCGAAGCTTGAAGTTAGTACTGTTACGAAGGCGAGGTTAGCGGGAGCGTGCCCCAATTATAGACCTATACTGCATTAGAGCGCATTTTTATAAATACAGTCCTTCAATACATAGGATTAAGCTAGCACCTATTTCAGACCTATATTGCTTAGAAAATTATTTTGATTATAACAGCCTCTATTTATAGATTTCTATACGTTCTTACAGGGCGATTATCTTTTCACTGCCCTCATTTTCAGCTTAAGAAGAGCCTTTGCCTTCTTCGCATCCTGGGCAACGATATTGTTTTCTCCCACCACGTTGGTTTCAATGCCTTCTTCACTCTTGTTAAAGTCCACAATGGTGTTCATATACTGATTCGTAACCACAAAGGCACCCTGAGTTCCCACAAAGGAAACTCCAACCACCGCAATATCTCTTTTACCGATTTCTTCAATTGCCTGAGCAAAATCCACATTACTGTTTCCCCAGCTGTCCTCGCTGACAATTGCCCCTTTAACACGAAGGGCTTCCGCCCAGGCACCTACACGACTACCGGTAAATAGTTTATTGACGTTATCCTGCGGAATTCCGGCAATCATGATTCCCACAAAATCCAAGTCAGTGTCATCGCAAAGCTCTTCTACCAGAGGATCGCGAAAATGATGCAGGGTGGTTTCTTTGGTTGATGGTCCAATTCCCATAAGCTCCTCCTCTTAATATAATGCTCGAATAGCGCCATCACGATACTCATTGGGAGAAATAATCATCGGCGCTCCGGTAATGTCAATAATCGAATGAGATCCTATAAAACCGGAAGGTTCATCCGGAAGGAATCTGGTGTCATACATCGCTCCCTGACCGGAAACCATCTTCACCAAAACAACCTTATCCTTACCCGGACGTTCTATATCCTTAAAATCGTGACGTTCCGTACAGAAAGAACCGTTGGTCTTTTTTAATACGTCACGAATTTCCTGACAGAAATGATCACATAGTCTATGACAGGCATCAGGACCCGGTCTGGAATATCCGGCCTTTGCCTGTAAAACCACATCAATTAAGATGATAATGTCCTCCGGACCCGGGGTACCGGCACGACCGAACACAACCTGTTCATCTAAAAATCCGTCGGAATTTCCAAAGGCGGAAACATAGTTTCCTTCCGTATCTGTAGCGGTGAGGATTACATACACTCCGGTTAAAGTATGGCTAATTCCCTCTCCTATTTTTCCCAAGACTTTGGTGGAAATAGGCATAATATCCATAATAGAATTAATGGGAATATGTCTTTCGTTTTTATGAATGATTTTCAGACTGCAATCTTCAATCAGTTCTTCCTGCTTAGCGAAGTCCTTTAAACGATTGGGATTAATCACCAAGCTGTATTCTTTATTTTCCTCTTTTTTCAAGGAGACTTTCTCTCCCTCTGAAACAGCACGAACATGAAAAGCCTTAATCGCTAACTGTCTCAATACTCTTTCTTCACTCATTCTGTCCTCCAAGGAAATTTAGAAAAAAATGGAAGCATGAAGATCATGCTTCCATTTCTTGGCATTATACCTTCGCAACGTATTCATATGGCAAAGGAACAATCTTACCTGCAGACTCGATTTCCTCAAGCTGCTCTAAGGTATCCTTTACGATATTGTATTGCATTTCTCTGTTGTTTGGCTCTCCGGCATTTGCACCCATCGGAACGAGAGGAGCAACTGCTCTGGGGGAACCGGTCTGTCTTACGACAGGAGGTAACGCAGCAATGATAATTGTAGGAATTCCTGCGGCCTCAATAGCTCTCTGCACAAGCACGGCAGAACGATGGCAAGTTCCTCAGCCAGCGGT
>CAUUJL010000015.1:0-36509 GCA_963545375.1 uncultured Oribacterium sp.
AATGATTACTCTCTTTTTATTTCTTTATCAACTGACAAAATCTTTACTCTATTCCCTGCCTTAGCTTCATTTTTTCATCTTTTCCGCTTCTTTTTTTCGATAAAAAGCTCCGGATTTTCCTCTCTGTACTTTTCATACAGCTCCGGTCTTTGTTCCTTCGTGACTCTAAGACTTTCTTCCCATCTCCACTGCCGGATTTTTTTATGATCTCCGGAAAGAAGAATCTCGGGAACCTCTCTATCCTGAAAGCTTCTGGGACGGGTATATTGGGGATATTCCAACAGTCCTTGGGAAAAGCTTTCCTCTTCAAAGCTCTCCTTTTTGTTTAAAACCCCATCCTGCAATCGAGCTATGGCATCAATCATGATGACGGCAGGGAGTTCTCCTCCGGTAAGCACATAGTCTCCTATGGAAACCTCTTCCACCTCCAGGATATCCAAAGCTCTTTGGTCTATCCCTTCATAATGCCCGCAAAGAAAGAGGATATGCTCCTCCTTGGCTAATTCCATAGCCATGCTTTGCTTAAATACCTTCCCTCTGGGAGAGCAGTAAATCACTCTATCCGGTCTTCCCTCTCTTTGCACCAAGTCCTCAAAGGCGGAAACAATGGGCTGAACCTGCATTAACATTCCAGCCCCTCCCCCGAAGGGAGCATCATCCACATGACCGTGGGGATCCTCTGTAAAATCACGGATATTTACACAATTTAAGGATAGCTTCTCATCTTCCATGGCTCTTTTCATAATGGAATGGGATAGGGCATTTTCAATCTGTTCCGGAAACAGGGTAAAGACGGTAAATTTACTCATAGCTCCAGTAACCCTTCCATCAGATGAATGCCGATACGATTTTCCTTGATTTCATATACCACCGGAGGAATATGGGGAATCAGGTATTCCTTATCTTTCCCATCCACGGAAAATACCAGGTTTGCCCCGGTTTCTATCACTTCTTTCACTTCTCCCAGGAGCTCTTTTCCCTCAATATAGACTTCCATACCGATATAATCCCCAAGGAAAAACTCATTTTCCCCTAAGGGAAGAGCCTGCTCTCTGGGAATCATCAAAGATACATTACGATATTTTTCCGCCATTTCCACAGAGTCAATTCCCTCAAGCTGTAAAAGCAGGAATTCTCCCTGAAAACGAACGGACTTGATTTTTCTGCTTTCGGAAAAGGAAGTATCCCGAAGTCCCTGACTTTCTCTTCGTAAAATCAATTCCTTTAATTGGGTGAAGCGTCTAGGTTCCTCCGTTGTGGGATAAACCTTCATTTCCCCCTTTAAACCATGGGGTTTCAAAATCGTTCCCACTCGTAGCTCTTTTAACATCTTCCCTCCCCTAGCGTGAAGAAAAGGTATGCCCTAAGACATACCTTCCCCTTACTGAATATCGATGGATATTCTGAGATTTTGCTTGGATGCAGCAGCATTCATGACAGAACGGATCGCCTTGGCGATACGACCTGAACGTCCAATCACCTTTCCCATGTCTTGCTCATTTACGGAAAGAGTCAGGTGGATTTCTCCCTCCTTCTCTTCCATCTCAGCATGAACATCTTCAGGAAACTGAACCAATGCCTTTGCAATGGTTTCCAGTAATTCCTTCACGACAGCATCCTCCTTTAAAAGTAGACTTAGATGTCAAACTTCTTCAGAAGTCTTGCAACAGTTTCTGTTGGCTGTGCTCCGTTTTGTAACCACTTCTTAGTCTCTTCTGCGTCTACCTTAAATACAGTTGGCTCCTTAGTTGGATCATAGTATCCAAGCTCTGCAATGAACTTACCGTTTCTTGGGCTTCTGGAATCTGCCACAATAACACGATAGTAAGGTGCGTGAATCTGTCCCATTCTTCTTAATCTGATCTTAACTGCCATTTCTTTTCTCCTTTGTGTGTGTTTAGATAAATTTATTTCTACAGACTAGCTGTTGAAACGCTACATAAAATTCTTGATGAAAATGCAAGTTTCCTGTCCTTTAGAAGGCAATCCGCCTATTCTTTAAAAGGGGAGTCCACCTATTTAGAAGGGGAAATAATCTATTCTTTAGAAGGGAAATCCGCCGCCTCTTCCAAAGGGGTTCTTCCCCATTCCCATTCCCGGGAAACCGCCGTGCTTACCCTTCATGGAACCGCCGAACTGCTTCATCATTTTCTGCATCTCTTCAAACTGTTTTACCAGCTTGTTGACTTCTGCAATATCCACCCCGGCGCCCTGAGCTATTCTTTTTTTACGGGAGGGATTCATAAGCTTCGGATTGGCTCTTTCCTTAAAGGTCATGGACTGAATCATGGATTTAACCTGCTTCATCTTCTTTTCGGAATCTTCCAAATCAATCCCCTGCATAGCCTTGTTCATGCCGGGAAGCATCTTTAAAATCCCTGCAATTCCCCCAAGCTTTTGCAGCTGATTCATCTGATCCAGGAAATCATCATAGTTAAACTGTCCCTTGGACAATTTCCGAACGGATTCCTTGGCCTTTTCCTCATCCATTTCGCTCTGGGCTTTTTCAATGAGGGAAAGTACATCTCCCATTCCCAAAATTCTTCCCGCCATACGGTCCGGATAGAAGGGCTCTAAATCGGAAAGCTTTTCTCCCATACCCAAGTAGAGAATAGGCTGTCCGGTCATGGCCTTAATGGATAAGGCAGCTCCTCCTCTGGTATCTCCGTCGCACTTACTGAGGATTACGCCGTTAACGCCTACTTCCTTGCTAAAGCTCTCCGCAACATTTACCGCTTCCTGTCCGGTCATGGCGTCCACGGTAAGGATGGTCCAGTCAACAGGTACAGCAGATTTCATCCGCTTTAGTTCTTCCATCAAAGCATCATCAATCTGCAATCTTCCGGCGGTATCCAAAATCAAAAGGTTATAGCCCTTTGCCTTGGCCTCTTCATAGGCTTTCTTTGCAATTTCCTCCGGCTTTACTTGATTTCCCAAGCTAAAGAAGGGGATGGAAAGCTTTTCCGCATTGACACGAAGCTGTTCAATAGCTGCCGGTCTGTAAATGTCACAGGCTACCAGTAAAGGCTTTCTATGCTGCTTTTGGAACTTCCCTGCAAGCTTTGCCGCAGTAGTGGTTTTTCCGGCTCCCTGTAAGCCCACCATCATCAAAACCGTGATTTCACTTTGAGGGCGAAGCTTCAGCTCCGTATTTTCCTCCCCCATTATCTTAGTCAGTTCGTCCCGAACAATCTTAATGACCGTCTGGGCCGGACTTAAAGAGGAAAATACCTCTTCTCCGATGGCGGATTCCTTGACCTTGGCAATGAAATCCTTTACCAGCTTGAAGTTCACGTCTGCTTCCAGCAAAGCCATTCGAACTTCCTTTAAGGCAAGGTTTACATCCTCCTCGGAAAGCTTTCCCTTTCCGGATAAATTTTGAAATATATCACTTAAACGATCGGATAAACTTTCAAATGCCATGAATGATTTCTCCTGCTAATGCTTTGATTTCCGCATCCCGTGCCTTGCTCTGAATTTCTTCCGCACAACGCCGTATACTGAGCCACTTTTCTGCCAGGTGAAGATTCTCTTCGATGAACTTTAACTTTTCGTCCGCTTTTCGAAATACCGCCTGGGCTGCCTGCCTGGTGATACCCATTTCCAAGCCAATCTCCGTAAAGCTCATGTCTTCCAAAATATGGTATTCATAAATCTGTCTTTGCTTCTCCTTTAACAGGCCGGAATACAGCAAAAACAGGTTTCCCTTTTCCACAAAAGCTTCCATACTTCACCTCACGATATAGTAAAATAACAAAAAAGCTTCCTACTGTCAAGCGTTTTTGTTGACAGCAGGAAGCTCTACCTTAATGCAGGTCAAAAATGTCCTCTACATACTTCTTGGCATCGAAGCGTTGGAGGTTTTCCACTTTTTCCCCGGTGCCCATGTATTTTACCGGTAGGCCCAGTTCTGCCTGTATGGAAAGGGCCATGCCACCTTTAGCGGTGGAGTCCATCTTACTTAAGATTACACCGGTAACCTGGCTGCATTCTTTAAAGAGTTTTGCCTGGCTCATGGCATTCTGTCCTGTGGTGGCGTCCAAAACCACCAGCGTTTCTCTATAACCTTCCGCAAATTCCCGGTCAATGATGCGGTTGATTTTTCCAAGTTCCTGCATCAGATTTTTCTTATTGTGCAGTCTTCCTGCGGTATCAATAATCAAAACATCCGCATTTTTTGCCTTAAAGGACTGAAGAGCATCAAAAACTACCGCCGCCGGATCGGAACCTTCCTTTTGGTGAATAACATCCACCCCTACACGATTTCCCCATTCCACCAGCTGCTCAATGGCTCCGGCACGGAAGGTGTCCGCCGCTGCAAGGATAACTTTCTTCCCTTTTTTCTTTAAATGATAGGCCAGCTTTCCGATGGAGGTGGTTTTTCCTACGCCATTTACGCCGATTACGGAGATAATGCTTTTCTCCTGTTCAAAGGCGTAATAGCCTTCCTCCACCATCATCAGATCCAAGATATAGTCCTTTAGAATCTTTTGCACATCCCGGGTCAGATTTACTCCCCGCTGATTGGCTTCATGCTTTACCGCATCAATAATACGCATACAGCTGCTATAGGAAACATCACTGAGAATCATGGCCTCTTCCAACTCTTCATAAAAGGCCTCATCCGCCACCTCATTGGATTGAAAAATATTATTCAGTATTTTGGTAAAAAAATTTGCCATTATTCCTCCTTATTGCAGCTGGTCTTCTACCAGGTCAACAGATACCAGGGTGGAAATACCCTTTTCCTGCATGGTAACACCAAAAAGTCTGTCTGCCCTTTCCATAGTTCCTCTTCTATGGGTAATGACAATAAACTGGGTGTTCTTAATCAAATGATGCAAATACTCCGCAAAGCGTACCACGTTGGAATCATCCAGTGCCGCCTCAATCTCATCCAATAAACAGAAGGGAGAAGGCTTTAGACTTTGCAAAGCAAAAAGCAGGGAAATCGCGGTAAGCGCCTTTTCTCCTCCGGAGAGCTGCATCATATTTTGTAATTTCTTTCCGGGAGGCTCTGCCACGATACGAATGCCGCTTTCCAGCACATCCTCCCCCTCTTCCATTTCCAGTCTTCCCTGTCCGCCTCCAAAGAGAACCCGAAAAACCTTGTTAAACTCCACTTGAATCTTGGAGAAATTTTCATGGAACTGCTTTCGCATCCCCCGATCCAGGTCGGCGATAATCTCCTGTAAAGATTTTTCGGAAGTGAGAAGATCCTCCACCTGTTGATGCAGGAAGCTGTAACGCTCCGAAACTTCTTCAAATTGCTGAATGCTGTCAAGATTGATAGGCCCAAGGCTCCGAATATTCCCCTTCATTTCCTGAATTTCCTTGGAAAGTGCAGGATCTTCGCAAAGCTCCTCCCGGTAATACTGCTTCACCTCGGAGAACTGCAGACCGTACTCTTCCAAAATATACTGGGCGGACTTGGCGCTTTGCTCCTCTAATTTTTCCTTTTGATTTTCCAGACGAAGGGCTTCCTTTTCCTGATTCAGCTGAGCCTCTGCAAACTTCTCCTTTTCCGCAAAATATGCCTTTTGCTTTTCGGCAATCTTTTGCTTCTGCTCCTGAATCCTTTGCAGGCTTTCCTTTCTATCGGAAAATGCTTTTTCTCCCAAAGAAAGCTTTTCTTGCAATTTTTGGATTTCCTCCTCCTGATGCAGTACGGATTCTTTTGACTGCTTTTCCGCCTCTTCCAGATCAAATTGCTCGGCAAAAAGCTTTTCCAGGGCATCGCTGTAGCCATGCATCTGCTCTGTCAGAAAATCCGTCTTGGTGGACAGGGTTTGATACTCCAACTGCATCTTAGCCTGTAGCATAAGCTCCAGCTCGGAAATCCCCTTTTCCTGTTGATGCCTTTCTTCTTCTTTAGCGGAGAGCTCCTGTTCCAGCCTATTGCAGGCACTCATCTTCTCCTCTACAGACTTCCGAATATTGTTGCAGGCTTCCTTTCCCTTCTCAATACCCTCCTTAAGCTCTTCCATTTCTCTTTTTCTTCCCATAAGAGAGGAATTGTTTTTATAGGCACCGCCGGAAATAGCTCCCCCTGCCTGTAAAAGCTCTCCTTCCAGGGTAACTATCCTTAGGCTGTGATGATATTTCTTTTCTAAGCTAAGAGCCTCCTCCATGCTTCTTACCAAAAGTACTCTGGACAAAAGGTAGTTTTCCAAGCCCTTACAGGAATCCGGAACCTTAATCAGATCTGCAAATACCCCGATCACTCCCGCTTCCTTCTTTAAGCTGTCATATTTTTCATCCCTATTTTTTCTAAGGGAAGGCAATGGAAGGAAGCTGGCTCTACCCTGTCTCTCCCTTTTTAACTTTTCGATCAGTCGTTTTGCGGTACCCTCATCTTCACAAACCAATTGTTGCAGACCTGAACCAAGAACCGTTTCCAGCGCCAGCTCATAGTCTTTGGGAACGGATATCAGCTCCGCCACCACGCCGATAAGGCCTTTTTCTCTAGCCTTTTCCCTCATACAGAAGCGAACCGCATTTCCGAAGCCCTCATAACGCTCCGCAAGATTTTCCAGGTTCTCAAGGCGAAGGCTTTGATTTTCCACCGCCCTCTCTTGAGCAGTCAAACGACTCTTTTCGGATTCCAGCTCCTGTCTTTTTTCCTGCAATTCCCGGGAGAGCCCCTGCATACTTTGGAGTAAAGACTGAAATTTTTCCCGAGCTTTTTTCAGCTCCTCCTCTTTTTCCTGAAAGGCTAAAAACTGCTCCCCAAGATTTTCTTCCTCTTCCCCCGAAAGCTTTGGAGCTTCTTCAAAGGCAAAATTATTTCCGAAGCAGTTCTGAACGGTCATTTCCGCTTCCTTAATGGTGGAACGGATAAAATCCACATCCAGCTGAACCTCTGCCTTATCCTTACTAAAGGGAAGCAGGGAGGAAAACTGCTCCTGCATGGCAAATAAAGTAGCCGCCAAATCCTCCATTTTCCCAAGAAGCCGGCTACTTTCTTCCTTTAACTTTTCGATTTGATCCTGAAAATGCTTTTTACTGCTTTCTTTTCCGGAGATATCCTCTCGAAGCTGAGAAATCCGGCGTTCTATCTCCGCCTTTTCCGACAGATACTGTTCTTCCCGCTGTCGAATATTCTGTTCCTCCGCCTCTAAAGCCTCTCCCTCTCTTTCCATTGCTAAAAAGGCTTGAGTCAAACGATTTTGTTTCTCTTCCTCTTCCTTTTGATAATAGCTTAAATTCTCAATTTTTTCCGCTAATTCCTCTAAGCCCTTCTCCGCCTCCTTCATTTCCAGAAGGAAAAGATTGGCTTCATAAAGTAAGAGCTTATCTCTAAGCTGTAAGTAGTTCTTTGCCTTTCCGGACTGTCTTTCCAAAGGAGCCAGCTGCTTTTCCAGCTCTGAAAGAATATCCTGAATACGCTCCATATTGGCCTGCTCTTCTTCCAGCTTTTTCTGGGAAATGTCCTTTCTTCTTTTGAACTTAACAATTCCCACCGCCTCATCAAAGAGAGCCCTTCGCTCTTCCGCCTTTCCGGACAAAATCCTATCAATCTGCCCCTGTCCGATTAGGGAATAGCCTTCTTTTCCGATTCCGGTATCATAAAAAAGCTCGTGAATATCCTTTAAACGGCATTCCGCATCATTTAAACGATATTCCGATTCTCCGGAACGATACAGTCTTCTACTGACGGTAATTTCCTCATAGGGAAGATTTAAGGCATGGTCAGAATTGTCAAAGCACATGCTTACATAGGCATAGCCCTGGGCTCTCCTTAGGGCTGTTCCGGAGAAAATAACATCCTGCATGGAATTCCCACGAAGCTGTTTTACCTTCTGTTCTCCCAAAACCCAACGAACCGCATCAGAAATATTGGATTTTCCGGAGCCGTTAGGCCCTACAATCCCGGTAATACCGGGAGAAAAATCCAATACAGTTTTATTGGCAAAGGACTTAAATCCTTGAATTTCAATAGACTTTAAATACATCCCCTGTTTCCACCTTTATTTTTTCTAATGCAAAATAGGCAGCCGCCTGCTCTGCCTTCTTTTTGGAGCTTCCCTCTCCGATGCCGTAAATTTCCTCATTAACTTTCACAGAAACCTTATAAAAACGCTGATGAAAGGGACCGCTTTCCTCTAATAAATCATACTCCAGAGGATAACGTTTTGCCGTACAATATTCCTGCAACATGGTTTTCGCATCCTGAAAGAGGGTTTTATGCTCAATATCGGATAAAACCTTTCCCCGAACAAAGCCTTCCGCCTTTTCCATACCGCCGTCAAGATAAATGGCACCAATCACCGCTTCCAAAGCATCGGATAAGACGGAATCCCGAAATTGAATCCCCTCTCTTTCCTCTCCCTTTCCCAAAAGAAGATAAGAAGAAAGCTGTAGCGATTTTGCCACCACAGCCAGAGCCGATTCACATACCAATGCCGCCCGAAGCTTGGTCATCCTCCCCTCCTGAATCACCGGTTTCTTATGGTAAAGAAGGGTACTGGAAACCAGCTCCAACACCGCATCCCCCAGAAATTCCAGTCTTTGGTTGGAGGCTTCCTTGGGATGGCCCATCTCATTGGAATAGGAAGGGTGGGTTAAGGCGTGTAATAAGAGCTTTTGATCTTGAAAGTGGTACCCCAAGTCCTCCTCCAGCTTGGAAAGAGAGGGAGTACTGCCCATGTTTTCCATCATTTTTATTTTCCTAAAGCCTTTAAAATAGCTTTGTGTGCTTCACCAACGGTCTTAATCTGAAAGCTTGCCTCTTCGGGAATTTCAATGCCGAACTCTTCCTCAATTCCCATAATAATCTGTACAATATCCAGGGAATCTGCATTTAAATCCTCTACAAAACGAGAATCTTCCGTAATCTCCTCTTTCTTTACATGCTGTAATTCTCTGGCAATAATTTCTTTTAACTTATCTAATTCCATAACACTGTCCTTTCTAAACTTTGGGCTTCAAAACTTTTGTTGAAGACACTTTTCCGGATTTTTTCTAATTTTTTTGAAATTCTGCTTCAGCTTCTTCTACATTCTTTTGCATCGGCTTATGCCTCTTCCTTGTTTTCCTCTTCTTTATCGGAGAAATCCAAGGCCTCCGCAATCTTCTTGGTTAAGCCTTTTTCTGCAAATTCCTTGGCCTGCCGAATGGCCGTAGTAATCTCTACCCCGTCCGTATTGCCGTGAACCTTTACCACTAAGCCCTTTAGTCCTAAAATGGGAGCTCCACCGTGGCTTTTGGCATCAAATCTTTTCATTCTTTTCCGTAAGGCAGAGGAAATCATAGCACCACCCACCAAGGAAAGGGGTCCCCCTTCTTTAATGCCGGCCTTGATTTCGGAAAGAAGCATCTTTCCCACGCCCTCGTACATTTTCAAAACCACATTTCCCACAAAGGCATCCGCTACCACTACGGAACAATTTCCTTCTACAATATCTCTGGCCTCCACGGAACCGATAAAGTTTAAGTCCTTTTCCTCCTTACACTTTTCCATGGCAGCCTTCACCAGAGCATTTCCCTTTTCTTCTTCCGCGCCGATATTTACTAGGCCTACTGTTGGGGAGGGAACGCCCAGCATTTCCTTCATATAGATAGCACCCATCTTGGCAAACTGTACCAGCCACTCCGGATGGGCATCTACATTGGCGCCGCAGTCCGTAAGAAGAGTTACACCCTGTCTTGTGGGCATTAATGCCGCAAGAGGAGGACGCAATACCCCCTTTTCTCTTCCTACAATCAGCTGTCCTCCGGCTAAAATCGCTCCGGTGGAACCGGCAGAGAGAAAGGCCTCCGCCTCTCCATCCTTTACCGCCTTCATCCCCCTAACAATACTGGAGTCCTTTTTTCTCCGAATGGCCATAACCGGAGACTCATGCAGGCTGATATTCTCACTACAGGGAATAATCTCAATTCTTTCTTTATCATATTGGTATTTGGCACATTCTTCCTGAATGGCTTTCTCCTCTCCATAGAGAAGAAGCTTGGTATTTGGGCAGGAAGAAAGGCTCTCTATTGCCCCTTTTACAATGGCAGCAGGCGCTAAGTCCCCTCCCATGGCATCAATGGCTATACGAATCATATTCACCTCATCTGAAAAACATTATTTCTTCTTAAGGAATCAGAAATATGATAGAGTATTCTTGATTTTCTGTCAATGTAACTAGCAGGCCATTTCTTGCTAGATTACTGTCAAGTAATCGTTGGCAACTCCAGCATGCAGACTAATGAATGTCTCAATTTTTGTGAAGAGAAAAAAGATGACGGGTTATTGACCATTTACATAAAAAAACAGTAAACCGACTTGATTTACTGTTTTTTTTATTAGAATATTTTTTTCTGAAATATATTTGATCAAAGCAAATTATTATTAATTCATAGAATCAAACGCACTTTTTGCGAATAATCGTTACTCTAACTATTTTCATCTTTCTTTAAATTGGCTTTCTTAAAAAATGCAAAAGCTATTGTACAAACCAAATAAGTAACCCAAAATACTATTAATGTATCGTTAAAAATGAAGTTCTTTAAACTCCATGTTCTATCGGTAAAATATGCTATCATAAAGCTTGTTAGCATTTGTACTACCAGTATTAAAAGTGCACGTAATATCTCCTGTTTCGCAAATTTCATACTTTAATGTCCCCATCGTTTACTGAATGACCAAGAACCCACATACTGTGTTCTCGCCGAATCTAAATAATATTTGTTTTCATATCTAGTATAAATTTTACCCACGCTGTGGCTTGTATATACATCACTTGTCACATATAAATAATTCGGCAAAGTCGCCGATCCTGCTGCTATTGCGGCAGTAATAATCTTTACTGCAGCCGGAATACTTACATAGGGAATCGCCGCTACTATTGCCGCTGCAGCTGCCGCAATTGTAAACTTTTTGCCAAGAAGGGAGATTCCGTACTTCTCAGTTCGCAGATACTTCTTCTTTCCAAAAGTCGAAACGCCACTCTAAGTCTGAATTTGTTCGTCAAGTTTTCCACACTGATATTTATAGTATTCTGTTTACTGATGGCTCTTCCTAAATAATTGCTTTACTTTATACCCTACATTCCAAAACAAAAATCTATAAATCAAGATATAGCACAAAAGAACCGGAAGCATATACTCAATACCAAAATGCTCATACTCTCTAAACACATAATAAAGCGTCATGAAAAGGAGCGAAATAAATGAATCCAGAGTATTCATAAACCCAACTTCTGTGTAAATTGCTTCAGCTTTTCTTATATTGTATACATCTTTTAATCTTTTCGATAGAAAGGCTTTCAATATTGTAAAAGCAAGAACATAAGAAAAATACGTTAAAAACGCACTAATATTCAACAAATAGGAAACAACACATACTACTATCGTGAATATTGCTAACATCTTATTTACTCCTTCATATATTATTGTATATATACATTTCCGGACCAAGGCACATCAGGAATGTGCTTAGCAACTGGATTTGCCACCGTGAATCTTACCTTATAGTTATTTTTCTATTTTAAAGTAAGTTAATACAATCTTAAACTACATTTTTTCGAGTAATATGCGTTTTATTTCCCATAGCTTATTTTTGTTTGCCATGAATTATTAATAACTAACTTGCTGACACTTTATCATTTCAGTAATTCATTTTCAAGCACTTAATACTAAATTTTGAAATATTATTTCAGTACGTTATTTATTTCCATACAAAATTCCGAAGCTTTACTTTTATCCTATTATCTTTCCGAAAATCTCTTTATAGCACAAGGGATCAAGTTTAAAACCGGCATTGACTACTGCAATCAGATCAGCAATACCTCGTCTAAGGCCTGTATATCCGGCACAGAGATAAATGTGTTTGAATCCTGAAGCATCGTTAAGTATTTTTCAAGACCTTTATAACATTTGCTAGTAAATACATCGGCGTATTTTCGTCAATCCCTAAGACTACTTCATTTACGGACACCGTTAACTTTGGAGATGGATAGCAGATGGAAACCTCCACTTGCTGCCGGACTTCTACAAATCCATTCTGCGTAAGGGCGGCTTCCTTTACTTTTCTAAGCCAGTAGAAGTAAGCATTTCTGGAGAGGCCATGCTGTGCACAATAGTCATCTACTTTTAGACCGCTCTCCTTACAATCTTTAATAATGTCAGCCCATTGTCCTGTTCGCATCCTGCTTGTAGCAAGTTTTGTGTTCATCTTGAATTCCTCCCTGAGATAGTGTGCAAAGTGGAAAAAGTTTGTAAAGTGGAAAAAGTGCGTTCAACTTTTCACACTTTTCACGATTATCTCAACTTTTGTGGAGATAAAAAAGATGACAGGTTATTTACCATTTACGATGCTTTAATCACTTTTATACAATTTTAACTTTCTGTAATGTTTCTAATCTGTGCTTTTGGTAAAATAGAATTCTCTAAAAACATGGGTTGAGTCTTTACAATTTCATTTGCTTTTTTTAGTATGCCATCATCAACGCTTACATAATCATATTTTTCTAAATTGATTGTCCCATCTTCATTTAAAGTTGTTTCAATAAAACGATACTCATTCATTCCTGAACACAACAATGTATCTATCAACAACTTTCCTGTCTGATTAGGAAACATTCTAATGGTTTTCAAACATCTTGATATTTGAATTTTGTAATCTAATAGAGTTATAATTGAACTAAAGCCACTTTGTTCCAAACTATTTATCAAATACTGTTTCATTACAACATCTCCTCCTTCCTACAGTCTCTTTACAAAAAGAATAATCAGAACACTATATAATATTTGTCGATAAATTTCAACCCCTCTAAGATCAAATTACGAGCTACCTCTATGTCAGTTATAACTTCTGCATCCATTGAATTTTCCGCCCAGTGAGAATAAGGATGTCTAATTTTACTATATTTATTATATAGATCGTTTAAGTAGTTTATCTGATTATCATTTAATCCTCCTTTTGACGAATTATATTTATACTTACCAGTTAAAGTGTCTATACTAAAATAAGAAAAGTTATTACCACCTTTCGGTGTAGTTGTAACTTTACCTAATTTATCAGACAATATTCTATGCAAGTAAAATTCCATTGCTCTAAAAAGTGGTGTAACCAAAAATGTATAATCCGGCATATATCCGGTTATCAGCGTATTAAACACTGCCTGAAACAGAGAATTTCTAAATTTTATATCTCTTTCATTTATAGGAAAATTAGGCATTACATTAGAAAAAGCATTTTCTAACTCAGACTTCTCCACCATAAGTGCATGGTAGGTATTTAATACCTCTATAACAGCATTTTCGGTTGGTAATTTTTCAATTGCTAATGAAATTATTCTCTGAAATAAGAAACTCTATTTTCCCTGAACATAAGATTTACTCCCTGTATAGCAGTTAATAGTAACCTTATGTCCCTCAAATGTAAGTAGAACTTTCTCCATATAGTCTTTGGGGCTGGATTCTGCTACGCGAATTCTATCCTTAATACCCTCTTCACCAATTTCACTGTTTAACGTGGCAACCATATCAATCCAGTCTTTCTTTTGAAAACCAATAAAATAGATTGAACCGTCATTAAATGTTTTGTACCCTTGAGCTAGTAATGCTTTCTTCGCTAATTCGTCTGCTTTTTCATTATATTCAATTCCACTGTGAGCTTTCACATGCTCAAATTCTAAGTTTATCAACTTCGATTTCTCATCAACAAACTTACTATAATTTTTTGAGATTTTAGTTTTTGCCCTCCATTCTTTTTTTGCCCATTTTTCGATACCTTCATAATCATAAAAAATTTTAATTTTCTGCATTTTATTCGCAATAGCCCATAAAATAGCTTCCATAACTCCTTCAATTTCACCTGCGATGTTTCTCGACTCCATTTTATCATTATCTACAAAAGCTTTATATAAACTATTTTCAGATTCATTGGTTATAAGAATAGCTCCAAAACTGTATTTTTCTTTCCCGTCAGCATCTAGCGAATAACTTCCATCAACGAAAGCAATCACTTCTCCATTTTGTAGACTTTCTACTTCCAATTTTATTTTCTTGTTTACATCTAATGCTTCATCATCTGAATTATCACTCTCGTGAGTTTTTTCAGCTGAAATATATCTTATTGCTTCTTCTTCAGTAGCAAAAGACTTATATTCTGCTCCTGAAAATCCTTTAACTTGTTCTTCCGCTTGACTCCATATTTGATATACCCCAGGTATTTTCCCAACCCTAACTGCATAAAATTTTTGCTTTGCCATTAAAATCACCTCAATCTCTCATATTATAGTTACAATCTAAGATCAGCCCAATAAATCTTTTAAAACCACGTTATTTAATAAACAATGATTCACACCATATACCCCATCTTAGCTACAAATCTTTGTTTTACAAAAATAGAGAGGTTTTAGCCTCTCTATCTACCTTAATATTTCGTTTTTTTGATAAAGGTAGCTAGACACCTTATTTTTTTTACAATCCCTTAGTTAAGAAACAACTAACATTTACTTTTTAATAATAGCTTAACCTTTATTTCTTTACAATGTACAGAGTTTAAACAGTTAAATAAAAGCTTCAATCAATTGTAGTAAGACTTCGTATATTTTAATATAAAAACAGAATCAGAACAGTAAAAAAATCAAAAAATACTGACTATATAGTATAGGCCTGAACTTAAGCCACGCTCTAGCTGACCTCGACCTGAAACAGATACTAAGCTAAAAACTGCAGTGCCTTTACTCCATTTTATTTCAGACCTATACTGTATAAGTGATATTTACGATTGTGGTGTTTAAAAATGCTTTATTCTTATTTCCTCATTTGTATATATTCCGGTTTTTTCAAGGTTTACTTTGGGGAATAAAATTCGCTCATTCTTTTTCTTCCATCATCTTCTTGGACTCTTCCACTACACGATTCTGGATATCTCCGGGAGCCTGCTCATAGCGAACGAAGTAGAAGGAAAAGCTTCCTGCTCCTCCGGTCATGGAGCGAAGGTCGGTGTTATAAAGATAGAGGTTACTCATGGGAAGCTCAGCCTCAACCAGCTGCTTTCCGTCTCTAAGGGCGGTCATACCCAAAATCTTTCCTCTACGCTTATTCAGATCTCCCATAATATCTCCGGTAAAGGCATCCGGAACAGTAACATTCAGGTGTGCAATCGGCTCTAAAAGCATGGGGCTTGCCTGAAGGAAAGCATCCTTAAAAGCCATGGAAGCTGCTGTCTTAAAGGCCTGCTCGGAGGAGTCTACCGGGTGATAGGAGCCGTCCAGTAAGGTGGCATTGACTCCTACAACAGGATATCCTGCCAAAGGTCCCTTCTTGCATGACTCTGCAATTCCCTTTTCCACTGCCGGGAAGTAGTTCTTCGGTACAGCACCGCCGAATACCTGCTCTTTAAAAGTATAGGCCTGGTCATAGTCAAAGCTTGGAGAGAATTCCATAACTACATCTCCATACTGTCCGTGTCCACCAGACTGCTTCTTATATTTGCCCTGAACCTTTACGGTCTTCTTAATGGTCTCACGATAAGCAAAGCGAGGTTTTTCCAGGTTAATGGAAACATTATATCTATCCTTTAATCGGGAAGCCAAAACCTCTAACTGCTGTTCTCCGATAGCATAGATTAAGCTTTGTCTGTTTTCCGGGTCAGCCTGTAATCTGATGGTTCTATCCTCGTCCATCATCTTCTGTAAAGCAGTGGAAAGTTTATCCTCATCCGCCTTTTGCTCTGCACGATAAGCCATAAAGGTAAAGGGCTCGGAAAGCTTGGGTCCATGATACAAAATAGGTGCATTACGAACGGAGATACTGTCTCCTGTTTCACTAATATTTAACTTCGCTACCGCACCGATATCTCCACTCTTTAATTCAGGCACTTCGATAGGCGTATTTCCCCGAAGGAGATAGAGCTTTCCCACCTTTTCCATGCTTTCTTTATTTACATTATAAATCTCGGAATTGGCCTTTAATACACCGGTACAAATCTTAAATAGACTGTATTTTCCAAGGAAGGGATCTGCGATAGTCTTCCAAATCTTTGCGCTCAAGCTCTTATCTGACTGATACTTCGCTCTGAAGTGCTCTCCGGTAGAGGCATCCACACCGATGGATTCCAAGGAATCGGGAGAGGGGAAGTACTTCTCCAAAACCTGAAGCAATACATTGAAGCCCTGAACATTGGGGCCTGAACCCATAAGAACCGGGGCAATCTTGCAGGCTTCTACATTTTCCCGTAAAGCGGCCTGAATTTCTTCTACCGTAAACTCTTCTCCGGCAAAATACTTCTCCATCAGTTCGTCGGAGCTTTCCGCTACTGCCTCCAGCAAGGCGGAACGGGCAATGGTTAAGTGCTTTTCCACATAGTCGGGAATAGGACAAGCCTCATATTCATTCATCTTTGTAAATCGTCTTCCGGCCATCTTTACCACGTTTACAAAGCCCACGAATTTCTCATTTTCACGGATAGGAAGCTGGAAAGGTGCTACGGACTTACCAAACTGCTTTTCCAGATCCAGAACCAGCTGTCTGAAGGAAGCCTTGTCATCATCCATATTGCTGACAAAGAAGAGTCTTGGAAGAGTATTGGCTTCACAGAGCTCCCAGGCACGAACCGTTCCCGGCTCAATCCCCGCCTTACCGTTCACTACGATAATAGCCGCATCCGCTGCAGACACCGCCTCTTCCACCTCTCCTACAAAGTCGAAGTATCCGGGGGTATCCAAAATATTAATCTTCAGCTCTCCGGACTCGCCCTTATACTCTAAAGGAATCACGGAAGTGGAAATGGAGAACTTCCGCTTCTTTTCTTCTTTATCAAAGTCAGACAGGGTGTTCCCGTCATCAACACTGCCCATTCTATTAATTCCAGAAGTTACATAAGCTAATGCTTCTGCAATGGTGGTTTTTCCGGCACCTCCATGACCTAAAAGAACTACGTTACGAATACTGCCGGTATCATAAACTTTCATAGATCCTTCCTCCTATTTCTAACAATGCAGTCTATTGCATGTCGCAAGATATATAGTTGTATTGTATATGAAAAAAGGCAATATTACAAGAAAATCCGTTGTTTTGTATTAGAAGTCAAAGAGGGACATCTGATTGGATAGGGGAATGTCACCTAGAAGTCCCAATTCATGGAATTTGTCTGCAAAGGCCTTGGGGCAGTGGGTTCTTTGAACAAAATCATCCTTGGAGAGGTATTTTCCGTATTTTGCTCCCTCTTCCAATCCCTGGGCAACCGCTTCTCCCAAACCGGCAATACAACTGAAGGAAGGCATAATCTCTCCCTTTTCCGTGATTTGGAAGTCCTTGGCCTTCGCCTTGTAAATGTCTAAAGGAGCAAATTGAATTCCTCTGGCATACATTTCTTCACAAATCTTCATATCCCTAAGACAGAGTTGATCTGTTGCGGAAAGCTTCTCTCTGGAGGAGTACTCCTTAATATGAAAACGAAGCTTCTCCACACCGAAGCACATCTTATCAAAATCAAAACCGTCCGCTCTAACCGTATAATAGGCGGTATAGTATTCCTTAGGATAGAAAACCTTACAATAGGCCACACGATAAGCCATCATAACGTAAGCCGCCGCATGGGCCTTGGGGAACATGTACTTGATTTTTTTACAGGCATCAATGTACCACTGGGGCACCCCATGCTCCAGCATATGCTCGCACCACTCGTCCTTTAAGGGCTTATGCTTTCTGGTGGCCTCCATAATATTAAAGCTTTCTCCCGGCTCCAAGCCCATGTGCATCAAATAGACCATGATATCGTCACGACAGCAAATGGCTTCTCTCAGGGTGGTAACCCCGTTTAGGATGAGATCCTGAGCATTATTCAGATAAACATCCGTTCCGTGGGAAAGCCCGGAAATACGAATCAGGTCGGAAAGGTATTTCGGTTTTGTGTCCTGTACCATTTGCATAGCAAACTGGGTACCAAACTCCGGAATCCCCAGGCAGCCTAATTCCACCCCCTGAATATCTGCCGGGGAAATGCCTAAAGCTTCCGTGGATTGGAACAAGGACATCACCTCCGGAGAATCCAAGGGAATATCCTTTACCGGATCCAAGCCCGTTAAATCCTGCAGCTTTCGAATCATGGTGGGATCATCATGCCCCAGAATATCCAGCTTCAAAAGGTTATGGTCAATCTTATGGTAATCAAAATGGGTGGTAATAATGGGGCTTTCCGTATCATTGGCAGGATGCTGTACCGGCGTAAAGGTGTTGATATCCTCTCCGTGGGGAAGCACCACAATACCGCCGGGATGCTGTCCGGTGGTTCTTCTGATTCCGGTAATTCCCGCTACCAGACGATTCAGCTCCGCAGTTCTCTTCTTTTCTCCCCGCTCTTCATAAAATTTCTTAATCATACCATAGGCGGTTTTTTCCGCCAAAGTACCTATAGTTCCCGCCTTGTAGGTATTTTCCTCTCCGAAAATAGCTCCGGTATAGGCATGGGCTCTGGCCTGATACTCTCCGGAGAAGTTTAAGTCAATATCCGGCTCCTTATCTCCGTCAAAGCCCAGGAAGGTTTCAAAGGGAATATCAAAGCCCAGACGATTTAATACCGTACCGCAGTGGGGACAGGTTTTACTTGGCATATCGTATCCTGCCATACCTGAATAGGACTTTACCTCCTCCGAGTCAAAGTCCGTGTAATAGCATTTAGGGCAGACATAATGAGGCGGCAAGGGATTTACCTCGGTAATATGGGCCATGGTAGCGGCAAAGGAGGAACCTACGGAACCTCTGGAGCCTACCAGATAGCCGTCCTCATTGGACTTATCCACCAGCTTTTGGGCAATAATATACATCACGGAATAACCGTTGGAGATAATGGAATTCAATTCCGTCTCCAAACGGTTCTCTACCATTTCAGGAAGCTTGGGTCCATAGATTTTATGGGCAGTCTCATAACAAATCTGCCTTAGGGTTTCGTCTGAATGTTCAATAATCGGAGGACACTTGTCGGGACGAACAGGCTTTATCGGCTCACACATTTTCATGATTTTCAAGGGATTGTCAATGACCACCTGCTTTTGGGTATTGCTGTCCAGATAGGAAAATTCCTCCAGCATCTCCCCGGTACTCCGGAAAAAGAGTCTTGCCTCTCCCTCCTCATCCGTCATTCCCTTAGTAGCCAAAACGATTCTTCGAAGAACATCATTTTCCTCATCCGCATAATGGGCATCGCAGGTGGCACAAACCGGCTTTTTCAGCTGCTCTCCCAAGGCAATAATCTTTTTATTGTAGGCAATCAAGTCCTCTTCCGTTTCTGCGGAAAAACGGTCTGATTCCAGCATATAGGCATTGTTTCCCAAAGGCTGAATCTCCAGATAATCATAAAAGGAAGCTATTTCCAAAAGCTGTTGGTCATCCGCCCCTCGCACCATAGCCTGAAAAAGCTCTCCGCTGGAACAGGCGGAGCCGATAATCAGTCCTTCCCGATATTTTTTCAGCAAAGACTTGGGAATTCTCGGCTTCATTCGGAAATACTGCAAATGGGACAGAGAAACCAGACGATAGAGGTTGATTCTTCCAATATCATTTTTGGCCAGCAGGATAATATGGTAGCTGGGGAGCTTTCGCACCTTCCCCACCTGATCCACCTCCAGACTGTCGATTTCCTCTAAGGAGCTTACCCCTCTTTGCTCTAAAATCTCCAGTTCCTTTAGGTAGATTCTTGCGGTAGCCTCCGCATCATCCACCGCCCTATGGTGATGCAAAAGCTCAATCTTTAATTCCTTGGCCACCGTGTCTAACTTGAAACGATTCAGCCTTGGTAAAAGCAGGCGGGACAAGGCCACCGTATCAATAACCGGTGCTGAAAAAGGAATGTTTAAGGCCTTGGCTTTGGTGCTGACAAAGTGATAGTCAAAGTCCGCATTATGAGCCACCAAAATCGCATCCTTGGCAAAGTCCAGAAATTGTGGAAGCACCTCTTCGATTCCTTTGGCATCCATTACCATGGAATCATCTATAGAAGTCAATTGGGTAATTCGAAAGGGGATCGGCACTCCCGGATTTACAAACACATCCATCCGGTCAATGATTTTTCCGTTTTCAATCTTCACCGCACCGATTTCAATAATATGATTGACTCTCGGATCAAAACCGGTGGTCTCCAAATCAAAGACCACGGTGGTACTGCTTAAAGCTCTTTTACAGGCATTTTTTACAATGGAATCCAGGTCATTTACCAGATAGCCTTCCATACCGTAAATCAGCTGTAAATCCTTCTGTCTTCCAATTTTCTTCAAATAAGCCATGGCATCCGGAAAGGCCTGTACTACGCCATGATCCGTAATAGCCATTGCAGGCATACCAAAATCCAGGGCTCTGTCGATATATTTTTCAACATCCGAAACCCCGTCCATATCCGACATCTTGGTATGTAAATGCAGTTCTACCCGCTTTTCTTTCTCTAAATCTTCCCTCTTTTTCCGGGTAAAGGAAGATTTCTTAATCCCCTGCACATGGGCCAGCTCCATCTCCTGGTCATAGCTGTCATACTCCATAGTTCCCTTAATGCAAATGGCATTATCCTTTTTGAGAAAGGCTCTGGCTTCCTCCAGATTCTCTTCCTCCACAAAAATCTTAGAGGCCAAAGAATCCGTATCATCCGTAAAGGAGAAGCTGAAAATGGTT
Organism: uncultured Oribacterium sp.; assembly: GCA_963545375.1. Classification (GTDB taxonomy): domain Bacteria; phylum Bacillota; class Clostridia; order Lachnospirales; family Lachnospiraceae; genus Oribacterium. Next base: position 20,599 of record CAUUJL010000015.1, read on the forward strand.
TTTCCGGAACGGGTGGTCCGTTCATCCACCTGAATAATCAGACCTTCCACTGTTACCAAACCGCCATCCTCCGGAATGTCCTTAAGAGGAATGGGGCTATCGGAGAAGTCCCTTCCATAGTACACATCACTATGGTCGGAACGCTTAAACTGGAACTTTCCTTTATTAAAGCCCTTTTTCTCAAAGCCCTTCTTCTCAAAGGCTTTTTCCCCTGTACCTTTCTTCGAGTCTAAAGAAGATTCTTCAGTAGTGTTTTTTGCCAAACCGGTATGAGTATTGCCCCCATTCTGCTCAGACTCGGAGGCTTGTATTTTTCCGGAAAAATCCGCTGAAGCGCTGTTTCCATCAGAAAGTGCTGTATGCTCTTGGCTTAGAGAAGCTGCTTCCCCGGCCTGTATTGCCATATCTCCTGTTTCCGGATGACCCGCAGTTCCCTCTGCACCCGCATAAGCATCGGACAGTCCCTCCGCCGAATATCCCGGATTTTCGGAAGAAGCATACAGAGCGGCGTTATCCCTATCCTCTTCCTCCTCAATCTTTTGCTTTGCAGGAACAAACTGGATGGTAAAATGGATAGGAACGCCGCAACGCTCTTCAAAAATCTTTTGAATTACCCGGATACATTCCTTTTCTTCCTTTCGAAAAAGAATTTGTTCCTCTAAAATAAGAGAGAGACGATCGTCCTCTCTCCATTCCATTTCCCCCTGCTTCATCATCTGATACAGGAGAATGTTTCTTTCCTTTAATTCCTCCAAAAGGGATTTTTCATAGAATTCATAAAGCACTTTTGCCGTATATTGGCTGGATAGGTGGAAGCTTTCCCGAATACATATCGCAATTTTTTTTCCGATAAAAAGCTGCTTATAGATAGCCTCTTCCATTTCCCGAATATCACTTCGCTCCAGTAAATGGTCACTATGCAAATAAATACTCAGCTTCGATCTGTCTTTTTTCAAAGTGATTCTGCTTATGGTGGTATTCAAAAACATTCCCCTTAAATGCTCCGATACCGTTAATTCCTGAAATACTTGAAAAAACTGCTTCATGCCTATCCTTTCTGTTTATTTAATCAGGGTATTTTTCGATTTCCTCTTTAAGGGCGGAGAGCAAATCCTTCTCCTCCACCTTCCGAATCACTTCACCGTGTTTCATCAAAAGTCCCACACCCTTACCCCCGGCAATAGCCAGGTCCGCCTCCTTGGCCTCTCCCGGGCCATTTACCACACAGCCCATTACAGCAAGCTTTAAGGACTTCTCCGGATAAGACTGGACCAGCTTTTCCACAGCATTGGCCAGAGAAATCAGGTCAATGTCGGTTCTTCCGCAGGTAGGACAGGAAACCACATGGATACCTCCCTTTTTCAGTCCCAGGGTTTCCAAAATCAATCGACCTGTTTTTATTTCCTCCACAGGATCCGCAGAAAGACTTACACGAATCGTATCCCCGATTCCTTCACCCAAAATCATAGCCAGTCCCATTGCGGATTTGATATTTCCGGACCAAACCGTTCCGGACTCGGTAATTCCCACATGCAAAGGATAGGGACAGGATTCCGCCACAATTTTATGGGCTTCCACCGCCATCAAAACATCGGAGGACTTCATGGAAAGCACCAAATTTTGATAGCCCATTTCCTCTACCAAACGCAAATTCGCCAAGGCTGACTCCGCAAGTCCCTGAGCCGTTACTCTTCCCTGATATTTTTCCAAAACTTCCTTTTCCAGGGAGCCGGAATTTACTCCGATTCTAATGGGAATCTTTCTTTCCTTGGCACAGTCCACCACAGCCTGAAGTCTTTCCCGGGAGCCGATATTTCCCGGATTAATACGAATCTTATCCGCACCGTTTTCCATGGCAAGAATTGCCATACGGTAGTCGAAATGAATATCCGCAACCACCGGAATCGGAGAAGCCGCCTTAATTTCCTTTAAAGCAAATGCCGCTTCCTTCGTAGGTACGGTAAGTCTGATCAGTTCGCACCCCGCCTCTGCCAGCTTTTGAACTTGCGCTATACTTCCCTTGATATCCTCCGTCTTGGTATTACACATGGACTGTAAAACCACCGGATTTCCACCGCCGATTTTGAGTTTTCCTACCTCTACTACCCTTGTATCTTCTCTTTTGAACATAGCATTCCTTTATACAATAATTAAGAGCTAAAATATTTCGAATAGGCTCCGGTCAACAAATTAAACACATCATTTCCGACAATCAATACCATAAGGGCTAATAGAAAAACCATCCCTGCGGTATTGATTCGCTCCTCCCACTTGGGATTAAGCCTCTTTCTTGCCAGCATTTCCAAAAGAATGAACAGAAGTCGTCCTCCATCCAGGGCGGGAATAGGCAAAAGGTTCATTACCGCCAGATTGACACTAAGCATCATGCTCAGGTTCAACAAAACCAATAACATGACGAAAAATCCGTATTGGCTGGAGCTGGAAACACTTTCTCCGATAACCGCAACCGTTCCCACAGGCCCCATGACTTCCTGTCTGCTGACCTTTCCTTTACTAATCAAAGCCAGACTGTCAATCACCACTCTGGCATTAAAGGCCAGTTCATAAAAGCTGTATTCTATAGTCTTTAAAGGATTTTGAAACTTCACTCGCTCAGAGGAAAGAGCCACGCCCATACGATAAAGTCCTGTAGAAGGATCCTTATAGGCAGGAAACTGAAAACTAAGCTTTTCCCCATCTCGAAAAACCGTGAGACTGATTTCTCCTTCTTGCACCTCCTCCTTATGAAGCTCCATATACATGGCAAGCTCGGAATAGCTATGAACAGTTCTTCCCTTGGCATTTCCGATTTTAATGAAACGAATCTCATCTCCCTCCTGTAAACCGCTTTCCATGGCAGGAGTAGATACATTGGAGGAGGCAATTTTCGGAAGCTGTACCCCAATTGTTCCTGTAAGGAAAAGGGCAATCAAGAAGCCTAAAAGAAAGTTGTTGAAAACGCCGGCAATACAAATAATAAAACGCTGCCAGGCAGGCTTTCCTTCAAAGCTCTTCGTCTTTAATTCTTCTTCACTATAGATTACTCCGTCAAAATCATAGACATTTTCCGCATTATCCTCCTGCTTTGGAGCCAGAAAATCACCGGAACCTGCCGCATCCTCTCCCAGCATGGCACAGCTCCCCCCCAAGGGGAGTAACTTTAAGCTATATCGGGTATTTTTATATAAAAAGGATAGGAGTCTGGGTCCCATCCCAATGGAAAACTCATTTACCCCTACATGAAAAAACTTAGCCGCAAGAAAATGCCCCAGTTCATGGAAAAAAACCAAAAATGACAGGGCAAGTATGGCCAATACTATACTCAATTCTTCTCCTCCTTATGTAATCTTCTTACTTCTTCTCTGGCCCACTGCTCCGTTTCGAAAATTTCCTCTACAGAAGGAAATTCCTTCCAAGACTTTTCGTGTTCCTTCATGCAATGGGCAATGCTTCTTGGAATCTCCATGAAGCGAATTTTATCCTCTAAGAATAAGCGAACCGCCTCTTCGTTAGCCGCATTATATACCGTAGGCATACTGCCTCCCTTGGCACCGGCCTTCATTCCCAAAGCAAGCCCCGGAAAATCCTCCAAGGAAGGAGGAAAGAAATGAAGGGAAAAGGCCTTAGAAAAATCTATTCTTTGTTCCCGGTAGCACTCCCTTTCTTCTTGAAAGAGGGCGTAGGCAATGGGTAGACGCATATCCGGTACCCCCATCTGTCCCTTTACTGCGCCATCCTGAAAGACCACCGCGGAATGTAAAATGCTTTCCCGCTGAATCACTACCTGAATCTTCTCCATGGGAATACTGAAGAGCCAATGGGCTTCCATCATTTCCAAACCCTTATTTACCATGGTGGCGGAATCAATGGTGATTTTTTGTCCCATGGCCCAGTTAGGGTGCTTTAAGGCATCCGCCTTGGTTTTCCCTTCCATCTCTTCCTTTTTAAGTCCGAAAAAAGGACCGCCGGAAGCCGTTAACAAAAGGGATTCCACTGATTTTTCTTCTTCCCCACGTAGACATTGCCATATGGCGGAATGCTCCGAGTCAATGGGAAAGAGCTCCGCCCGGTATTCCGAAAGCATAGGCATAATCAAATGTCCTGCACAAACCAGTGTTTCTTTGTTGGCTAAAGCAATCTTTTTTCCTGCCTTAATTGCGGAAATCGTAGGAAGAATCCCAATCATGCCTACCAATGCAACCACCACCATATCCGCCTCCGGAAGGGTAGCCAGTTCAATCAAGCCCTCCATTCCGGAAGACACAGGCATATCCAAGTCCGCAGAAAGCTTCTCTGCCAAAGCTTCTTCATATACACAAAGCTTTGGAACCTGCCATTCTCCTGCCTGCTCTTTCAAAAGTTCTATTTTGGATTTCACCGAAAGTCCAATCACTTTATGCGACCGATGATCCTTTAAAAGGGATAGACACTGGGTTCCGATGGAACCGCTGCTCCCTAAAATTACGATATTCATGCTTTACCTTCCCAAAAATTATACTGAAGACTTACTTTATTAAAGTATATCAAGGATAAGTCTTACATGATGATTTAAAATCGCGACATTATTAAATATGTCGTTTTTCTTTATTACATTAGCTTTCTTTATTTCATTAGTTTTTTATCTCATCAGTTCTTATCTATGTTTTTCTTGCTTATTATAAAGATAGGGACGATTGTTTTTCCTTCTTTTGTATTAAATCTTTTTAAAATAATCTAAAACTGTTATGCCATAGTAAATGATGGGCGCCGTAAACAAAACAGAATCAAAACGATCCAAAATTCCTCCATGCCCCGGAATCAAATGGCTGTAGTCTTTGATTTGAAAATCTCTTTTCATTCCGGAGGCCATCAAATCTCCGCCTATGGAAAATAAGGCGGCAAGAGAAACTGCCAGGGCCAATAAAAAGGGGGATAAATGCAGAGGAAGTCCGTGTCCCTTAAAGATAATTGCAAAAATGAAGGATAAAATCCCCGATCCCAGAATGCCTCCCACAGCACCTTCCCAGGTCTTTTTCGGACTTAAAACCGGTGTCATTTTATGCTTTCCAAAGAGAAGTCCGGCGCAGTAGGCACAGGTATCCGCGCCCCAGCTGGATAAAAACACCAGCCAGACCAGCACCTTCCCATGGGGAAGACTCCTGCACAAATAAATGTAAGATAAAAGGATGCCGGCATAGGGAAAAACCAAAAAGAGCAGAGCAATCTCCCGAATATCCGCCTTGGGATAGCTTAATACATAATAGAAGCCCAAAAGAAAGAGATAAGAAAGAAGCAAAAAGAAAGATATCGGTAGATGCAAAAATAAGGCTGAATAGTAAAGAATAACAAAAAAATAAGACAGGAAAGAAATCCCCTTCTTATCCAGAGAAAAGCAATGCAACAATTCATAAGAGGCAAAGAGGGATAAAAACAGGCAAAAAACCAAGACCGGAAGACCTCCCAGAGGAAGGATTCCGAATAACAACAAAAGCAGAACAAGGCCGCTAATCAGCCTTGTCAGAAAGGAACTCAACTTATGTTCATTTTGTCCCTTACTTTGTCCCGTCCTATTTTCCTTTTGTTCCGTACTACTGTCCTTTTGTTCTACCATATACTACCCTTTACTATAATTACTAAAATCCCTAAACAATTTTCAAAGTTATTCTTCCTTACACTCCCTAAACAATTTTCAAAATTATTCTTCCTTACATTCCTAGCTTCATAGAATAAAAGTTCCTGTAAAAGAAAGACAAATTGTTTATGCCTTCCGTCCTCCAAAGCGCCGTTCCCTGTTCTGATAGGAGGAAATGGCCTTTTTAAGCTCTTCCAGGTTAAAGTCCGGCCAGTATACAGAGCTTATATAATACTCTGCATAGGCAGACTGCCACAGGAGGAAGTTGGAGGTACGAAACTCTCCGGAGGTGCGAATCACCAAATCCGGATCCGGCGTTCCTGCAGTATCCAGATAGTTCGAGAACTCTTCTTCCGTAAGATGAGAAAGCTTCTCGCTGAGCTCTGAAGGAGAACTTTCCAGGGCTATTCTGCGAATAGCTCTAATCATCTCGTCTCTGCCCCCGTAATTTACGGCAAAGCTGAAAAGCATGCCGGTATTTGCCTTGGTGCTCTCTTCCAGTTCTGCAATACCCTTTTGAATATCCTCGGGAAAACGGCTTCTTTCTCCTATCATTTTCGCCCGAACATTGTTGGCATTTGCTACGGTAATCAGCTTTTTCATATAGAAACGAAAGAGCTGCATCAAAGCGCCCACTTCTTCCTCGGAACGTTTCCAGTTTTCCGTGGAAAATCCGTAAACCGTTAAATACTCTATGCCAAGCCTGGCACAATCCTCCACGGTTTGTTCCAGGGTCTCACAACCCTTTTTATGGCCTAAAGCCCTTGGTAACGCATGAGAAGCCGCCCAACGACCATTGCCATCTAAAATGATGGCAATGTGCCTTGGAAGGCTTCTTTGCTCTTGATTATTTTGAAAAATCATACAGTCATTAATTCCTTATTCTTAGCCTCAACAGACTTATCAATTTTCTCAATCATATGGTCTGTAAGCTCCTGAATATCCTTGGTCTGTCTGCTCAGATCATCCTCGGTGATTTCCGCATTCTTTTCCAGCTTCTTCGCCAAATCCATAGCATCTCTACGAATATTTCGAATGGCAATCTTAGCGGCCTCGCCCTTTTTCTTTACATCCTTGGTTAATTCTTTACGTCTCTCCTCGGTAAGCTCCGGGAAAACCAGACGAATCACCTGTCCGTCATTGGTGGGATTGATTCCCAGTTCGGACATATTGATTGCTTTTTCAATTTCCTTCATAACGGACTTATCCCAAGGCTGAATCTGAAGAATTCTTGCCTCCGGCACAGATACATTTCCTACCTGCTGAATGGGGGTAGGCGTACCGTAGTAATCCACCATAATACGGTCTAAAACGTGGGGGTTGGCTCTTCCTGCACGAATGGTTCCCAGCTCACTCATCAGGTTGTCGTGAGTCTTGTGCATCTTTTCAATGTAAATGGTAAATTGATCATCCATCTTTCTTTCCTCCGGCTCTTATATTATTCTGCTGTAACTCTGGTTCCTCTATGCTCTCCCAATAGGGCCTTGGCAATACCGTCTTCCTCCTCCAAGGAAAATACGGACAAGGGGAGTCTGTTTTCCAAGCAAAGAATGGAAGCGGACAGATCAATGACCTGCAACTTTTTCTCCACTACCTCATCAATGCTTAAGCTTTCATATTTCTTTGCATCCGGGAACTTCTTGGGATCCTTATCATAAACCCCGTCAATGGCCTTAGCCAAAAGAATCTCCTTACATTCCAGTTCCAATGCCCGAAGCACTACTCCGGTATCCGTGGAAAAGAAGGGATGTCCGGTACCTCCGGCGCAAAATACCACCTTCCCCTTTTTCAAAGCCTTTACCGCCTTATCCTTGGAAAAAAGCTCTGCCATATCGCCTACGGCAATGGAGGACATAATCTTTGTTTTTAATCCGCTGATACGGAAAATTTCAGAGACATAAATACAGTTCATCATGGTGGCCAGAATTCCCACCTGATCCGCTTTATAGCGATCCACCTGCTCTGACTGTCTTCCTCTCCAGAAATTGCCTCCGCCAATCACAATGGCTACTTCCACCCCTTGGCTTACGGCTTCCTTCACCTGCTTGGCCACAGAGAAAATCACATCATCGGAAAAACCGAAGTGCTTATCCCCTGCCAGGGCCTCTCCGGAAAGTTTCAACATCACTCTTCTATTTGGCATACTAACCTCCCTTTTGACTTTCCCTAGTTTACCATACAAAAAAAGCCTCGGCAATTCTTCCGGGGCTTTTTCCTGTGAAAATAAACTTTACGAAGGAATCTTTTTATTATTCCTTTGTAGCATGCATGAAATACCAGAAACCGTTTGGATGGTGCCATACATTCTTTAAATTCTCTTTCTGTAACCAAGTATCATTGTAGTAGGCAAGAGGAGCAATAGCGGCATCCTTAAGAGCCAGCTGCTCTGCCTCGTGCATAGCATCATAGTAAGCTGCCTTGTCGGTAAGGGTCTTTGCCTTATCCATAATGGAGTCATATTCCGTGCTGGAATACTTACCGTCGTTGTTTCCGTTAGTTGTTACCAAAAGATTTAACATATTGGCAGGATCATCCCAGTCATAGAGCCATCCCTGTCTTGCAATATCAAAGTTTCCGGAACGACGGTCTGCTGTAAAGCTTGCCCACTCAAGGATATTGATGGAGCAATTTAATCCGAGTTCCTTTTTCCATACGTCCTGAGCATACTCTGCTACAGGCTTGTGATAGTCGGTATCATTTGTAGAATAGCTAAATGCAGGGAAGCCTTCTCCGTTGGGGTAACCCGCCTCAGCCAAAAGCTCCTTTGCTTTTGCAAGCTGTGCATCATAGCCCTTTAAATCAAATGCATTGCCGTACTTTTCCTCTGTAACCTTCTCAAAGGAGCTTCCCTCCTTCGCATCGGAAACACCGGTTCCCACGAAGTTGGTTGCCGGACTGTAAAGTCCCTGCATAATGCTGTTGGCAATATAATCACGATCCAATGCCAAGGATAAAGCCGCTCTTACCTTAGGATTGTTGAAAGGCTCCTTATTGCAGTTGAAAATCATAAAATAGGTTCCGCGAAGGGGATCGATATGATAATCCGCTGTCTTTTGAACGCTCTCCAGCTCCTCCTTCGGGAAATCTCTGGAGAAATCCAGGTCTCCCTGATTATAAGCGGTATAAGCTGCATTGGAGTCCTTTACCAAAAGCCAGTTAATGGTTTCAAAGGTAACGTTATCCTTGTCCCAGTAATTCGGGTTCTTAGTCAAAACATACTGCTCATCCTGAGTATAGGCGGATACATAGTATGGTCCGTTGGAAACATAGGTCTCAGCAGTGTTAGTCCAAGCGTCTCCGTTTGCCTCAATGGTAGCCTCCTGTACCGGAACCATTACCGCAAAGGCACAGATTTGCTCAAAATAGCTACAGGGATAAGCAAGATGGATAACAAAGGTCTTATCATCCGGTGCTTCTAAACCTAAGGCATCCAGATTGCCTGCAGAAGCCTCCTTATAACCCTTCACCATGCCCAAAAGCTCTTCCGCATATGGGGCTGCAGTTGCAGGATCTGCTACTCTCTTCCAAGAATAAAGGAAATCCTTAGCGGTTAAATCGGTGCCGTCAGACCACTTTAAGCCATCCCGTAAATGGAAGGTATAAGTTAATCCGTCATCACTCTTCTCATAGCTTTCCGCCTGAGCGGGAACAATGTTTCCGTCCTTATCATAGCGTAAAAGTCCTTCAAAGGTGTGGTTAATCATGTTTGCCGCTTCTCTGGCGTTGTTTAATGCAGGATCAATTGTCTCTTGGGGTGGTCCGATTTCCACGTTTAATACGGAATTATCGGAAGCCTCTGCTCCCTCCGCCTTTGTTGCATCACTTCCCTGCTTTCCGTTGTCTGCTGATTTTTGTCCTCCGCAAGCCGCCAAGGATACAGCTACAGCCATGGAAAGTCCCAGAAAAATTTTTTTCTTCATTACTCCTCCTCTTCAATGAAACGAAGCGTTTCGAAAAACTCGAAACAATCGTTAAGTTAAAAACCTTTGAGATTCTACCATAGAAAAACGGTCAGGACAATGCCCGACCGTTTTTCTTTTATATACTTTTAAAATTTCTTTTAAGCTTTTTTACCATACATAAACAGGAAATATCCCGTTGGGGTATGCCAAACATTGCTTAAGTTTGGCTTCTCCAGATAAAACTCCGTGTAGTAAGCCACAGGGCAAGCGCCATAGTCCTTTAACAGAACCTGCTCCGCCTGATGCAGATAATCATAGTGCTCCTCTACATTTGCAGTCTTTCTCGCCTTGTCCACCAAAGCATCAAAATCCGGATTGCTGTACTTACCGTCATTGTTACCGTTTCCGGTTTCAAAGAGGTTAATCATATTGGAAGGATCGTTGTAATCCATTACCCAACCGTTTCTTGCCACATCATAGTTTCCGGAACGGCGATTTGCGGTTACAGTCTTCCACTCCTGGATATCGATGTTCATAGTCAGTCCCAACTGCCCCCAAGCATTTTGCAGGTACTCTGCTACAGGCTTATGGTAGCTGGCATCATTGGTCAGGTAGGAAAATGTGGGGAAGCCCTGTCCGTTGGGATATCCCGCTTCAGCCAGTAATTCCTTGGCTTTCGCAAGATTCTCTTCGTATTTACTGTTATCAAAGAAATTACCGTACTTTTCTTTGGTCACCTCTTCAAAGGAGGAATTCTCCGCTGCATCACTGATTCCGGGACCAACCAGATTGTTTGCCGGAGTATAGGTTCCCTGCATGATGGTATTGGCCACATAGTCTCTATCCACTGCTAAGGAAAGAGCCTCTCTTACCTTAGGATCATTAAAGGGAGCCTTCTGGGTATTAAAGCTGATATAATAGGTACCCATCATCGGATCCAAATGGAATTCCTCATTTCCCTTAAGGCTTGGAATCTCCTCGGAAGGAAGGGTTTTTGCCAAATCTAATTCTCCCTGATTGTAAGCGGTATAAACAGAGTTTCCATCTTCAATCAGATGCCAAACAATCTTATCAAAGGTGATATTATCCTTGTCATAATAGTACGGATTCTTCTCATAAACGATTCTGTCTCCATCCACATATTCCGTCATGCGATAAGGTCCGCTGCTGACATAAGTTTCCGGCTTTGTTGCCCAGGCATCTCCATTTTCCTCCACGGTCTTCTTCTGTACAGGAGCTGTAGAAACAAAAGCTGCAATCTGATCAAAGAAGGTACAGGGACTGCTCAGCTTTACCACAAAGGTATCCTTATCAGGAGCGGAAACCTGTAAAGCATCCAGATCCCCGTTGGAAGCCTCTTCATAACCTGCCACCACACTTAGTAAATCATATCCGTAGGGAGCTGCCAAGGCGGGATCTGCCAAGCGCTTCCAACTATATACGAAGTCCTCTGCCGTTAAATCCGTTCCGTCAGACCACTTTAAGTCGGGACGAAGATGAAAAGTCCAAGTAAGTCCGTCATCGGAATGTTCCCATTTTTCCGCAAGTCCGGGCACAACATCGGAATTCTTATCAATGCTGAGTAATCCGGTAAAAGCATGCAGAATATAGGTGGCTCCATCAGATGCAGAGTTTAAAGCAGGATCCATGGTTTCCGGAGAGGAACCAACCTGAACATTAAGTTCTCCACCTGCGGAAGCATCAGAAGCCTCAGCAGCCTGGCTGCCGCTTTCCCCCTTTGCAGATTCCTGTTTACTCTTATCGGCTCCACCACAGGATACCAAAAAGGCCAAACTCAAGGCCGCAATGGGAAGTAGGTACTTTGCTTTTCTCATAAATATCTCCCTTCTAAAATAATGGTCATGGTGCTTCTATAGGAAGGAGCCTATTCGTTGCTCATAAGCTTTTGAATCACTCCTAAACCTCATGTATTGCAACAGGATTAAACCCCCCACCTTACTGTTATTCCTATTATGACAGTATGGCTTTATCTCTTAATTCACCCTGTCTAAATGATGACAGGCTGCAAAATGTCCGCTTTCCACCTCTTTAAATTCAGGCTTCTTCTCCGCACATAAGCCGTCTGCATAGGGGCAACGGGTACGGAAGGGACAGCCGGAAGGTGGATTTACCGGGGAGGGTACATCTCCGGAAAGAATAATTCTATGGGATGCTCTGGCCACCTTTGGATCTGCAATGGGAACCGCAGAAATTAAGGACTTGGTATAAGGATGCAGGGAATGGAAGGTGATGGTATCACTATCCGCCAGCTCCACCAAATGCCCCAGATACATTACCCCGATTCTGGAGGAAATATGATTTACGATGGACAAATCATGGGCGATGAAAAGGTAAGTTAAGCCCAGCTCCTCCTGCAAATCCTCAAACATATTCACCACCTGAGCCTGAATGGAAACGTCCAAAGCAGAAACCGGTTCATCACAAACGATAAATTCCGGATCCACCGCCAGGGCTCTGGCAATACCGATTCTTTGCCGCTGTCCTCCGGAGAATTCATGGGGATAACGGTTGGCATGCTCCGAATTCAGTCCTACCTTTGACAATAAAGACAAAATCTTCTCTCTTCTCTCCGCCTTGGAAGCACAAAGCTTGTGAATATCAATAGCTTCTCCGACAATATCCTCTACAGTCATTCTGGGATCCAAAGATGCGTAAGGGTCTTGGAAAACAATCTGCATCTTCCTTCTGTAGGGAAGCATATTTTTCTTGATTTTCTTTTCCGCATCAAAGATGACTTCTCCGCCATAGGTGATACTTCCGCCGGTAGGCTCTGTTAAACGAAGGATAGAACGGCCTGTTGTGGTTTTTCCGCAGCCGGACTCTCCTACCAGACCGAAGGTTTCTCCCTTATTGATAAAGAAGGAAACATCATCCACAGCCTTAACCACCTTATTGCTTCCTGCCACAGGAAAATACTGCTTTAAGTGACTTACCTCTAATAAACGCTCCGGCATTTACGCTTCCCCCCTTTCCTTCAAAAAGTCTTCCTTCTGTTGCATAAAACATCTGGCATAATGCACACCCTCATACTGATTCTTCTCCGGCTTATGGGTTAGACAAAGCTTCATACAGTTACTGCATCTTGGCGCAAAGCCGCAACCCTTTGGAGGATTCAGAAGATCCACCGGCTGTCCTTCGATAGGTACCAGTTTGGAATAATCATGCTCATGGAACTTGGGAATGGAACGAAGCAGTCCCTTGGTGTATTCATGCTTCGGATTATAGAAAATATCATCCGTTGTTCCATATTCCACGATTTCTCCGGCATACATAACCGCAATATAGTCGCACATGGAGGCAACCACACCCAGGTCATGGGTAATCATAATGATGCCCATACCTAATTTTCGTTTTAATTCCTGCATCAGCTCTAAAATCTGTGCCTGAATGGTTACGTCCAAGGCCGTAGTAGGCTCATCCGCAATTAAAAGCTTAGGCTCACAGGCTAAGGCGATGGCAATCATTACTCTTTGCCGCATACCTCCTGAAAGCTCATGGGGATACTGCTTTAATCGCTTCTCCGGCTCATTGATACCAACCAATTCCAAAAGCTCCTTGGCTCTCTCCATAGCCGCTCTTCCCTTTTTATCCGTATGAAGAGAAACCGCTTCCGCAATCTGATTTCCAACAGTCCATACCGGGTTCAAAGAGGTCATGGGATCCTGGAAAATAATACTGACTTCATTTCCCCGAATTTTCCGAAGCTCCTTTTCACTCATTTCATGGATTTTATGGCCGTTAAACTCTACGGAACCTCCCACAATCTTACCGTTCTGGGCGGTAAGTCCCATAATGGAGTAGGCGGTAACGGATTTCCCGGAACCGGACTCTCCTACAATTCCCAAAACTTCTCCCTCACGCATTTGCAGGGTGACATTGTTTAAAGCCTTTACCTCTCCCGCCGGAGTAAAGAAGGATAAACGCTCTTCTTGAATATCTACAAGATATTGACTAGACATATTTTCCTCCTTACTGCTGTTTCAATTTCGGGTCAAAGGCATCTCGCAGGCCGTCTCCCAAAAGGTTAAAGCTTAAAATGATAATAAAAATCAAGAAAGCCGGGGCAAAAAGTTTTTCCGGATAGGTTTGGAATCCGTTTAAAGCGGCACTGGCCAAAGATCCCAAAGATGGCATCGGTGCCTGTACACCTAGTCCTAAAAAGGAAAGGAAGGACTCGGTAAAAATGGAACTGGGAATCTGTAAGGTAGTGGTTACAATCAGGGTACCGATACAGTTTACAATCAAATGCTTAAAGATAATACGACCGGATCCTGCACCCAAAGCCTTTGCCGCGGTAACATACTCACTCTGCTTTAAAACCATAATCTGAGAACGGACGATTCTGGCCATTCCCACCCAGTACAGCAAAGCAAATACGATAAACATGGAAATCATATTGGAGCCAAGCTTTTGCATCCAAGCAAAGCCCGGTTTGCTGGCCAATGCTTCCAGAGGGAACTTCAAGGTCTGGGCCAAGAGGATAATAATCAGTACGTCGGGAACCGTGTAGATAATATCCACGATTCGCATCATAATCATATCCACTAATCCGCCGAAGTATCCGGCGATTGCCCCAAATATGGAGCCAATGACCAGGATCAAAACGGAAGCCACAAGACCTACCGTCATGGAGACTCTTCCTCCTACCAGTACACGAATCATATAGTCACGACCATTTTGATCCGTTCCCAAAAGATGCGGAAAAACCTTTTCCCCTGCATCAATTTGCTTCTGCTCCGTCTTTGAGTACTGCATGGGAGCCAAACGCTCCGAGCCCTTCATCTGCTGTTCATACTTATAGGGATAAACGCCGGGTATCAGAAAGCAGCAAATAGTAATCAAAAAAACAATAAACAGAGCACTCATGGCAATTTTATTTTTCCGGAAACGATGCAAGCCGTCCTTCCAGAAGCTTACGGATTCTCTCATAAAGACCAGAGACTCCTTATCCTCCACAGAAGCCGGAGTAAAATCTTCCAAGCTCCACTGAAGGCTCAAGGGATTATTCTTTATTTCTTCCATTTTATTCTCCTTACTTTAATTTAATTCTCGGATCCACAATCGCGTAAGCAATATCCACGAAAAGGTTCATGATAATAATAAATACCGCCAGGAAAATGGTGGTTCCCATAATCATAGGGTAATCTCGGCTGGTAATAGAGCTTACGAACTCCGAACCAAGTCCCGGAATATTGAAAATCTTTTCAATGATGAAGGAACCGGTCATTAAAGCGGCAAGCAAGGGTCCAAGATAAGTAATTACCGGTAAGATTGCATTTCGTAAGGCATGCTTGAAAATTGCTTTAAAAGTTGTAACCCCCTTGGCCTTTGCGGTTCTCATATAATCCTGCCCCATAACATCCAGCATGGAAGAACGCATCAATCGTGCCATATAGAAGGTGGGATATAAAGCCAAGGCAACCACCGGCATAATGTAGCTTTGGGCATCCTTTAAGCCAAGAGAAGGCAGCCATTTTAACTTCGTGGTGAAGATATAAATTAAAATCGTAGAGGACAGAAAGGAAGGAATGGCTATTCCCGCAGTGGATAAAACCACCAAAAGGTTATCAATAAACTTTCCTCTGTTAAATGCAGCTACGGCTCCTAAAGGAATTCCGGTGCAAACTGCAAGGATTAGTGCAAGTCCTCCCACCTTTGCGGAAACCGGAAACTTTGTCCCGATAATCTGGGACACCGTTCTTCCCCTCTTCTTAATGGATAAACCGAAGTCTCCCTTTAAAATGCCGGTCATATAGGTGGTGTATTGCTGAAATAAGGGTTTATCCAAACCATATTTCGCCTCCATAGCAGCCTGGGCCTGAGGCGTTACTGCCTTCTCGGACAAGAACGGCCCTCCCGGAACCATATTCATAACAAAAAATGTTAATGTTGCTACCAAAAAGGCTGTAATTAAGGACATAATCGCCCTTTTTAAAATATACTTTGGCATAGCGCCCTCCTTCTTTAATGAATTTACAGAGAAATATACACGATATGCCCCGGACTTTCAAGACACAATAAAATGAATTTTTGTCATCAGATTGCATTTTTTTTAGACAATTCTTGGAATCTTTCTTTTTATCTAATAATTTTTTCATATTAATCAAAGGACACAGCCATACAAAGACTTTATTTTATGTCTTTAATATTGAATAAAGAGTTCGTTTTTATTCATTGCGATGAATAAAAATGAACTCTTCCATAAAGATAAAAAGAGAAGGGACTGTAAAAATCAAAATAAAAAAGAATTTTCGGCAATATAGGTCTGAATGTGGCGAAGCTAGCGAGAGCGTGCCCCGATTTCAGACCTATATTGCTTAGAAAACTATTTTGATTTTTGCAGTCCCTTCTCCGTATAGGATAGAAAACTCTATGGT
>CAUUJL010000016.1:0-34873 GCA_963545375.1 uncultured Oribacterium sp.
CATACAGCTCCTGACCTTAATATTTTTTGCCAACTATATAATAGGTTATTTCTGTATGATGAGGAAGAGGCTTCGGCCTCTTCCTATTTTTTTGCCAACTAAAATTTTACTCTAGGTCTCTTAACTGTAAATTCTCGCTACTTATGTTAGTGTTGATTTTTTATATTGTTAAACATGCCTATTACATTGTTGACTTCTCCATTTTTATATTGATAAATTGCACAAAAAGTAATACTATAATTATAGGTAGAGGTATCATTGTTCATATAAAATGCTACCAATGGTCACATTTGAATAGGAGATAATCGTGAGCTCTTTATTTTATGCTAAAGTATCAAAGAGGTATCCTGCTTTTGAACTACAGCCATTTGACTTCTATCTCAATGAGTGTGATATAGTTGGGCTAATTGGCGCTAACGGTGCCGGAAAAACTACTTTTTTGAATTTGCTGGAAGGCAGATGCCTTCCGTCATCCGGCGAGGTTTATTACAAAGGCAGGGTTATGAAGCCTATTTCATGGAAAAAAAATCCTGTTGTTTCATTCTATGATGGCATTTGTCCATTTTGCGAGAAGTTTAATCCCAAAGACATTTGCACAGTCATGGCTGATTGGTATCCTAAATGGAGTTCAGAGCAATATTTTGATTATCTGAATTTCCTAAACGTACAGATTATTGCTATAAAGCAAATGTCTCTTGGGACAAAAAATAAATTAATGTTGGCCACCATGCTGGCTCAAAACCCTGAAATATTGTTTTGTGATGAATTAACTACCGGACTGGATCCTGTTGCAAGAGAAAAAGTTTTGCATTTATTGAAAGAATATATTAATAAGACACATTCAGCCGTTATCTTCTCCACTCACATTATTAGCGACTTAGAAAAATTTGCTTCCAGAATCATCTTACTCGATAACGGTAAGGTTATTTTGAATACTGATATTTCTTGCATTTTGGAAGGAAATAAAATTTCTTTAGAAAATGTAGTATATGACTATCTAAGTAAATCCACTTTAGCGAAAGGAAATGATAATTTAATTTTGTAATTATCAAATGAATAATATATGAAAGGGTTGCTTTATAAAGATTTTAAGTCCATTTTGAAGTTAATATCCCCTGTATATTTAATGTCTCTTATTCCAATTATTGTCTATATTGGAAAAGATATGTTTCTGTTTATGTTCTCCATAATTATTGGGATATTATTCGGAATGCAAGTATCAATAACTATTTCCGTAGATGAAAAAACAAAACTTGTTAATTATTATCGTATACTACCACTTTCCTATCATGTCATTGCTATGGAGAAATATATTTTCACGCTCATCATTTCTCTCCTTACAGGTATCATAATCTTCCTTGTGACTTTCAGTTATTCTGGACAGATTAGCCTTTTGTATCCATTCATTGGTTTCTACGTTGCGCTAATTTATAACATGATAGTAATTCCCGCATCATTTTATTTTGGTGTAGAAAAAGGAAGATATATCCTAATAGGATTTACCATTCTTCCTATTATCATTACAAAATTTAATAATGTTTTATTAAAACTATATTCTATTCTTCAGAGCAACTTGATTGCATTAGCAGTGATTTTACATTTGATTATTTTTGTCATCTCATACGTAATTTCAGTAAAAAGTATTGAAAAATATCGCATATAATTTCGATTTATAAAACATCAGACAGGCATAGTTCTTGCCGCCTCGGTTGGCTTTATGTGGTAACTTAATTTTACCGACGGCAATAGAATATGTCTGATAACATTGTACAGCTCAATGAGGATCTTATAAAGAGCAAGTCAAGGATCTGGTACGCGGTAGATGCAAAAATGGGGATATTCGAAGAAATATTTAAAAAGAGACATGGATCAATATTTATAGAAGAAAAAATGCTGTGAAAAGTGAAGAAAAACAAAGAAAAGGCTTGTTTTTTCAATGCTTTTGTGTTAGGCTGTAACAGTATTTGTAACGTAGGAAGGGGCAAGCACTGGCTTGTCCCTTTTGCTTGAATGGAGCGTTGGCATGGAAATTGAGAGAACGAAGGCGTATTTGGAAGAAATTCTTCCGGGAATGGGCTATGTGCTGGATAGTGTTACCTTTACAAAAGAGGCGGGAACCCACTATCTAAGGGCATTCATTTTTAGAAAAGATGAGCAGGACATGACGGTCAATGACTGTGCCATGGTCTCCAGAAGACTGTCCAAGTGGTTGGATAAGGAAGATTTTATTGCAGAAGAGTACATCCTGGAGGTTTGTTCCTTAGGCTTTAAGGACAATCCCGGAGCGGAGGAGCTTTCCGAAGTGGAAGAAGAACTGCTTTCCGAGGGAGAGGAAGCTTTAGAAGAGTAAATTGTAAGGCCAAAAAGAGTTGAAAGTATAATACAGGCGGAATAAAAGGCAGTAAGGATAGAAGACGCCTGATGATAAAAATAAAGAGGAGTAAAAACGATGAACGAGGAATTACGCTTAGCGCTAGACATGTTAGAGAAGGAAAAGAAAATTTCCAAGCAGGCTTTGATTGAGGCCATTGAGCTTTCATTACAAACCGCTTGCAAGAATCACTTCGGTTCCGCAGACAATGTGCACGTAAGCATGAATCCGGACACTGCAGTGTTTTCCGTATTGGCAGATAAGACAGTTGTTGAGAAGGTGGGAGACAAGTCCACAGAAATCAGCTTGGAAGAAGCCCATGAAATGGATCCTTCCTATACCTTGGGAGATGTGGTGCAGGTACCCATTGATTCCAAGTCCTTCAGCAGAATTGCAGCGCAGAATGCCAAGGGCGTGATTGTGCAGAAGATTCGTGAGGAGGAGAGAAAGAATCTCTTTGAAGAATATTATGCTATGAGCAAAAAGATTTTCACCGCCCTTGTGGAAAAGAATACCGGAAGAGCTCTGATTATGAATTTGGGCAAGGTAGATGGTTACCTTGCGGAAGCGGAGCAGATTCCGGGAGAGAATTTGACTCCCGGACAAAGAGCCAAGGTCTATGTGGTGGAAGTAAAGGACAGCCCCAAGGGACCAAAGCTAATGCTTTCCCGTACCCATCCGGAGTTGGTTCGTAAGCTGTTCTTTGAGGAGGTTTCCGAGCTTAGAGAAGGCATTGTGGAGATTAAGTCCATTGCCAGAGAGGCAGGATCTCGTACCAAGATGGCAGTCATTTCCAATGAAGAGGATGTGGATGCGGTGGGTGCCTGCGTAGGTCTTAACGGAAACCGTGTAAATACCATCGTGGAAGAGCTTCGGGGAGAGAAGATTGATATTATCAACTATGATGAGAACCCGGCATACCTGATTGAGAATTCCTTATCTCCGGCTAAGGTAATCGCGGTTATTGCGGATCCGGACAACAAGGAAGCTTTGGTCATTGTACCGGATAATCAGTTGTCTCTGGCCATCGGTAAGGAAGGACAGAACGCAAGACTCGCAGCGAAGTTGACCAATTACAAGATTGATATTAAGTCCGAGTCTCAGGCTCAGGAGCAGGGAATCTTCGACGAAATGGGTATTGATTACCATGGAGAGAGCCTGGAGGAAGAAGATTTAGGCTATGATGAGGACTATGAAGATGCTTCCTATGAAGAAGGGGAAGAGGAAGCGGAAGCTTACGAAGAAGAATAAATAGAAAAAGACTTGGTTTTTCGGAAAAGGAATCAATCTTTTTCGAAAAGCATTTTCATAGAATCGATAGAAACAGAGGGATGTTTTCCGGGAGGGAAAATGAAGGTAGAGCCACAACGAAGCTGCATAGGCTGCGGGGAAAAGAAGGACAAAAAGGACTTGCTTCGGATTGTCCGTTCTCCGGAGGGGGAATATGCCGTGGATTTGCAGGGAAGAAAAAACGGAAGAGGCGCTTATCTTTGCAGGAATCTTTCTTGCCTGGAGAAGGCGGAGAAGAAAAAGGCTTTTTTCCGTTCCTTCAAGGAAGCAATCCCCAAGGAAGATTTGGATAGACTGAGGGAGGAAATCAAAGAAATTGCAAAATAAGATATTGGGACTCTTGGGTTTGTCCATGAAGGCCGGAAAGGTCAAGGCGGGAGAGTTTTCCGTAGAAAAGTCCATTAAAGCCCATAAGGCCAAGTTGGTGCTGGTGGCGGCCGATGCTTCGGAAAATACGGAAAAAAAATTCCGGCAAAGTTGTTTTTATTACCATATCCCCATATTCTCCTTTGGAACAAAGGAAGAACTGGGGAGAGGGATTGGAAAGGAAATGCGTTCTTCTCTGTGCATAGAGGATGAAGGCTTTGCGAAACGGATGATTGAGATTTTAGATGGAGGGAATGCGGATGTTGGAAGAGAATAAGAAAGAAAATATTGAACAAAAAAGTGAGGAAGCTCCCGTTAAAAAGAAAAAGTTAGCGGTAGTTTTCCATTCCCAAAACTCGGTGAACCATAAAAATCATCCTCTGGGAAGAACACAGTTTTCCGATAAGGCGAAGGCCAAGGTAAAGAAGGAAGCAGGAAAAGAGGAGGGAGGAAAGAAATCTCCCAACGGAAGACCTCTGCCTCCAGGGACTGCAAGAGTTACTCCCTTGAAGGCTTTGAACGCTATCCAGAAAAAGCAGGAGGAAGAGGAGAAGAAGCTGGCAGAGGAGAGACTCCTTTTAGAAAAGCAGGAAGCGGAAAGAAAAGCCAAGGAAGAAGCGGCAAAGGCCAAGGAAGAAGCGGCAAAGGCCAAGGAAGAAGCGGAGAAGAAGGCTTTGGCGGAAAAGGAGAGTCAGGAAAAGGCAAAGAGACCTACCATCTCGGGAATCAAACCGACTATTTCCGGAATTGCTGCTAAGCTGAGCCCTGCCAAGCCCCAGAGTAAAGAGCCTGTCGGAGAGCGTAAGAGCAGCAGCTTCGGCGCCGGAAAGCCTGCAGAGAAGCGATTTGCACCGGGAGGAAGAAATGACCGTGGTGGAGAAGGCAGAAAGGATGGGGACTTTAACGGAAGACCCCGTTTCGGTGCAGCTGCGAAGAAGCCGGCTCCAAGCCTTGCTCCGGAGATTGTGGAAAAGCAAAGCAGAACCAAGCATGACGCCACTAAGCCTCAGAAGAAGGTTTACGGAAACAAGAGCTTTGAAAATGAAAAGGCCAACATTTCTCAGAAGAATCGTGCTGCCAGAAAGCAGAATAAGTACGGCGCTACCCAGTCCTACGAGAGAGATGAGCAGGTAAAGGTAAAGAAGACCGGAAAGGGTGCATTTATTAAGCCGGAAGTGGTGAAGGTTGCGGAAGAAACCATTAAGTCCATTACCTTACCCGAGGTAATTACCATTAAGGAATTGGCGGATAAGATGAAGCAGAAGTCTGCGGACCTTATCAAGAAGCTTTTCTTAAAGGGACAGATGGTTACCCTGAATACGGAATTAAGCTACGAAGAGGCGGAAAACCTTGCGGTAGAGTACGACATCCTTTGTGAAATGGAAGAGAAGGTAGATGTTATCGCTGAGCTGGTACAGGATTCCGAAGTGGATGAAGAGAAGGATTTACAGCCCCGTCCTCCTGTAGTTGCGGTTATGGGACACGTTGACCACGGTAAAACCTCTATTCTGGATGCGATTCGAAACACCAATGTGACCAGTAAGGAGCACGGCGGAATTACCCAGTCCATCGGTGCATATCAGGTAACGGTAAAGGTTAACGACGAAGACAGAGTGATTACCTTCCTGGATACCCCCGGACATGAGGCCTTCACTGCTATGCGTATGCGTGGAGCCCAGTCCACGGATATTGCCATTCTGGTAGTTGCAGCGGATGATGGTATTAAGCCCCAGACCATTGAGGCGATTAACCATGCCAAGGCTGCCAATACGGAGATTATTGTAGCCATCAATAAGATTGATAAGCCTGCGGCAAATATTGATAAGGTGAAGCAGGAATTAATGGCCTATGATCTGGTGGCGGAGGATTACGGCGGAACCACCATTTGCTGTCCTGTTTCCGCAAAGACCGGAGAAGGACTGGAAAGTCTTTTGGAAAATATTGCTTTACAGGCGGATGTGCTGGAATTAAAGGCGAATCCAAACCGTAAGGCCTACGGTGTTGTTATCGAGGCGGAGCTGGATAAGGGAAGAGGTTCCGTAGCCCGTCTTTTGGTACAAAAGGGTACTCTCCATATCGGAGATGTGGTGGCTGTAGGATCTGCCTTCGGTAAGGTTCGTGCCATGATTGACGACAAAGGAAAGAGAATCAAGAAGGCAACACCTTCCATGCCGGTTGAGATTTTGGGATTAAACTCCGTGCCTAATGCAGGAGAAATTTTCCAGGTGAAGGACAACGAGAAGGAAGCCAAGGCTTATGCGGATACCTTTGTTAGCGAAGGAAAGCAGAAGATGGTGGAGGATTCCCGTAAAAAGGTTAGCTTAGATGCCCTCTTTGACCAGATTAAGGCAGGAGAGCTGAAGGATCTTCCGATTGTCATCAAGGCGGATGTACAGGGATCTGTGGAAGCGGTTCGTGATTCCTTGCAGAAGATTGAAAATGCGGAAGTTCAGGTGAAGGTGATTCATGCCGGCGTTGGTGCCATCAATGAGTCCGATATTAACCTGGCCATTGCTTCCAATGCTATCGTTATCGGATTTGACGTTAAGCCGGATCCAACCGCAAGAGATATTGCCGAGCGGGAAAATGTAGACGTAAGACTTTACAATGTCATCTATAAGGCTATTGAAGATATTGAGCTTGCCATGAAGGGTATGCTGGCTCCTGTTTATGAGGAAAAGGTCATCGGTCATGCGGAGGTTCGTATGATCTTTAAGTCCTCCGGAGTTGGTATCATTGCCGGTTCCTTCGTTCTGGACGGAAAGGTACAAAGAGGTGCCAAGGTTCGTCTGACCAGAGGCGGAGAGCAGTTATATGACGGAACCATTGCTTCCGTAAGACATTTTAAGGATGACGTAAAGGAAGTGGGAACCAAGCAGGAATGCGGTATTGTATTAGAAGACTTTACCGATATTCAGGAATTGGATCAGTTGGAAGTTTACGTTATGGAAGAAGTAAAACAGAGATAAGAGGGAGGGGAGCCGAAGGCTCCCCTGTTCCTACTTTTTTAGGAAAGTATAAAGAGGTAAAAGGTGAAAAAACTGAGCTTTAAGAACCAAAGAAGAAATGAAGATGTGAGAAGATGTCTTTCTCTTTTGATTCGGGAAGAGGTAAAGGATAGCAGGGTTTCGCCCTTCTGTGACGTTACCGGTGTGGATCTCACCCCGGATTTACAGTATTGTAAGGTCTTTGTTTCCTGCCTGGGCAGTGAAGAAGAGCTGGGAAAAACCATTGAGGGCTTAAAGGCTGCCGGGGGATTTTTACGAAGAGAGCTGGCAAGAAGCTTAAACCTTAGACACACCCCGGAGCTGCAATTTATTGCAGATCATTCCGTGGAATACGGCTCCAGAATGGACGCTTTAATTAATCAGGTCAGCAAAGAAGACAGGGAAAGAGCTGTGGGAGAAGTGGTAAATCAGGACAATGTTTATAAAGAGGAGGAAGAATGAGAGACAAGCTGGAGGAATTATTAGCTTCTTCCCAACGGATTTGCCTTTTGGGACATACCCGTCCGGATGGAGATTGCCTGGGCTCTACTTTAGGCTGGAAAAATTATTTAAAGAATCGCTATCCGGAAAAGGAAGTACAGGTTTATCTGATGGAGGCTCATGAGAAATTTTCCTATCTTCCCGGTTTTTCCGACATTCGCCATGACGTACCGAAGGAGAGTTATGACCTGGCTCTGATTTGTGATTGCGGAGCCTATGAAAGACTGGGAGAGTTCGGCTCTTTGGCAAAGTCTGCAAAAAACTGTTATGTAGTGGATCATCATGTAACCAGTAATGGGGAGGATTTTCCTTTTCATACCATCCTTCCCGATGCCTCCAGTACCTGCGAGGTGAGTTTTGACCTGATGGAAGAAGAGTTTTTTGATAAGGCGGTGGCTACCTGCATTTATACCGGCTTAATCCATGATACCGGAGTTTTTAAGTATAACTGTACTTCTCAGCATACCATGGAGATTGCAGGAAAATGCATAGCCCGGGGAATTCCTTTTTCCTACATCATTGATGACAGCTTCTATATGAAGTCTGTGGATCAGCAGAAAATGACGGGGAAGGTCTTGCAGGATGCAAAGCTTTATTGTGAGGATAGAATCTTGGCTTCTTCCTTAAGCCTAAAGGATATGCGTTCCTTTAATCTGGAGCAAAAAGACCTGGATATGGTGGTCAGCGTGCTTCGGGAAACCAGAGATGTGGATGGGGTGATTTTCCTCTATGAGGTGGGGAATCAGGTGTATAAGGTGAGCCTACGTTCCAACAACAATGCCTTTGATGTTTCACAGGTAGCGGCCTTCTTTTCCGGCGGTGGACATAAGATGGCAGCAGGCTGTAGCCTAAAGGGAAGTCCGGAGCAGATTTTGGAGAAGCTTTTCGGGGAAATGAGAAAGCAGCTGGATGCAGAGGATTTCCAAAGCAATAAAAGATGTAGAGAGTAAGCATGGATGGAATTATTAATGTAAATAAAGAAAAGGGGATGACCAGCTTTGATGTTCTTCGGGCTCTTCGAAGAATTCTAAAAGAGAAAAAGATGGGGCATACCGGCACCCTGGATCCGATGGCGGAAGGTGTGCTTTTGGTCTGTGTGGGCAAGGCTACCAAATATGTGGATGCTTTGATGGCGAAGGAAAAGGTCTATCAGGCGGAATTGACCTTAGGAATCGAAACGGATACGGAGGACAGTACCGGAAAGATTCTTTCCGAAGAAGAGGTTTTCATAACTAGGGAGGATATTGAAAAGATTCTTCCCCGCTTTCTGGGAAAGCAGGAGCAGATTCCTCCTATGTACAGCGCCAAAAAGCTGGAAGGAAAAAAGCTCTATGAACTGGCAAGGGAAGGAAAGACTGTAGAAAGAAAGCCAAGCCGGATTGAGATTTTCAGTCTGGAAATTCTTTCCTATGACTGCCCCAGGCTTCGTTTTCGAATTCATTGCTCCAAGGGAACCTATATTCGCACCCTTTGCAAGGATATCGGAGAAGCGCTGGGCACCAAGGCCTGTATGTCTGCACTTTTACGAGAAAAAGTGGGAGAGTTCTCTTTACAGGATAGCTTCAGACTTTCGGAAATTGAAAAGCTGGAAGGAGAGGGGAAAAGAGATACTTACCTTCTTCCGCCCCTATACAGTAAAGAAAATACGATTTTAACCTTCGGAAAGTTTGACGGAATTCATCTTGGACATCAAAAGATTTTTGAGGATGTATTTCGAGAGGGAAAGGAGGAGAACTTACTGCCCTCCGTTTTGTCCTTTACCATGCATCCCTCTGCTTTATTTTCAGGAGAAAAGCAAGACCTTCTCTGCACGGAGGATGAGCATTATACCCGTCTGCAAAATGCGGGATTTTCCCAGATTTTTCTCTTTCCCCTAACCTTGGAAACCGCCAAGATGCCCCCGGAGAAATTCTTGGAGGAAATTCTGGTAAAAGCCTTAAAGGTAAAGCACCTTGTGGTGGGGACGGATTGCAGCTTCGGCTATAAGGGAAAAGGAGATGTGGCTCTGCTTCAAGAAAAGGCTAAGGATTTCGGCTATAAGCTGACCGTGGTGGAAAAGGCTTTAACCAAGGATTCCGCCGGGAATACCGTGGAAATTTCCAGTACCTATATCCGAAAATGCCTGGAAGAGGGGGCTGTAGAAGAGGCGGCAAGGCTTTTGGGAAGAAAGTATACCCTGTCCGGTACTGTGGTACACGGAAAGAAAATCGGACGAAGCATCAATTTTCCCACGGCCAACATTCTCCCGAAGGAAGGAAAGCTTTGCCCCATGGAAGGGGTGTATCATACCCGGGTGCTTCTGGGGAAGGACTATTATGAGGGGATGACCAGCATAGGGAAGAATCCCAGTGTGGCGGAGAATAACCCTCTGACCATAGAGACGCATATTTTGGGCTTTCAGGGAGATATTTACGGGGAGAAGCTGCGCTTGGAATTTGTCAGCTTTATTCGGGAGCAAAGACATTTTAAGGATATTGAAGAGCTGAAGGCTCAGCTGGAGAAAGACTTGGCCTTTGTGGAGGAAGAGAGCAAAAAGCAGGAATCATAAAATCGTCTTTGTCCGGCCTTGTGAAGCTTAGGGTTTTCATCAAACAAAGGGCGAAAATCCTTGACGAAAGCCGAAAATTCGCGTATTATAGTCTGGCATTTATGGACTGATTTTGGAGAAGAAGAAAAGTTATCATAAAATGCACAGAACTTCGCGTTAGGCATAGGAAGGCGATTTCCTAACGCCTTCCTCAGTCTAACGTGTGTTAACGCAAGAAATTGCTAAAAAAAGGAGAATCAAATGATTACAAGAGAGAAAAAAGCAGAGTTGGTAGCGAAGTACGGAAGAAAGCCCGGAGACACCGGATCTCCTGAAGTACAGGTAGCGATTCTTACAGAGAGAATCGTTGAGCTTACCGAGCATTTAAAGAGCAACCCTAAGGATCACCACAGCAGAAGAGGACTTCTGATGATGGTAGGTCACAGAAGAGGCCTTTTGGACTACTTAAAGAAGACCGACTTAGAGGGTTACAGAAGCTTAAT
Organism: uncultured Oribacterium sp.; assembly: GCA_963545375.1. Lineage (GTDB taxonomy): Bacteria > Bacillota > Clostridia > Lachnospirales > Lachnospiraceae > Oribacterium. Next base: position 10,546 of record CAUUJL010000016.1, read on the forward strand.
CGAGAAGTTAGGCATCAGAAAGTAAGAAGAATCAGGGCGGAAAAGCATGGCTTTTCTGCCCTTTTTTACTGTTCATTTTCTCATTTTCCTGTATAATAGGAATCTATGACAAAAGCTATCCGGAAGGTAGTCCGAGATCACTGAAGAGGCGGTGAACCTCACAGTTTCTTCAGTGGCTTTGGATCTTCCGGATTAAACAAAGGAGGATTTATGTATAAGAGTTATTCAATGGAACTTGCCGGAAGAACCCTGACGGTGGATGTGGACAGGGTTTGCGCGCAAAGTAACGGTGCCGCATTGATGCACTATGGAGACACTACGGTGTTGTCCACCTGTACCGCTTCCGCAAAGCCGAGAGACGGTATTGATTTCTTCCCCCTTTCCGTAGAATACGAAGAAAAGATGTATTCTGTAGGAAAGTTCCCGGGAGGATTTAAGAAGAGAGAAGGAAGAGCCAGTGACAATGCGATTTTAACCGCAAGAGTTATTGACCGTCCTATGCGTCCTCTCTTCCCTAAGGACTATAGAAATGATGTTTTATTAAACAACCTGGTATTATCCGTGGATCAGGATGCTTCTCCGGAACTCTTGGCTATGCTTGGTTCTTCCCTGTCCACCTGTCTTTCCGATGTTCCCTTTGACGGTCCCTGTGCAACCACCCAGATCGGCATGGTTGGGGGAGAATTTGTGGTAAATCCCGGAAACGGAGAGAAGGCGGTTTCCGACCTTTTATTGACTGTAGCTTCCACAAAAGAGAAGGTTATCATGATCGAAGCCGGAGCTAACGAGCTTCCGGAGGCCAAGATGATTGAGGCAATTTATCTTGCCCATGATGTAAACCAGCAGATTATCGGTTTCTTTGAGAGCATTATCGAAGAATGCGGAAAAGAAAAGCACAGCTATGTTTCCAGTGCTATCCCCGAGGAATTATTTGCCAAGATGAAGGAAGTAGTAAAGCCGGAGGAGATGGAGAAGGCTGTCTTTACCGACGATAAGGCGGAAAGAGATGCCAATGTTTCCCTTCTTAGTGAAAGATTGGTAGAAGCTTTCCGGGATGATGAGGAAGCTTTAGCCATCTTACCGGATGCCATCTATCAGTATGAGAAGAAGACTGTTCGTAAGATGATTTTAAAGGATCATAAGAGACCGGACGGAAGAGCGATTGATGAGATTCGTAAGTTAGAGGCTGAGGTGGATCTTCTCCCCAGAGTACATGGCTCCGCCATGTTTAAGAGAGGCCAGACCCAGATTATGAATATTACTACCCTGGCACCTCTTTCCGAGGTTCAGAAGGTAGAAGGTCTAAATGAATTTGAAACGGAAAAGCGTTATTTGCACCAGTATAACTTCCCCGGGTATTCCGTAGGAGAGGCCAAGGCTTCCAGAGGTCCCGGAAGAAGAGAAATCGGTCACGGTGCTTTGGCGGAGAAGGCTTTAATCCCTGTGTTGCCTTCTGTAGAGGAGTTCCCTTATGCGATTCGTTCCGTTTCCGAGACTATGGAGTCCAACGGTTCTACTTCCATGGCTTCCACCTGTGCATCCTGCATGTCTTTAATGGCTGCCGGTGTACCGATTAAGAAGCCTGTTGCCGGAATTTCCTGTGGTCTTGTTACCGGAGACAGCGATGATGAGTACTTGGTACTTACCGATATTCAGGGATTGGAAGACTTCTTCGGAGATATGGACTTTAAGGTAACCGGAACGGAAGACGGAATTACCGCTATCCAGATGGATATCAAGATTCACGGTTTGACTCGTCCTATTGTGGAAGAGGCTATTCGCAGAGCAAGAGAAGCAAGACTTTTCATTATGAACGGCGTTATGAAAGAGGCGATTGCAGAGCCCAGAGCGGAGCTTTCTCCATACGCGCCGAAGATTTTGACCATGTCCATCAATCCGGAGAAGATTGGAGATGTAATCGGAAAGCAGGGTAAGACCATTAACGGTATCATCGAAGAGACCGGTGTAAAGATTGACATTGACGATAACGGAACCGTTTCCATTTCCGGAACCAATCTTCCTGATTTGGAGAGAGCGAAGAAAATTATTGAATCTATCGTAAACGATATTGAGCCGGGACAGATTTTTGAAGGAACCGTAGTCAGAATGATGGATTTCGGTGCCTTTGTACAGTTAAGTCCCAACAAGGACGGTATGATTCACATTTCCAAGCTTTCCGATCAGAGAGTAAACAAGGTAGAGGATGTGGTTCATATCGGCGATAAGGTTCGTGTAAAGGTTTTGGAAGTGGACAAGATGGGAAGAATCAACCTTTCCATGCGCCCACAGGATTTGGTAGAAAAGCAGGAAGCGTAAATACAGCTTAAGGGGGAAATATGAAGATTAGAACGAGATATGCACCTTCCCCTACCGGAAGGATGCATGTAGGAAATTTACGAACCGGCATGTATGCTTATCTGATTGCCAAGCATGAGGGAGGTGACTTCCTCCTTCGTATCGAAGATACCGACCAGGAAAGAGAAGTGGAAGGAGCGGTGGATATTATCCGCAGAACCCTGGAAGCTACAGGACTTTTCTGGGACGAGGGACCGGATAATCCCGGAGACTGCGGCCCCTATGTGCAGTCGGAACGGGTAAAGACCGGCGTTTATATGGACTATGCCAAAAAGCTGGTGGATAAGGGAGAGGCTTACTACTGCTTCTGTGACGAGGATCGTTTAAAGAGCCTGCAAACCGAGGTAAACGGAGAGACCCTTTTCCATTATGACAAGCATTGTCTTTCTCTTTCCAAAGAAGAGGTGGAAGAGAAGTTAAAGCAGGGCCTGCCCTTTGTTATTCGCCAGAATAATCCGACAGAAGGCAGCACTACTTTCCATGACGAGCTTTACGGGGATGTTACCGTGGAGAACAGCGAACTGGACGATATGGTGCTGATTAAGTCTGACGGCTATCCTACCTATAACTTTGCCAATGTTATTGATGACCATTTGATGGGAATTACCCATGTGGTTCGTGGAAACGAATATCTTTCCTCCAGCCCCAAGTACCAAAGACTGTATGATGCCTTCGGCTGGGAGTCTCCGAAGCTGATTCATTGTCCTTTGATTACAGATGAGAATCATAAGAAGTTATCCAAGAGATCCGGCCACTCCTCCTTTGAGGATCTGATTGATCAGGGCTTTGTGGCTGAGGCAGTGGTAAACTTTGTGGCTCTTTTAGGCTGGAGCCCTGAGGAAAATGAAGAGATTCTTTCCTTGGAGGATTTGGTTCGTTTATTTGATTACCATAGAATTTCCAAGAGCCCTGCTGTTTTCGATATGGGTAAGCTTCGTTGGATGAACGGAGAGTACATCAAGAAAATGGACTTCGACAAGTTCTATGAGAGAGCTCTCCCCTTCGTGAAAGAAGCTGTAGGTGAGGGATTGGATCATAAGAAGATTGCCGAGATGGTAAAGAGCAGAATCGAAATCTTCCCGGACATCCCCGAGCAGGTTTCCTTCTTTAAGGAAGTACCGGACTATGAGCTTTCTCTTTATGAAAACAAAAAGGCAAAGTGTAATTTAGAGAATTCTTTAAGCCTTCTGGAAGAGGTGCTTCCTTTATTACAGGAGGAAAATGACTACAGTAACGACCATTTGTATGAGAAATTACAGGCCTTCGGTCAGGAAAAGGGCTACAAGACAGGCTTTATGATGTGGCCCATCCGTATTGCCCTTTCCGGAAAGCAAATGACTCCTGCAGGAGCTACAGAAATTCTTTCCGTACTGGGTAAGGAAGAGTCCTTAAAGAGAATTGAAAAAGCAATAGAGAGATTAAAAGAAAAGAGGTAATGGCATTGGATAAGCAGGAATTTTTAGAGAGATACAGACATTCTCTTGCACATATTTTAGCAAAAGCCATGGTGGAGCTGTATGGTCCGGAGGTACAGTATGCAATCGGACCACAGATTGAAGATGGTTGTTATTATGACTTTGCTCTGCCCAAGTCCTTGTCCGAGGAGGATTTTAAGACCATTGAGGACAAGATGAGAGAAATCATCAAAAGAAGAGAGAACTGGACCAGAGAGGAGTTGTCCCGTGAGGCGGCTTTGGCTCTCTTTGACAAGCAAAAGTTTAAAAAGGAATTGATTCAGGATCTTCCTGCCGACGAAGTCATCAGCATTTATCGTACCGGTGATGATTTCGTGGATCTTTGTCGGGGACCTCATGTGGAGAATTCTCAGGAGTTGATGAATGTGGCCTTCCAGATTAAGTCCATTTCCGGAGCTTATTGGCGTGGAGATGAGCACAGAGACCAGTTACAGCGTGTTTATCTTTTTGCCTTCCCGGATAAAAATGCCTTAAAGGAGCATTTAAAGTGGTTACAGGAAGCCCAGGAGAGAGACCATAAGAAGCTGGGCAGTCAGCTTGACCTCTTCATGTTTGATGAGACCGCTCCCGGAATGCCTTATTGGCTTCCCAGAGGTTGGAAGATGTATCAGGCGCTCTTAGCTTATTCCAGAAGTGTTCAGGCAAGACACGGTTACACGGAAATTTCCGCACCCCTCATCAACAATAAGAAATTATGGTTGATTTCCGGACACTGGGCACATTACATTAACAATATGTTTATGGTTCCCGGTATTTCCGGCTGGTTAAAGGCCGATGCTGACCTTTCCGGTGTGCTGGAGCATCCTACCGATGCCAGCCTTGGAGAGAAGATTGTAAAGATTCAGGCAGGCTCTGTAATCTATAATCGTGAGAATATTGATACCATGGCGGCAAAGCCCATGAACTGCCCTAACGCCATGATTACCTATAAGAGAAGAAATCGTTCCTATAAGGAGCTTCCAATTCGTTATTCCGAGTATGATGTACTCCATAGAAAGGAAAAATCCGGACAAATGAACGGACTTTTCCGCGTTCAGGAGTTCCGTCAGGATGATGACCATACCTTCGTAATGGAATCTCAGATTGAGGCGGAAATTGCGGACATCATCTCCATTGCGGATGAAGTCTACAAGACCTTCGGTGTTACTTATCGTGCAGAGCTCTCCACAAGACCTGATGATTTCATGGGAGATATCGAGGTTTGGGATAGAGCGGAGGCTGCTTTAAAGAAGATTCTCACCGACAAGTACGGAGAAGGCGGTTTTGAAATCAATGAGGGAGACGGGGCCTTCTACGGACCAAAGATTGACCTGCAGATTAAGGATGCTTTGGGAAGAGAGTGGCAGTGCGGAACCATTCAGCTGGACTTTCAGCTTCCTCACAACTTCGGTCTGACTTATCAGACTGCGGAAGGAAGCACCGCTATGCCGGTAGTAATCCATAGAGCCATTTACGGTTCGCTGGAGCGTTTTATCGGTATCATCATCGAGAACTTCAAGGGAAGCTTCCCCTTCTGGCTAAGCCCGGAGCAGGTAGGCATCGTACCGATTCGAGAAGAGCATAACGACTACGGAAAAGAAGTTTACGATGCTCTGACGGAAATCGGTGTGCGAGCTGAGGCTGACTACAGCGACAAGAACATGAAGGAGAAGATTAAGGGCTATAAGAATTATAAGAACCCTTACATTCTTGTGCTGGGAGACAGAGAAAAAGAAGAAAGAACCGTATCCATCAATATGCGCGGATCTAATAAGCAGATTAATAACGTTCCATTAGATGCTTTCCTTAAAGCATGTGAAAGAATGCAGAAGGAACACAGCTTAGAGCTGATGGATGAGTTTTAATAAATTTTTACCTTGTTTTTGTTCTGACTGAAGAGACAGAGAAAAGAAATGATTCGCCTGGTTTTTCAGCAGTATAGCTTGAGAATAAGGGGCAATGTGAGCCCGTCGGTTCTTAGCTTTCGTCTTTTGAAAGCTTAGAACCGCTACGAGGCGAGCTTAGCGAGAGCGTGCCCCTGTTCCAAGCTATACTGGGAAAAACGGTGAAAAGTCTTTTCCTCTGTCTATTTTATTTGAAAATATTTAGAAAAAATTTATGGAAAACTCAAAAAAAATATCAGTTCCAAGCTGTTAATAAGGTATAATAAAAAGGTTTTTATGGAAAAAGCATATTTGGACAAAAACAGTTTGTCCGATGAAAGTGCTTTAAATAGTGTGCAACGAGAGTATATACCATGATTAAAGGGATAAGCTCAAAAATCTATGTGGTATAAACTTGTAGATGCAGAAGAACTGTAGTAAGGAGAGTCTATGAATAGTGAGCATGTGAGAGAAGGGGTACAGTCTGCGCCTCATAGAAGTTTATTTAATGCCTTAGGCTATACCAAGGAAGAGATGAAGAAGCCCATGATTGGTGTGGTTTGTTCTTATAACGAAATCGTACCGGGACATATTAACTTGGATAAAATTGCGGAAGCGGTAAAGATGGGTATTGCGGAAGCTGGCGGTATGCCGGTGGAGTTCCCGGCTATTGCGGTTTGTGACGGTATTGCCATGGGACATACCGGAATGAAATATTCTCTGGTAACCAGAGACTTAATTGCGGATTCCACAGAATGTATGGCCAGAGCCCACCAGTTTGATGGTTTGGTGATGATTCCCAACTGTGATAAGAATGTTCCCGGTCTTTTGATGGCAGCAGCCAGAGTGAATATCCCAACTGTCTTTGTATCCGGCGGACCTATGCTTGCGGGTAAGGTAAGGGGAGAGAAGCGTTCTCTTTCTTCCATGTTTGAGGCAGTAGGAGAATATGAGGCAGGAAAGATTGGCATGGAGGAGCTGAAGCTCTATGAGGAAAATGTTTGTCCCACCTGCGGTTCCTGCTCCGGTATGTATACCGCAAACTCCATGAATTGCTTAACAGAGGTTATCGGAATGGGACTTCCCGGAAACGGAACCATTCCTGCGGTTTACTCTGCTCGTATTCGTTTGGCAAAGATGGCGGGCTATGCCATCATGGATATGATTGAGAAAAATATTCGCCCCAGAAACATTATGACAGAGGCGGCATTCCGAAATGCCTTAACGGTAGATATGGCGTTGGGATGTTCCACTAATACTATGCTTCATCTGCCTGCCATTGCCCATGAATGCGGCATTGAGTTAAAGGTGGAAAATGCCAATGAAATCTCTGCAAAGACTCCGAATCTTTGTCATTTGGCTCCTGCAGGCTATGCCTATATGGAGGACTTAAATGAGGCCGGTGGTGTTTATGCGGTGATGAAGGAGCTGTCTAAGAAGAATCTTTTGGATCTTTCCGGCATTACTGTTACCGGAAAGACTATGGAGGAAAATATTGCCCATGCCAGAAATAAGGATGAGGAGATTATTCGTCCTATTGATAAGCCCTTTATGCCTATTGGAGGTATTGCAGTGCTGAAGGGAAATCTGGCTCCGGATACCGGTGTGGTAAAGCGTTCCGCAGTGGCTCCGGAAATGATGGTGCATGAAGGACCTGCCAGAGTCTTTGATTGTGAAGAGGATGCCATTGCTGCTATCAAGGGGGGAAAGATTAATCCCGGAGATGTGGTGGTCATCCGCTACGAAGGTCCTAAGGGCGGTCCCGGAATGAGAGAGATGCTGAATCCGACCTCCGCCATCGTGGGTATGGGCCTGGGCAGTACCGTGGCTCTGATTACAGACGGTCGTTTCTCCGGCGCTTCCCGTGGCGCTGCTATCGGACACGTTTCTCCCGAGGCGGCAGTAGGCGGACCTATCGCGTTGATTGAAGAAGGGGACATCATTTCCATTGATATTCCTAACTATAGCTTGAATGTAAAGCTTAGCGATGAAGAGTTGGAGAAGAGAAGAAAGGCATGGAAGCCGAAGAAGAGAACGGATCTGGACGGTTATCTTGTCCGTTACCGTGCATTGGTTACCAGCGGAAACCGCGGAGCAATTTTGGAGCTTCCAAAGGACTGGGAATAAAGAGATAAGCGAATCTATTCCAAAGAATTGGGAATAAAGAGATGAGTGAATCTATTCCAAAGAATTGGGAATAAAGAGATGAGCGAATCTATTACAAAGAATAAAAATAGAGAGGAAGAGAGATGGATGTATAGCTTCCTGTGAGGAATAGAAGTGTAGAAAACAAATAAGTTTTAAGAAATTCACTGAAAATTGTATTTTATAAATACGATTCCTCTAAATTTCCCTTCCATGGATTGTAATATTGAAAATATTGAGTAAAATAAGTAGGGTTTGCCTTTTCTCTAAGGTAAACCCTATTTCTTTCCTTTTTTTGGTGGCATATACTAAAAAATTGCATGAAAGAATAAATAGCATTTGCTGAAAATCAAAAAGTTTTTTATGGAGATTTCCTAAAAAATCAAATAAATAGGAAGTATTATAGATTTTTACGTAGCCAGAGGAATCATTTTACGTTAGAATAATGAGATTAAGAATTTTGTAAGGAAACGATAAGCCTGTAAGGAGGACCGGTGGCACAGATGGGAGATAAGGAACGAAATAAAATTATTCGTTTTGCTTTGCTTTTGGCAAGCTTTCTTTGTCTGCTTCTTTTTGTGTTCTTAACTTTTTTTGCATGGCAGAACTTTTTCAGTCAGAAACCGAAGGAATGGAAGGAATGGAAGGAGAGCGATGAGAGCTATATGCTCCCGGAGAAAAAGAACATTCTTTTTCTGAGCTCCTACGATACATCTTCTCCGCTTTTTGCCAGTGAGCTGGAGGGAATAGAATCCATCATTAATCAATCCAATATTCATTTGGATACCATCAACATGGATTTTCAGCATTTTGGACATGATAAGGATATCGAGGCAATTTATACCTTTGTACAAACCCGTTTGGAGAATAGAGAAAAGCCCTATGATGGCGTTTTGGTGGGGGATGATAGAGCTTTGGAATTCGTTTTGGAAAAGCAGGAGGAGCTTTTTCCGGATATCCCCATCATTTTCTTCAGCATCAACAATCAGGAACTGGCAAAGAATGCGGCTAAAAATCCCAAGATTTCAGGATATTACAGTCCTTCCTTTTTAAAAGATACTTTAAGCTTGGCTGCCTCCCTGCAAATGGGAGCGGACACTATTATGGTGCTTTATGACAATACCTATTGGGGAAATCAAGCTAAGGAAGAGTTTTTCTCCTTGCAAAGAAGCTTTTCTTCCTATCGTTTTGCCGGCCTTAATTTTTCTCAGATGAAAAAAGAGGAGTTTCTGGAAGAGCTTGAGAAGCTGGATGAAAAGAGTATTGTGCTTTACATTTCTACCACATTGGATGAGGATGGCAATTACTACCCCGGCAATCAGGCTAGGAAAATGATTTTGTCCAGAGCCAATGTTCCGGTGTATAGCTATGGTATGTTGGATAATGTAAGGGGATTTTTGGCCGGAAGAGCACCGGACATAAAACAAATGGCTAAGGATGCCAGCCTTTTGATGATGGATGTGTTATCAGGCAAGAAGGATGTGGAGAAAACCTCAGCGGAAGAAGATAGCCCGGGAAAGCTTGTGGTGGATAATCGAGTTCTTAGTGCTTACCATCTTTCCAAAGCACGGCTTCCTAAGAACGTTGTCTTGGAAGATACGCCTCAGCAATGGATTATGCGCTATGCCCGCTTTTTATTTATCGCCGCCTTTCCGTTACTGGCGGTATGCATGATTGCCGTTTACTTCATCATGAGCCGTTTGCACAGTAAGAAGGTTCTGCAGGAATTGGAAGAGAAGAATGAGAGCCTCTTGCTGGCAAAGGATGATTTGGAACATAAATTAAGCTACGACTTACTGACGGAGCTTTTGAACCGGCAAACTGCATTGGCAAGGCTTACGGATTATATTGGAGACAGCAAAGATTACTCCTGTGTTTTAGTGGACATTGATAATTTAAAAGAGTTAAATGAATCCAGAGGCTATGATACGGGAGACTTATATCTGGTGGCTGTAGCCAATCGACTTCGTCGTTTTGAAAAGGATCATGGCGTCATTCTTTCCCGTTACGGTGGAGATGAGTTTATGATTATTTTCCCCAGAAAATGTTTGCAGGAGGATTCTCCGGAGCTGGCGGAAATCCTTTCCATCTTCCGAAGGGCAATTACCGTAGGAGAAGAAACGGTATATATGAATGCCTCAGGAGGTGTGGCCTCTTCCATAGGCGGGGAAAGCCCCCGGACGATTGTAATGTATGCCGGGCTGGCCATGAGCTTTGCAAAACGGAAGGGAAAAAACCGCCTGGTATTCTATAGTGAGGAGCTTCGATACAAAAAAGAAAAAATCAGTCAGATTTTGAAGATTGTGGAGAATGCTATTCAGGAGAATTCCTTCTATATGGTATATCAGCCCCAGGTAGACTGTAAGACCAGAAAAGTAGTAGGCTTTGAATCCCTTATGCGCATTAGAAATGAGGATTGCTCCCCGGATCAGTTTATTCCCGTTGCGGAAAGCTATGGCTATATTGCCAAGCTGGGAAAGATTGCGGTGGAACAGGTTATAAGACAGCTGGCCAAGTGGAAGGAAGAGGGGCATGCTCTTTGCCCAATCTCCATTAACTTCAGCAGTTATCAGATTTATGATGATGACTTTGTGGAATATCTTTTTTACCAGCTGGATCGTTATGAAATTCCTCATGAATACGTGGTTTTGGAAATCACCGAGGGAATTCTTTTTGAGGAGAGTAAGCAGACCAAGAAAATCTTCAATCGTCTGGTGGAAGCCGGAATTCAACTGCATTTGGATGACTTCGGAACCGGCTACAGTAGCTTTAGTTACCTGCCCTATATTCCCTTGAATACAGTGAAAATGGATAAGTCCTTAATCGATCATTTCCTGCCGAACAATGGAGACGTGATTCGAAACCTGATTGACATTGTTCATGACTTGGGAAAGGTTGTTATCGTAGAAGGTGTGGAGGATGAGTGGCAGTACGAAAAACTCCTGGAGTATCAATGCGATATTATTCAAGGCTATCTTTTTGGTGGTCCTTTGCAGGCGGGAGAAATTCCTTAAGGAGGAAAATACAAATGGTATTTCAGAATTTAAAAAATCATGACAAGTACGATTTATCCAATGAACGATTTCAAGCGGCGTTTCAGTTTTTAAAAAGAGAAGATTTAGGTCGGCTTGAAGACGGAAACTATCCTATTTTGGGAGAGGAGGTCTTTGCCATGGTGCAAAGCTTTGAAACGGCATTGGAGAAAGAACGGCGTTTTGAAGCCCACGACCTTTACTTTGATATCCAGAATCTCCTGGAAGGAGAGGAAAGAATCGATGTGCTTGCCCGTTCTTCCTGTGAGGTTACAGAGAATCCGGAAGGGAAGGATATCTGCTTTTTAGAGCCGAAGGGGGCATTTTCTCAAATGCTTTTACAAGCAGGGGACTACCTCATCCTTTCCCCGGAAGAGGCCCACAGACCGGCGGTTGCGGTACACAATCCCATGTCATGCAGGAAAGTTGTCGTTAAGGTAAAGCTGTAATTCTTTTTGAAATAAAAAAAGAAGAAATAGAAACTAAATTCTAAAAAAAGTATAAATTAAATTCTTTCCATAGTAAGAAGAATGTGAGAAAAATGTTCATTTTCAGAAAGGGAAGAAGCATAAAAGGATAAAAAAGAAGTGAAAAAAACTTAAGAATGAAAAATCCAATCTTCTTTATACGGTTTTTCCATTTTTCGTCCTCTTACAGCAGAAAATTCCAAGAATCAAGCCTTGTAAGGATGTCTTGTTTTTTTGAAAAGCTGTGGTAGAATACATTAGCTATTGTTTAAGTATTAATTTTTAAATCATTATGAAGGAGTAGAAGACATGAAGCGTAAAAGAAAGCTGTTAGCGATCTTGATGGCCGTGGCTATGGCTTGGCAGGGAGTATCCTTTGCAAATGCAGATGAGCTTACTTCCCCGGCATCCGCAAGTACGGTGACAAGCGGTACGGAAACCGGCAGTCAGGGTAGCCCATCGGAAGAAGATATCCGAGCTGAACAGGCGAAACAGGAAGCAGCAAGACAGGCCGCTGCCAGTGCAATTAATGCAACCACCGGTAAAGCTATCAACGTAAACGCTAATGCCGTTTATGTGAATAAGGATAACTCTGCAGCATATAATAATGAAGGAATCGACAACTATGCGCAGTTCGGTGTAAGTGTGGATTTTACCGTACCGGAGGGACAGAGCCCAAAGGCGGGAGATACGACCACCTTCCAGTTGTCCGATTCTTTAAGAATTCAAAAATCAGACAACTTCGATATTAAAGATGGGGATCAGGTCGTAGCAAAGGCTAGCATTGATGCGGCAAATAGAACCGTTACCTTGACTTATACGAATTATGTAGAGCAGAGAAGTGATATTAAAGGAAAGTTCTGGCTTTCTCTTCAGGTTAACTCCGATAAGGAGACAGAAGCTAAACAGCTTAGCACTTCTATAAAGGTTAACAACACTTCCGATTTGGCGATTGCCGGTTCCATCAATTATACCGGAATCACAAAAGATAGTGATTTTGATTTAGTAAAGGATTCCTGGCAAAATTTCGTAGAGGAAACCGATGCGGCCGGAAACAAGGTATACTTAATTCGTTACCGCGTTTTGGTAAATGTTGGAGCAAGAACTAATATTACTTTAAAGGATACTTTGGGAGAGGGAGCATTTTCCTACTACAGCAGTGATGAACATCCCGTATCTATTCGTAAGGGTGTTTGGCAGAGAGGACAGTATGTCAACGGAAACTGGGTTGCTGATGAAGTAAACGGTAAGAACTTTGACATTCGTAATTCCCAGAAGACAGGACCTGCTACCCAGAGCACAGCACTGGAAGCACAGTATAAAGCTGCTGTAGGCAAGAAGACATTTACCTTAAATCTTGGAAATACAGCTTCCAATGAAGGCTTTGAAATTGTTTACTATGCAAAGGTTGACGGAAAGCCTGTAACAAACTTTAATTATCACAATGAGGTTGAATTGGATTCTGACGGAAACGGTGGAAAGCCGTTGAAGAAGGAATACAATGTTAATGTACAGAGCGCAGGAGGCGAAGCTTCCGGTGACACCTTTAAGATTAAGTTAAAGAAGGTGAATGAAGATCAGAAGGCCTTGGCCGGTGCGGTATTCAGTGTCAGCAACAGTGAGGGAGCTGAGGTGGGTAAATTAACCACTGATGCAAACGGAGAAGCTATTCTTTCCGGCTTGTTAAGAGGAGACTATACCGTTAAGGAGATTCAGGCTCCTGCAGGATATATTTTATCCGATGACAGCTATAGTGTAAAAGCGGATATGTTCGATGTGGCTAAGGTTGCAAGCCTTACCGTTGTAAACAATAAGGCGGAAGCAAAGAGAAATCTCTATGTTACCAAGAAGTGGGTAGATGCAGGAGATAAGGCACAAAGCAGACCGAAGCAGGTAACTGTAGAGCTTCTTCGTAACGGAGAGGTTATCGGCGTAACGCAGGAGTTAAGCCAGGCAAATGCTTGGAAGACTTCCTTCTCCGACCTTCCAAAGTATGACGAAAACAGTAAGGCTTACAGCTATACCATTCGTGAAAAAGCAGTGGAGGGATATGCTCCGGCTATTTCCGGAACACAGGAGCTTGGCTTTACCTTAACCAATACCATCAGCAATAAGATTTCCATTCCTGTTACCAAGGTATGGAGCGGAAAGGGAGATCATCCCTCATCCGTAACTGTTCGTCTCTTAGCAGACGGAAAGGAAATTGCTAAGCAGGATCTTTATGCCAACAATAACTGGCAGTACACCTTTACCAATCTGGAGAGAAGCAAGAATGGTAAGGAGATTCAATATACCGTTACAGAGGATGCGGTAGCAGGCTATACCACCAAGATTAGCGGAGATGCTGCTACAGGCTATCTCAATGTAATTACCAATACCAAAGTTAGCCAGGATCCTAACGCTCCGGGTAATAGGGGCGGCGGAAACGGTGGCGGAAATGGCGGCGGAACTCCAAGCAGAAGCAATAATCGTGGAGGAAGTAATAAACCCAATACTCCCGGATCTGTATTGGATGCTTCCAGAGAGCCGGGCGGCAGCCAGGATAAGGCTCAGGGCAAGAACGGTTCCGTATTAAATGCCAGCAGAAACAAAAAGGCTGACGGTTCCGTATTGGATGCCTCTCGTTCCACCTCTACCGGCGATAACAGCAGAGCGCTTCAGTATCTTGCATTGTTTGCAACTACAGGAGTAGGACTTTTCGCTTGGGTACTTGCCGAGAAGAAAAGAAAGAAAGCTGAGAAATAAAAAATCAGTTTTCGCCCCATGAAAATGGCAGGAAGCATAATTACTATGCAGGAAGCATAAAGGAAAAACCGTCTAAGATTTCTTAGGCGGTTTTTTCATAGTGCAAATAATTATTCATAACGAGTATCGTGCGCAAAGCGTGCGATATCTCGTTTAAAATCCCTGTATTAATTCTTTAAAAAAACTTATTTTTTCACCTTGAAATTTTAAGAAAATATGCTAGAATAGCGAGTGACGCTAAAATTAAGTATTTTTTAAGGAGAAGAAATATGAAAGCTAAGAGGCAGATTTTGTCCCTTTTGCTGGTTCTTTTAATGGTATGGCAGGGATTTTCCTATGCCAATGCCGAAACCGGTACTAGGGGGGGAACAGCTGTAGTGGCAAGCGGAAGTACAGGGACTGGTACAGAAGCTTCAGCAGCAAGCAGCAGCACAATTTCCGGAGCAGGCACCGGAAGTACATCAGGAAAGGCTATTGAGAATGCTTTATCCGATGTGGAACTGTTTGTAGACGGAAAAGCTCTGAAGGAGGGTAGCAGTTTTGCCAACTATCAGAGTATGCAATTTAAAGCCACCATCAAAGTTCAGGGCTTAAGTATTCAGGAGGGAGACTATATCTCTATTCAGCTTCCCAAAGAATTAAAGTCCTCCGACTTAAGCTTTAATATTCCGGGGGATAACGGAAAGATTCTGGCTAAGGGAGAGTATAATCAGGCGACCAAGGAAATGCGCATTGTGTTTACCAAGGACGCTGAACATTACAGCGGTACGGACGGTAGTGTATTTTTTAATACGGAAATTGACAAGGAAGTCGTAAAAGCCGATACCAAAACTCCATTGGAACTTAAGGTAAACGGAAAGACCGTGATTAATTATAATGTAGGCTACCAGATTATCGGTAAGGAAAATCCTGTCAGCTTTTGGAAGAGTCGTGACAGAAAGCTGGTTGAACTGGTAGATCAGGACGGAAATACCCATTACTTAATTCATTACACGGTTTCCCTTGATGCTCGCCATATCGAGAAGGTACAGGGGGCTACGGATTATGAGAATGTTGTTTTCACCGATACCCTGCAAAGTGATGCACTTAGTTACTTTGATGTAAAGCATCATTTTACGGATGCAAATCTTAAGCAGTCCGATATTGACACTTATGCTCCTATCTTAAGAACGGGAATCTGGCGTTCCGGACAGTGGCAGAACGGAGTTTGGGTAAGCGCTCCGGATGATACGGATGCGAATCGGGGCCCATTCTGGAGTCTTCGTGACAAGCAGAACTATACAGCAGAATCTTCCAAAGACTTTTTTACTCCGAAGTATTCTGCGGATGGACGAAGCTTTACCTATACTATCGGAAAGCTAAATCCGGATGACGGCTTCTTCTTCAGCTATTATGTTGAGATTAATGAAGCATTTAAAAATGGTACTATTTATAAAAATCAGGCAAAGCTTACCGGTGACGGAATTGTCAGCAGAGAGCAGATTAGAGATTTTGAAGTTAGTGAAGCCGGCGGTTTCTTAAATGGAAAAACCTTCAATCTCCAGGTTAAAAAAGTCGGAGATGATGGCGAGGCTCTACAGGGGGCTAAGTTTACTTTAGTTAATCCTAAGACTAAATATACAAAGACCATTGTGACCGACGAGAACGGTATTGCAAAGTTGGAAAATGTTTTCAAGGCCGACTATGTATTGACCGAGGTGGAGGCACCGGAAGGCTACGAGTTGGATTCCACACCTCGTACCATCAGCAAAGAGGATTTTGAGAATTCCATCGCAAAGGGTGCTACCGTAGAAGTGGAAATGCTGAATAAGAAGAAAGAAGTTGTTGCCAAGGAAACCAATCTTTCTGTAAAGAAGGAATGGGTATTGGATCCGGCTCTTGCAACAAATAAGCCTGAAAAGGTTGTAGTTTCCGTTTTAAAGAACGGTGTTAAGGATGAGAATCTTACGGTAGAGTTATCCGCAGCCAACGGCTGGAAGGCAAGCTTCTCCAATCTTCCCAAGCAGGATGCCAATGGAAAGGAAATTGTTTATACGGTTTCCGAAGAGGAAGTAGCAGGCTTTAAGGCGGCTATTTCCGGATCGGAAAAGACAGGATTCACCATCAGCAACTATAACGGTTCCAGAGTGGTAATTCCTGTGACCAAGATTTGGCAGGGTAAGGGTCCACATCCCGACCATTTGAACGTACAGCTTTTTGCTAACGGAGAGAAGGTAGCTACTTATACCTTGAACAAGGCTAACGGTTGGCAGCACAGCTTTGATATGCCAAAGCTTGATGCAAACGGTAAAGAAATCCGTTATACCGTTACTGAGGATAGCGTTGCCGGCTATACAGCAACAACACAGAGCAATCCTGCTACCGGCTATGTCAATGTATTTGTAAATAAGAAAAATGACGATACTCCTACCCCCAATGGTGGAGGTGGCAGAAATGGTGGCGGCGGAAACGGCGGAGGAAACTCCCCCAGCCCAAGTCCTTCACAGCCAAATCCAAGAGGTGGAGATGTATTGAATGCGAACCGTACACCTGCAGGAAATCCGGATGTAATCACTGCGGATGGAGCTGTACTTGGTGCAGAGAGAAATGCACAGCAGAATGCTGAGCCGGGTGCTGTTCTGGGCGCTGATCGTGGACAGACCAAAACCGGAGACAGCAGTGCAATGCTTCTGTACTTTGCACTCTTTAGCTTAACCGGACTGGGCTTTGCTACAGCGCTGGTTTACGGCAAAAAGAGAAAGACCGTGAAGAGATAAAAGTATTTTTGAAGGGTCTGTAAAAAATCATTTGATTTTTTGCAGACCCTTCTTTTTTTGTGCTCTACAATGGCTTTCTCTTTTTTCCCTATAACGCTCTTTTGGATTCTGCTCTATGCGCTTTGTTAAAAATATGTTAAAATAACATTTCAACAATTTTGCATCGTTTTAGTGAATGAACAGCTTTTAAACAAATAGACTGCAATAGAGTAGATAGTAGGGGAAGGAGTGGTTATGGAGGGAAATCTGAATCAAATGCTATTGATGTGGGGAATCGTCATTTTCTTCAGTGTGTTTTTGAAAAAGCTCTCTGTAAGAATGGGCCTTCCCATGCTTTTGGCCTTCCTTTTTTTAGGCATCGTCTTCGGTAGTGACGGTGTTTTTAAGATTCCCTTTGAAAACTATTCTTTGGCTGAAAATATTTGCAGCTTCGGGTTAATCTTTATTATGTTTTCCGGAGGTTTTGGAACCAGCTGGAAGGAGGCAAAGCACGTTTCCAAGGAAGCAATCGTTTTGTCCACCTTTGGTGTAGTCCTAACGGCGGTGACTGTAGGGCTTTTCTGTATGTTTGCTTTCAAGCTAAGCTTTTCCTGGGGGCTATTGCTGGGTTCCGTCATAGGTTCCACTGATGCGGCTTCTGTCTTTTCCATTCTGCGTTCTCGAAAACTGAATTTAAAGGATAGAACAGCCTCCTTACTGGAGTTTGAATCCGGAAGTAACGATCCCATGTCCTATATGATGACCTTGATATCCATGCTGATGATTCAAGGGGACTTATCCTTCGGACAGATGCTCGGTATGCTTTTTGCTCAGGTTTTCTGGGGATTATCGGTGGGCTTTGTGGTAGCGCTCCTTACCCAGTATCTAATGCGAAAGGTGGATGTCTCCGGAGATGGATTTGACTTTGTCTTTGTTTTGGGCTCGGCGGTTACCGCGTATTCCCTTTCCTCCGTACTGGGGGGAAACGGTTATCTTTCCGTTTATTTGACCGGAATTATTCTGGGAAATGGAAAAATCAAAGAAAAGAAGGAGATGGTATCCTTCTTTGACGGTTTAACGGGACTGATGCAGTTAGTGATTTTCTTTTTGCTGGGACTGTTATCCCAGCCTTCAGAGCTTCCTCATGTGGCGTTTCAGGGATTGATTATTTTCTTCTTCCTGACTTTTATTGCCAGACCGCTTTCCGTGTTCTTACTCATGAGATT
This sequence comes from uncultured Oribacterium sp., assembly GCA_963545375.1. Taxonomy (GTDB): domain Bacteria; phylum Bacillota; class Clostridia; order Lachnospirales; family Lachnospiraceae; genus Oribacterium. The sequence goes on from CAUUJL010000016.1 coordinate 28,588, forward strand.
CTTCCCCTCCTCCAAAAATCGAAATTTCCTTATTTCTTTTGCGGGTCTTCGAGGAGCGGCTTCCATTGTATTTGCAATTCTTGCGGTGGAAAGCTTGGGAAGTGGAGATTTTTTGTTTCATCTGGTATTTTTTATCGTGATTTTATCGATTCTCTTCCAGGGAAGCTTTTTACCGAAAATGGCAGGACGCCTGGATATGATTGACGACCAAAGCGATGTTATGAAGACCTTTACGGACTATACCGAGCAAAAGCCGGTGCAGTTTATTGAGTTTATCATTCCTGAAGGACATCATTGGGCGGGACAGTTGATTAAGGATATAATTACGCCTCCGGATACTCCTATCATTTTGGTGGAAAGAAACGGAGAGAAAAAATTACCCGGAGGAGATACGAAGATACAAGTGGGAGACCGGGTGGTTATCGGTTCTGCCAAGTCTACCATGGCCTCGGATTTGGATATCGTTGAGATGGAGGTAGACAGGGACAGTGTTTATGCCAATAAAACTATTGCGGAAATCCCAAAAGATGAGATGGCCAGAGTGCTTTTGATTGAAAGAGGCAAGGAAATCGTGATTCCTAAGGGGAACACCAGCATTGCAGTAGGAGATATTCTGGTGCTCTACAGATTGAATGAGTAATAGACTTTAAAAGCAGTTCTTCAGTGCCTGTACTTCTTCCTCCTGAAGCTTACGGTATTCCCCGGGGGCAAGTGCAGGATCTAAATGCAGTGGCCCCATGGAAAGTCTTTGAAGTTTGGTGACCACATAATCCGGGGACAGGGCCAGAAACATTTTTTTGATTTGATGGAACTTCCCTTCCATAATAATGACTTCCACGCGGCTCCCTTCGTCACTGGAAGATAGGCAACGGGCTTTTGCAGGCATGGCAATTAAATCCGTATCGTATTGGATGCCTTGTCGTAAGCGCTCCAATTCCTCTTCGGAGATTTTGCCGGGGATTTCCACCAAATATTTTTTCTCGATATGCATTTTCGGAGAAAGAAGTTTATGGGCTAAAGCGCCGTCATTCATAATTAAAAGAAGGCCCTCGCTGTCCTTATCCAAGCGCCCTACAGGAAAGAGATCTTTTCTGTGTATATCGGAAAAGAGATCCAGGACGGTTTTTTGTTTTCTATCCTCGGTGGAGGAAAGCACTCCCACAGGCTTATTCATCATGTAATAGGAGAACTCTTCATAATGAATAGGCTCGTCATTATATACAATCTCGGAATCTCCGGGCTGAACCTCCATGCTTGGATCCTTCACAATCTCACCGTCAATGCGAACCAGCCCCTTGCGAATTTCTCGTTTTAATACGGAACGGCTTTCTACCCCCATGTCTGAAAGATATTTATCCAGTCTCAACTTTGTCCCCCATCCGGAAGGAGAAATTTAGCTGAAGCCTTCTCCTTCTCTTTATTCATAACGAGTATCGCTCGCAAAGCGTGCGATATCTCGTTTATCTTTTCGCTCTTTCCTTTATTGCTCTTCTTTTTCCGCAAGTCGTCTTCGTATGGAAATGCCGTTGCATTCCAGATTGTCGGAAATAGGTAGCAAGAGATATTCTTTTCCGTCAATGATTCTACTTTCCAAAATTGCGGAAACTTCATTTTTAATCCTTAAATGCACATTGTCCGAATCCAAACGAAGGGTGGAATCTGCCAGGTTTTCCAGAAACAAACTCTCATTTTTCTCCCCCAGCTCCTCTTCGTACAGAGAAGAAAAGTTCAATAACTGTTCTTCTGTGGCTCCGGCCTTCTCCAAAAGTGCCTTTACCTGGTTCTTTGGAAGGCTTTGTTCCCGCTCTTCTTCATTTTCCTTATTCTGTAATTCGGCAAGCTCTTCTTGAAGAAGCCGAACGTTTTCAAAGGTGCAGTCCTCCTGCAAAATTTCTTCTACCAGCTTGGAGAAACAATTCTTTTGCTGCTTTTCTCCCATGGGAAGGGGAGTGCCGAAGAGGGTTTCCGGAAGACTGTCCAGACTATCCTCCCTTTTTTTGCAGCGATACAATAGCTCGTGGATATCACTGCCTCGATCATGAAAGGCGGGATAGAGGAAGGAAATCTCCGGCTTTTGAACCACGAAGTCTTCAGAACGACTGATAAAGGAATCACTCTGCTGATCAAAGCAAAGACCTTCCTTCAGAAGACTTACCGGACAAAGGGCAAAAAGGAGGAAGGAATAAACATTTTCGGAAGCATCCTCCAGGACCAAACCGTCAGTGGTCTTTTTAGGTACGTCATAAACCCCATGGGCCAGAAGCAGAAGATGCTTTCCGGGAATGGGATAGTCCTTTCGAACTTTCTCAAAAAAAGCATCATAAAGAGCTTCCTCTTTCAGCTCGGATTGTAAAAGCTGATAGAGCTCCTGTTGCTTTCCCCCTTCATTTTCTTCCTCCAATGGGAAGGCCAGGGTATAGAGGTTTCTTCCAAGCTTACCGGAGAGAGATTGCTTAAAAAGCTCGCAATATTTAAATAATTCCTTATCCTCCAAGGCATAGAAGGAGTCGGAGAAACGAGAAATAACTTCTCCCTCTTCATTTACAAAGCAACTGACCATACGGTCAATACGACAATCTTCCTTTTTGAAACACTTTTTAACTTCCGCGATTCCTTTTTTATCCATGCTGTACTCCTTTTTCTTCTCGGCTAGTATTCTAATAAAAATGCTTCGGATTAACAAGTCTTAAAAAACTCTTCCTTTTTTTTGGAAAAAACTGTGGTATAGTAAGGAGGAAATGGCAGAATTGAAAAAGAAGGGTTAATCATGGCGGACAAGAGAAATATAGACAGCGGAGAGAGAAAATTTCGGAATCGAAGCGATAAATATAGAGCGGAACGACAGAGCAAGCTAAGCAGCGGTGCAAAGAGAAGGAGCAGCAGCGGTAATAGGATTCCTCGAAGCTTGACGGAAGAGGAGAGACGGGAATATAGAAGAAGAAAGGCAAGAATCAAGAAGAGAAGAGAGGCAGTGAGAAATGTCCGGATACTTTTTGCTTGTGTAGCCTTGGTGTTTATGTTCCTGGTCTTCAAGGCCTTTGCCGGAATTGTACATTTTATTGAGAAGAGCAGAACGGAGCAAAAAGGGGCTATTGAGACGGTAGCGGAAAGCTCCATTGCAGAGGATCTTTCGGAAGAAAGCGGAGAAGGGCAGGAAAGTGCTTCGGAAACCGTGGAAAGTGCCAGTGAAGACAACGGTCTTGTGTTATCCGGAGGAAGATACATCGATCCCACCAAACCCATGGTGGCTTTGACCTTCGATGACGGACCGGATGTTCAGGTGGACAGCATTTTGATGGATGAACTGGAGAAGGTAAATGGAAGATCTACCTTCTTTGTTGTGGGACAGCGAGTGGAAAAGTTCCCGGAGGATATCAAGAACACTGTGGAGCGTGGCCATGAGGTGGGCAATCACTCTTATGATCATGATATTCATTTAAGTAAAAAAGGTGTGGACTATATCCGGAATGAGTTCGACAAAACAGATCAGGCGGTTCAAAATGCTTCCGGCGTTGCTCCTGCATTGGTACGTCTTCCCGGCGGAAATTACACGGCAGACGTGAAAACAGCTGTAAGCAAACCTCTGATTTTCTGGTCTATTGATACGGAGGACTGGCGTTCTCGGGACGCGGAAAAAACCAAGCAGATTGTATTGAGTCAGGTAAAGGATGGGGATATTGTGTTGATGCATGCCCTATACCTGTCTACGGCTGAGGCCTGCAAGGCGATTATTCCGGAATTGACAGCCAGAGGATATCAGCTGGTTACCGTTTCGGAGATGATTCGTTTCCGCGGTCAGGATGTTGCCGGAGGAAACGGTATACAGTATAAGCATTTCCCGCCTGTGGCAACGGAAACACAGGCTGCAAGTACGGAAAGCAGCGTTTCCGTGGTACAAAGCTCGGCAAGTACCCAATCCGCCGGTACTTCAGCTACAAAGTCCGCAGAGACTAAGGCGAAAAGCAGTACGGAGAGTACAAAAAGCAAGAAGAGTAGTAGTGAAAGCAGTTCTTCCACGAAGAAAAGCAACACAAGCTCTACCAAGGAGAGTACAAAAACCACTAAGGAAAGCACGAAGTCTACGAAGGAAAGCACAAGCGCTACTACTGCCCAGACAACGGCGGAAAGAAATCCCGCAACCGCAGCGCCGGAAACTTCAGCTCTTGCTCCGGCGAATTTTAACGGAGCGATTGATGCGGAGGATCCTCATTAGAAGAGAGATTCAAGGCGATAATAATTATTTTAGAAAAACCCTCTTTTTTATAAGAGGGTTTTTTGTTATAATAGTTCGGATTATTATTTAAACGGTTGCTACGGTTTATGCTGAGGCAGCTCGTTCAAAAGGAAAAATTTATGGATTTTAGCGGATATGAAAAGGAAATACAAGATCTATCCCTACTAATAGAAAAACAATATACCTTATTTGATGAGGGGATTTTTCACAGCTTAGGATACCTTCTTGGAATGGCGGAAAAATTAGATGATGAATCTTTAAAGGGCTATGTGTACTATCAGTTGGCTGATGCATACTATAGCTTTCATTTTGATGTGGATCAAATGCAGCTTTATCTTTCCAAAGCCATTAAATCTCAGCAGGAAGTACAGGATTTTTCTCTTTTGACCCGTTCTCATAATCTCTTGGGCATTACGGAGTTTTTGCGTGGAAACTTCGCTCTGGCACTAGATTATTATATGACGGCCTTAAAGTATTATGAGCAGATGGAAGAAGCGGATAACAGCCTCAGCGGTATTGTGAAATCCAATATTGCAAGACTTTACTTTAGCCTAAATGACTATGATCATGGCCGCTACTATGCTGAGGAAGCCTTGTATGACATTAGTGGGACTACCGTAGATGGCGGGTATGTTTCCAATATGATGAGCATTTACATCTTCCTGGGAAATATCTATTTAAGCAGAAGCCGGGATGTACAGGCGGCAAGAGCCTGCCTGGATTCCGTTCTAACCCTGGCAAAGAATTCCCCCTATACGGGAGAGCTGCTGTCCGGCATCGACATTTTAAGCTTTTCTATTCGTCTTGCCCATTACGAGGATAAAATATCGGAGCGGGATCTTTTGATTCGACGTTTTGTGGATCGGGCGGTAATGACGGCTCTTCGTACGCATATGATTGAGGATGTGTGCGATTTGGCGGATTTCTTTTTGGAAATTGATAAGTTTAAGGAATGTCATAAGGTTTTACATCTTCTGGAGGGAAAGCTTTTGGAAATCAATCTTCCGGAATTGCAGAAACGCTTTTTGGAATCCAAGCTTCGGTATTTTGACAAGATTTCCGATGAGAAATCCAGAAATGAGTCTGCATATCACTACTATGAGATGGTGAAGCAGCAGGAGGTGGAGAAGGTCAATGCCTTTTTATTTGCCTTAAAGATTCGGAAGGATTTGGAGGATTTAAAGGAGCAGAATGCCTTTATGGAGGAGGAAAATGTTCGCCTCACCCAGAAAGCGGATCACGATGAATTGACCGGCCTTCCCAATCGTTATCATTTAAGCACCTTTGCGGATGCAGCCTTTGAGAGAGCATATAATTCCAGAACCCCTGTAGGCTTTGAAATGGTGGATTTGGATTATTTCAAACAGTACAATGATCGCTACGGCCATCAGGCCGGGGATGAATGTCTTCGTCTGGTGGCAGGGGAAATCAAGAAGCTCTGTGCAAAGCATCCCGGCATCTATGCTGCCCGTTACGGCGGGGATGAATTTGTTCTGATTTATGAGAATATGCAGGATGAAGAGCTTCTGAGCTATGCCAAGGAATTGGGAGAATCGGTTAAAGCCTTGAACCTACAACATTCGGAAGAAGTGGGAGGGGGAGTTGTGACCATTTCCCAAGGAATCCGTAATTCCGTTCCGCTGAAAAAGAACAGGGTTTGGGATTATACCTTTGCGGCAGATACCGCCCTTTATAACGTAAAGGGAAAAGAAAGAGGAGGAATTCTGCTGATTCATAAGGCGAAGCTTTCAGATGAAGCTCTGTATGTCTAAAGAGAAATGAGTATATGTGCATGCTATGCTTTCATGCAGTTTAGGTCTAAACGGGGGCACGCTCTCGCTAGCTTCCGCAAAGTTCAGACCTATATTGCTTAGAAAATCTTTTTGATTTTTTAGAGTTTCTTATATCCTTCTATAATCGTTCCGCCTCCGAGAACCAGGTCTCCATTGTAAAGCACCACAGCCTGGCCTTTGGTTACGGCTCTTTCTTTTTCGGAAAAGCGTAGGAAGACGTCGCCATTTTCCCGGAGGGAGACGATGGCGGGAACCGCCT
>CAUUJL010000017.1:0-34821 GCA_963545375.1 uncultured Oribacterium sp.
CCTTGCACGACGGGGATAATCCGTTCTTCCAAAGACAGGATTAAAGGCAATGGCCCCTGTCATTCGCATGACAATAAAGGAAAATAAGACCAGCATATTATCCTCCTGCCACCATTTTCATAATCATGGTAAAGAAATCCTGCATGGTCTTTAAGAGGGTTCCTCCCAAAACCGTCATCATGATAATAATGGCAATAAGCTTCGGGACAAAGGTCAGGGTCTGCTCATTGATGGAGGTTGCCGCCTGAAAGATGGCAATCACGATACCCAAAATCATGCTCACCAAAAGGAAGGGCATGGCAATCCTTAGGGACAGCATAAAGGTTTGGTTCATAATATCTAAAATTTCCGCACTATCCAGCATTTTCTTCCCCTTTCCCTATCGGAAACTGCTGACCACACTGGAAAAAAGCAGGTTCCATCCATCTACGGTAATAAAAAGCAAAAGCTTAAAGGGCATGGACACCATGGCGGGAGGTAACATTACCATACCCATAGCCATCAGGGTGGTGGATACTACCACGTCAATTAAGAGGAAGGGCAGATAAATCAAAAAGCCGGCAGTAAAGCCTCTTTTTAGCTCCGAAGTCATAAATGCCGGGGTCACCACGGTTAAGGGATAATCCTTAGGATCCTTTTGCAGTTCCACCTTACTCATGGCTACAAAACGATCCAATGTGGCCTTTTCCGTATTCCGAAGCATAAACTCTTTCATATCTTTTCCCATGATATTTAACGCTTCTTCCTGCGTAACCGTTCCCTTCTTATAGGGTTCGTAAGCCTCCGCATTAATTTTATTTAAAGTGGGACTCATAATATATAGGGTCAAAAAGAACGCAATCCCCGCCAAAACCATGTTTGGAGGGGTTTGCTGCACGCCCATGGCATTTCTGGTAAAGGATAAAATGATGATGATTCTGGTAAAGGAAGTCATCATAATCACAATGGAAGGCAGTAAAGCCACAAGGGTTAATAAGTAGATCAGTTCCAGGGTAGGAACGGATCCTCCATTTAATCCTGACAATAATTCATTCATCCTTTTACCTCACTATCCAAATCGGAAGCGGAAGCTTTTTCCTCTTCCCCATTCCATGCACCGGCATTCTTTCCTTTCAGCTTCTTCTGTAAAAGCTTTACCCCTTCCTTTTGAAATACGGAAAGAAAGCTTTCTCCGTTCCCTAAGGGATTCTCTCCCTCATAGTCTTCCTGCAATTCGGTAATGAGTCTCATTCCTTCAGGTCCTGACGCCACAAGGAGACAGCGGTCCTCCTTCTCTAAACGAAGGATAAACAGCTGTCTGTCCTGAGATACCTGTATATGGTCAACCACTTGCATGTATCGACTTTTTTGGAACATTCTTCCATACTTTCCGATAAAACGATGTAGAGCCCAAGCTCCTAAAAGGAAGAGACAGAAGAGTAAAAAACCGGACACAAGGGAGATGATATCCTGTTGAAACATTATAGGCTCTCCTGATTAATGTCTTTCTTCAAAATCTCGGTGATACGAATACCGAAGTTTTCTTCTACAACTACGATGTCTCCTCTGGCAATGCACTCTCCGTTTACGTAGAGGTCTGCCTGTTCTCCTGCCATCTTGTCCAGAACCACCAGAGAACCCTGGGTAAAGTCTAAGATATCCTTTACCAGCTTTCTGGTCCTTCCGATTTCTACGGAAATCTCTAAAGGTACCTTCATCAGCATTTCTCTGTTGTCAGGATTTTCTCCCGCTTCTCCACCCTCATTCTCGAATTCTCTGGAATTTAAAGGTTTAATCAGAGATGGCTCGGAAGATTTCGCTTCCTTATTCTTTCCTCCCTGCATATCCCGAATCAACTCCAGCATCTGTGTCTGAGACTGTTGCATCTGGTTTAAAAGCTGCAAGGTGAGAGGATCCTGATAAGCCACCCCCTGAGGCATAGCCATCATCTGGGGAGCCATCTGAGCCGGTGCAGGCTGTGGAGCCGCTACAGGCTGTGGTGCAGGCGTTGTTGCCGCTTCCGGAGCAGGTGCAGGTGCTGCCGCTACGGGTTCCGGAGCAGGTGTAGGCTCTACTGCAGGAGCGGGTGCCGCTTCAGGGGCTCCTTCTCCATTTTGCTCTGCCAGTAAGCTGGCCAGTAAAGCATCTGCTGTAGCCTGGTCAATAGGACCGGACTTTGCAGGCATTGGAGCTTCCTCTGCCGCAGGCGCTTCCGCTGCTTCTGCAGCCGGTGCTTCCGCTACAGGCTCTTCTACTTGAGGCGATACAGCTTCCTCACTACTGGCAACCACCTCATCATCTTCCTCTTCTCCCATACCAAACTGGGCAGTAAAGGGCTTCAAAAGCTTCTTTACCAAATCCACAGACATGATATTTAAGAATTCACTCTTTAAGTTATCTTCGATTTCCAGGGTGAAGCGAATAACTACATTTTCCTCCGCCCCTTCGAAATACTTGTCTTTAAATGCAGCGCCGTCTGTGATTTCGTAAGAAATGGGAGTAGAAATATCTACAGTTGTTCCCAAGAACTCAGAGAGAGCGGTAGCCGAAGCTCCCATCATCTGGTTCATCGCCTCACGAATCGCACTGGCGTTGATTTCGTCCATGACGAATTCATCTTCCGGAATCTCCGCACCCATCATCATGGAAACGATGATGCGAACGTCGTTCCGGGAAAACATCATGATGTTTTTGCCATCAATTCCTTGAACGTATGCAATCTCAACTCCTATTGCCGGCTCCAGTTCCCGAAACTCAAAGTTTTCTTTGTTTTTCACCTGCACAACGGGAGTAGTAATATTAACTTTAGTACCAAGAAGAGTGGATATTGCCGTTGCTGACGCCCCAAGGCTGATATTCATAATCTCGCCTATGGCATCGATTTCCATTTCATTGAAGCTGGTCGCACCCATCTATCTTACTCCTTTAACTATCAGTTTCCTGTTCCTATCGCCCCTTCTTACTTACCGATGTCCAACGCTCTTTGCGCCATGGTTTTCATGGCGTTTAAGGCGGTAACATTGGCTTCATAAGAACGAGTGGCAGACATGGAGTCCACCGTCTCCTTCAAAATATCTACATTGGGGTAGTTTACATAGCCCTGCGCATCCGCATCCGGGTGATTGGGATTATAAACCCTCTTCATCTCCCGATCATCCGTGATGACTCCCTGAACACGAACTCCCGCATGCTGCCCCCGGAATCCCTTGCCATTTTGCGCATTTCGAAGGGCCTGCTGGAAGGAGCGTTCTCCGAAGCTTTCCAGTACTACATCTTTTCTCTTGTATGCACCGCCTGCTTCGGTTCTGGTGGTGTCCACATTGGCAATATTCTCTGCCGCAATGTCCATTCTGACTCTCTGAGCGCTCATCCCTGATGCACTAATATCGAATGAATTTAAAAATGACATGTTCTTCCTCTACTCTCTTTACTTGCCTAACCTAAAATGTTCTTTACGGTGGAAGTAATTCTCTCTGCATTAAAGGGCTTTACAACGAAGTCCTTTGCTCCGGACTTAATTGCATCCACTACCATGCTCTCCTGTCCCATCGCGGTGCACATTACAACCTTCGCATCCGGATGTGCTTCTCTGATCTTCTTCAGAGCCTGCAATCCATCCATGTTGGGCATGGTAATGTCCATGATCACAAGATCAGGATTCTCTTCTTCAAACTTCTTTACTGCTTCCATGCCATCCTGTGCTTCCACGAAGGTGCAATCAGCAAAGCCGCCCTTTGTAAGGGAGTTCTTTACCATCATTCGCATGAACGCTGCATCATCTACTAACAAAATCTTTGCCATCTTCGTTTCTCCTATCCTTATTCTAAGCTTTTTTTATATCTCTATGACAGTTTCCTGCCTTAAGACCAGTTTATTCCTCATCATCATCCAGAGAAGGCTCCGGATCCAGTAAATCCTGAATGTCTTGTGCCATCACATTCATCGGTGAAATTTCTTCTTCCGGAATTTCTTCCGTTTCCGCTTCTTTTGCTACCGCATCGGAAAGCGCTTCCATCGCCTTATCTTCCTTTTGGATGATTCGGTCTTCAATCCGAATGGCAATGTTTTTCTTATATACTCCCATCTTTCCGGTAAACCAGGGCTGCCTTCCTACAAAGAGCTTTACAGCGGAATTCTTCGCCTTGTTTAGGTCGATGACATCCCCCACCTTCAGGTGATAGAGATCTTCAATGTCCAGCTTGACAACCCCAAGCTGTCCTGTCATCGGGAATGTAGAAGCCTTCAAATGTTCCATAATGGTATCTTGGTTGTTCTCATAAGCAAAACCTCTGGCCAGATGTTTCCGGTTATCAATAATCTTAAACATGTGTTCCAGAAGGGTTCCGGGAAGACAGATTCGGATTCTTTCCATGGCTAAACCGGAAATATCCACATTCATCACTGCCAGTACTACGGTTTCATCCAATCCGACTTCCTGTACCATGGAGGGGTTGGTCTCTATCTTTGCAATCTTAAACTCTGCGGTAATGTAATTGCTGAAACCGTCTCCCAAGGCATGGACGATGTATTCCATGATTCTCTTGTACAGAGCCATCTCCACATCAGTATAACGATAATCGTCTTCCGTCTTAATGACAGTATCGCTTCCTCCCAGCATGTGGCTTACCAGAGTCAGGGTAAGTCCCGGTGAGATATAACTCATCATGGGCACATTACTCTTTCCCTTGTCCTGCACGTAGGTGTCTACTATCGTCATACAGTCATTTTCATGGAAGGCATTGACATATTCGTAGTATCTTGTCTCTCTTAACTCTAAAACCGTAATGTCCGTCATGGTACGGAAAATACCATTCACCTGAGAGGTTAAAATTCTTGCATAGTTATCGAAGATACTCCTCAATAATCGAATTTTATCTTTGGTGAACTTTCTCGGACTGTAGAAGTCGTATTTGCTATACGTTTCTTCTTCCTTCTGCACTTCTTCTTTCTTCGGTTCCAAAACCTCAGCAGCTTTTTCTTCCACCTTTTCTTCTTTGGGTGGTCCGTCCTGCATGGATTTCAGAAGCGCATCAATTTGGCTTTGGGATAAGACGTCTGCCATTCAATAACCTCTTCCTCTTCCTACTGTAAGAAAATCGCGCTTTTCTTACATAACCCCTTTCTCATACTCCCTTAGCCCTGCTAAAGGATTTAAGACTTAGCTTTTCCTCCAAGTCCTTTCAAGAAGTCTCCCAGTATTTTTTTGATGTTTCCTGCAATACTGTCCTCTTCTTTTTCCCCGGGAATTTCTCGGGAAACACCGGCAACCTGCGGTGTCTTTTCTTTGGCCATGGCCTGTTGGCCGCCTGCCTCAGCGCCTGTGCTTGCCGCGCCCTCTGCAGCGCCTGCGGTGTCCGCTCCGGCTGCGGGGCTTCCTTCTCCGGCGGGCGCAGCTCCCTCTGCGGGTGTAGCGCCTTCCTGGGGAGTGGCATTGCCTCCTGCTTCTTCTGCCTTAATATTCTCCGGCACACCATCGGTAACGATGGTTTTGTCCGCATTGGCTCCGCTGTAGTACTCCTCGAAGTACTCATTAATATTACGGATTTCTGCGCCTTCGTCAATAAGCAAAATTTCCACTCTTCGATTCTTGGCTCTTCCCTCCGATGTAGCGTTGTCCGCTATAGGATGGAACTGTCCGTAACCGATGCTGACCAGCTTATCCGGGGAGATGATTCCTCTTCCCTGAATGAAGAGACAAACCTCCGCTGCACGCATAACCGACAAGATTCTATCGTTTCTCGGGTTATTGGCTCTTTCCGGATCTGCCTGGGCGGTATGACCCATAACATTAACCTGAGACAGCTTGTTTGCATCTGGTGCTATAGTATCACAAAATATGGATAAAGTCTCCTGTCCTTGTGGAGTAATTACCGAGCTGTCTCCGGCGAAAAATGCCTTATCTTTAAATACCACAAAGGTGTAATCTTGTCCACGGGAAACTTCAACGCCGTCAATTCCTGCCCCATTCAAAGCCTGGGCAATCTGCAGATACAATTCATTAATATTGTTTGGATCTACCGTATTTTCCGGGGCTCCGCTGTCTCCTATTTCTCCGGCAGGCTCATCCTTATTGGTGGCCTGACCGTTAATAATAATCTGCTCCGCCGACTTATCTCCCGGGCGTCCGTTGGGGAAAATGGAACGTACAAACACATCCCACTTTGCCGAGTCGATACTGGACATGGAGTAAAGAAGCACGAAGAAGGTCATTAAGAGGGTAACCAGGTCCCCGTAGGTGTCCATCCAGGATCCACCTTCGTCTCCTCCACCTCGTTTCTTCATTACTTGTCTCCTCCTCCGGCATCTCCGCCTGCCGCTCCGGCCTTAGCCAAAAGCTTCTTCTGCTGCTTCTGGGCAAGGGAAGCCAAAAGTCTTTCCCGGATAACCTTGGGGTTATCTCCGGACTGAATGGCGATAACACCTTCGATAATAATGGAGCAGTATAAAACCTCTTCATTGTCCTTGATGGTTAGCTTCTGGGCAATGGGGTGGAAAAGCACGTTACTCATGGCAGAACCGTAGAAGGTGGTGATTAAGGCAACACCCATGTCCTGTCCCAGGGTACTGGCTCCACCGCCGGAACCGGAAAGGTCCATACCCTTTAACATGTTTACCAGACCTACCAGGGTTCCGATCATACCGAAGGCCGGCGCCAGAGCAGATCCCTTTACATAAAGACCTTTCGCTTCTTCATGTCTGGTCATCATATCTTCTACCTGATGTTCCAGAGAGGCACGTACCTTATCCGGATCATTGGCATCTACAATCATGACTACGGCTTGTTTAAAGAAGGGCTCCTTGATTTCTTCCGCCTTTTCTTCCAAAGCCAGCAAACCACTCTGTCTGGCAATCAAAGCCAAATCCACCAGGGCATCCACGGTTTGCGGTACATTATATTTTTTTCCTCCTCGAAAGCAGATTCCGATATGCTTCGGAATTTCCTTAATGATTCGGAATGGGTAGCAGGCGATTAACGCCGCTATTGTTCCTCCAACTACGATCAGGGCACTGGGTGCGTCCCAGAAGTTCCCCAACTTCGGCATGGTAATACCACTAATGATTAAGGCAATAGCGATAATCCAGCCTAACAGCATTGAAATGTCCATACTTATTGACTAGCCTCCTTGCTTCCTATGCGCTCTTCCTAAGCTTCTCTTTCTTTCCCCTTAATTTCATGTACGTCTTCTCCCTCATGAAATTTATCCTCAAAAGTAAGACACTTTCTTAGGAAACCCTGAACCTGTTCAATAATCGACTCCACGCTATCTCTTACCAGATAGAAATCTCCGTTTGCCAGCTTTACCTTGGTTTCCGGAATGCGGCGAATGTAAAGGATTTGAAAATAATTCAAAAACACTTCTTCCCCGTTTAATTTTGTTAGGCGTATCATGATTTCCTCCTTTCGTCTACTTACACAGCAGAAGCCTTCCTTTGTTGGAAACGGATTTTTCTTCTTTTCAGAAGCAATCTATTCTGTTTTCCAACTCAGGAAAGCCTTAGCTTATGTTTTATCTCTTCATATTTACCAGTTCCTGAAGAACTTCATCAGATACGGTAATGATCTTGGAGTTAGCCTGGAAACCTCTCTGAGTGGTAATCATGTCAGAGAATTCCTTTGCCAAGTCAACGTTGGATGCTTCCAAATATCCTGCCATCAGGGTTGGGGTGGATCCCTCACCGGGCATGGTTGCGGAAATGTATCCTGTGTTATCTCCTACTCCTGCATTAAAGGTGTTGTTTCCTGCCTTGGTCAAACCTTCCTGGTTCTGGAAGGAAGCAACTGCCACCTTTCCTAAAACGATGGATGTGGATGTAACCTGTGCAGGTGCTCCACCGGTTCCCGGAGTCTTGTTATCGATAATTCCCTTAACAATTCCGTCTGCACCGATTTCTACGGACTTCAGCTGTGCGGCAAATCCTGTGAACACAGGGCTACCGGTTAAAGCTACCGCTCCGGTATTGTCCGCTGCCGGTGCACGAAGGGCAACCAGCTTCTTTCCGCCGTCTCCGTACTTGGTAGGCTCTGTCAAAGAGTCAGGCTGGAAACCGTATACGAAGTTGTGGTTTGCATCTACGATATATCCGTTTGCATCTACAGAGAACTGACCTACACGGGTATAGGCGAAGTTGTTCTTCTTCATCTCTGCGGTTGTTGTCTTTGTATTTGCAGGATCCAGGGTAACTTCCTTATTGGATGCGCTGGTTACAAAGAATCCGGATCCGTTGATGGAAGCATTGAAGCCTCCAACATAGGATGGTGTACTGGATGTAAAGTCAGTGGCAATTGATCCGGTTAAGGAACCGTATCCGTACTGAGCGGGGTTTGCACCACCGATGGTGGCATTACCGCTGGCTTCCTGCTTTCCTCCTGAAGAAGTACTGGATGTCTGATACATTGTATCCTTAAAGCTATATCCCTGAGACTTAAATCCGAAAGTGTTAACATTGGCGATGTTGTTACCGATAACGTCTAACTTGTTCTGATGTGCTCTCAAACCTGCTACTGCAGAATCCATTGCTCTTAACATATATTCTTGTCCTTTCCTCAACTAGTGAGTATGAAATAATGAATGGCGCTTTTTGCGCATTTGAAACTTACTCCTTATTATCGGCTAAGTTTCTCAAATCTATAAAAGAAATAAAAATTAAATTTTAATTTTAATTGCTTGCAGAATGAGCTGCCGCTTCTCTTTCCAGGATAGCCACATGGGGGCCAACTTCGGAGGAGCTTGCACTGCTAGATGCTACTGCAGGGGGAACGGAGGCTCCTGCCGGATTGGCGGTAGCTGTTGTTCCTGTTGTTCCTGTTGTAGCTGCTGTTCCTGTTGTTGCGGGTGCAGAAGTACTGCCTGATGCTGCAGCTGTTGTAGATGCAGCGCCCGTTGTTCCTGCTGTAGCGGATGCGGGGCTCGCTGTTGCCCCATGGCTTCCTGCCGTTGTTGCAGAAGTGCCGGCTGTGCCGCTTGTGGAGCTTGTTGCGCCGGCTGCTGTTGTGCTTACACCGGCTGCTGTTGTACCTGTACTTGAGCCGGGTGCTGTTACAGCCGAACCGGTGGTAGTAGCCGCTGCAGTTCCTGCCTGACGCACCATTAAAAGACTTTCCAAAGGATAGTCTGTCACATCTCCCTCTAAACGGAAGCTGGGTTCATCTCCTGTAAGGTTTACGGAAGCAATTACGCCGGATTTTTCCTTAGGCCCATTGGGGTTTGCTTTTTGCTCCGCCTCCGGAACCTTTGCGGAAACCTCTTTGCCGATTAAGCCTGCCAAATAGCTGGTTTTGGTCAAAGCCATTTCCTGCTTCATATTGGTGGTCATGGTTCCTAAGCTTTGTACCATGGCCATCTGTGTCATCTGTGCCATCATCTCGCTGTTGTCCATAGGACTGGTCATGTCCTGGTTTGCAAGCTGAGCGGACAAGAGCTTAAAGTAGCTCTCGATGGATAATGTATTTTTATCATTTGACTTCGCGCTGTAAGTCGCCTTTTCATAGGGACTGGTTGCGGAAGAAACACCTTGAATATCTGCCATATCTTCTCCTTATTGGGCTAGTCCTAGACGCATTCTTTGCAGGAAGCCTTCTGCATTGTCCTGCTGCGCCCGTTCCTGTTGTTCCCTCTGACGACGCTCCGCTTCCTCTTTGTTTTCGGAATTGGATTGTCCCTGCTGATGGAAACTCGGAGCATGCTGCTCCTCCTGTACCACAATCTTGGTGAGTTCTCCTGTTTTTTGCTCCAGGATTCTTCCCATATCCTCGGCACCGGTCTGTAAAAGATGCAAGGTCTTGGGATTTTCCGCAGTAATGACAATGTTTGCCTTGCCGCCGCTATAGTTGACTTTTACGGTAATTTGTCCAAGATTTCTGGGTTCTAACTCAATCTTGATTTCGCCATGCTGAAGTTCCGTCTTATTGGATAAGAACTCCGCCACATCCTCAGGAAGCTTTGCTTCAGAGCTATGTAACACGGCTTCTTCCCGAACCGGTGCATTAACCGGCTCTGAAAGCTTTTCCTGACTTCCCTGTAGGGAAAGCTGTTGTCCGGCATGCTCCAAAACAGAGCCAAGCTTTTCTTCTTTTCCGGACTTCTTTTCTTCCGCTCTTTGAGAAAGCTTCTCTTCCAAACGATGAGAAGGAATAACATTTTCCTCCTTAGGCGCTTCCACAAGGGACTTGTCCTCCACTGGAGAAGCTCCCTCTTTGAGCTCTACAGTCTTAGTTTCTGTTGCATCCTTGGAATCTTCCTGTAAGAAATCGGAAAAATCCTTTTTGCTCGCATTTTCCGCCAAGACCGGAGTTTCTTCCTTCCCTTCAGGAAGAACGGTAACAAGCGCGCTTTCTTCTGTAAGCGGAATGGATACCGGTTCAGCTACTGCCGTAAGGTCGGAAACCGCATCAACAGCACCTTCCTCGACCGCAATCTTGATGTCTGCCATCAACTGATCTTTTTGGAATAGAATCTGCTTTTCGGAAACCAGGCTTGCCGCCTTCTCTCCCTGTAAGCTGTCCTGCTCCTCGGTCTTTGTCTCTTTCTTTTCTGTCTTCTTCTCTCCCTTTTGAAGCTTTGCTTCCTTCGGGTCTTTTTCTATACTGTTCTGTTCTGTTTTTTTCTCACTGTTTTCTTGGGATTTGTTCTTTCTGTCTCCCTCATTCTTCACTGTATCCTCTTTGGAGGAGCGAAGAAACGCATTAAAGTCAAGGGAAGCTTTGTTGTCTTCCAAGGACTTCCCCTTGTTTAAGTCTTTTCCAACGGGAAAGGCTTGACTTTTTTGAATTGTCATCTCTGCCATATACTCTCCTGTACCTATGCCTTCATTGCGTGAGAGACGAATTCCTCGATAAACTGTTCCTCTGCCTTCTGTCCTTGAACACGATACTCCTCAAGTTTTTTCTCCTTAAGTTTCTCGAAGGCATTGGTGTCTACGTTGGCCTTAATCACCTCTCTCTTCTTTTCTTCGGCAATAACGGTACGTCGGATAAGCTCATCTTTCTCTTTCCCTATACGTTTTTCCATTCGCTCGATGCCATTGACATACATCATAATGGTTTCAATGGAAGCGCCTTCCTGCTTCACCCGCTCAAATTCCTCTTCGTAGTGAAACAACTCTTCCTGAAGGCGATTGATCAGACTTTGCTGATTCAAAACTTCCTGCTGCTTAATGGCATACTCTTCCTTCACCTTGTCTAAGACTTGAAGCTTAAATTGATAGACTGTTTCCAAACTGTACTTGAATTTTTTCAATTTGGTTCCCGCCTTTCTGCATCTTAAAATTTAATTGCCTTATCCAATATCGGTAATTTCCTTCATTTGCATAACCGTATCTTCGTAAGAAAATGCTTCTCCTGTTCCCTGCATCAAGAAATCATTGATGGCGGGGTACTTGTCTACAGCCTCATCCAGCTTGGGATCCGTGCCCTTTTTATAAGCACCGATAGCGATAAGATCCGCATTTTTTTGGTAAAGTCCCAGAGTATTTCTCATTCTGCTGGCATATTTTTTGTGCTCCTGGGATACCAGCTCTGCCATCAATCGGGAAATGCTCATACCGATGTCGATAGCAGGATAATGGTTTTCCGCCGCCAGTGCACGGGACAGCACAATATGTCCGTCCAGGATACCGCGGACCGTATCCGCAATGGGCTCGTTGGTGTCGTCTCCTTCCACCAGCACGGTATAAACGCCGGTGATGGAGCCCTTCTTAAAGGCGCCCGCCCGCTCCAGTAAACGGGGGAACTCCGCATAAATCGAGGGAGTATAGCCTCTTGCGATAGGAGGTTCTCCGGTGGCCAGACCGATTTCTCTTTGGGCCATGGCAAAACGGGTTAAGGAGTCCATCATTAAAAGCACATCCATGCCCCTGTCCCGGAAATATTCCGCAATGGTTGTGGCCACAAGTGGGGCTTTTAAACGAAGCATGGCAGGCTGGTCGGAGGTTGCCACCACCAGTACGGTACGCTTCATTCCCTCTTCTCCCATATCCTTTTCCACGAATTCCAAAATTTCTCGTCCACGCTCTCCCACAAGGGCGATAACGTTAATGTCGGTTTTAACATTTCTGGCAATCATTCCCATCAGAGTGGACTTACCCACTCCGGATCCGGCGAAGATGCCGATACGCTGTCCCTTACCTACGGTGTTTAAGCCGTCAATGGCCTTAATTCCGAAGTGCAGTCTCTCTCGAATAGGCGGTCTGTCCAAGGGGTTCATATAGGAATTGTTTACGGTGTAGAAATCGCTCTCCGGAAAGGGTTCTCCCCCATCCATGGGATTTCCCTGGGCATCAATGATTCTGCCCTTCAAAAAATCCCCTACAGGAACACGAAGGCGCCTTCTTGTATTCCGTACAAAGGCGCCTGATGTGATGCCCACAGAGGTCTTATAGGTCATAAGCTGTACCCGGTCTCCCTTGAAGCCCACGACTTCCGCGGCCACCTGGCTTTCCGTCTCATCACTATAAATCATGCAAATATCTCCGATACTGGACTTTCCGGTGCCGGAGGCTTCCATAGACATTCCTACGATATTCTCGATTTTTCCGATATTCTCCACGGTATCCATCTTCTTAATCGTGGAAAGAATATTTTCATACATTCCTTACTCACTCTCTTGGGCATCCAATCGTCCCAATCTCTCTCGCAAATTTTCCATCTGAGTATCGATGCTGGCATCCACAATCTCATCCGGAGTTTCCAGAATTAATTTTCCCGGTTCCTCCTTCTCTACAATCACAAACTTGATATTGTCGGAAATCTGGCTTAATTCATTGGCCACATCTCCATCCGTCTCCACCAGCATTTCATAATCCAGTCGGTCAATATGTATTTTCAGCCATGCAGTCTTTTTGATACGCTCCGCTTCTTTTAAAATCATTCTTCGAATGACTTCGCCGGAGGAACGAAGGCTGACCAAGATAACCTTTTCCGCCACCGCAATGGCTACATCCTTTAGTTCATCCATATACCGATAGAGTCTTTCCGTTTTGGCATCCTCTACCATACGAAGGCATCGGTTCATGTCCATTCGGAAATTCTCCATTTCCTCCGCATGTTCTGCCAAAACCTTCTCCTCGGCATCCGCCTTTCCGGCCTCTAAGCCTTTCTGAAAACCGGCCTGATATCCCTCTTCCTCCGCCTTTTCCTTTAAAAGCTTAGCTTCCTTTTCCGCCGCATCCATAATTCTCTGGGCCTTTTCCAAAGCCAAATGCAGCAAGGTCTCATGGTAAGGATCCTCCGCTTTGGTTTCAGGAAGAGGAAGAGCATCTTCTTCCTCCTCTTCTTCTCCTTCGGAGGAAGCAAATTCTTCCATTTCCTCCTCTTGGACCTCTTCCGGCTCTTCCAAGCTCTCTAAAAAGGAGGAAAGCTGGCTATTGCTAGCCGAGCGAATCACTTTTTTAGACGAGAACATTGTCTTCATCGCCTCCCTTATTAATGATTACCTCTCCCTTATCTTCTAAGAGACGAATCAGGTTAACAATACGCTGCTGTGCCTCTTCCACATCCTTCAAGCGGACATTTCTGGAGTTTTCCATATCACTCTTAACGGTTTCCGCCATACGCTTGGACATGTTGTTGAAGAAGATCTGCTTCATCTCTTCATTTGCAGTCTTTAAGGCGAATACCACATCCTTGGAGTCACAATCTCGGATAAATCTCTGTACGGAACGATCGTCCATGGTAAGGATATCCTCGAAGACGAACATCTTGTCCTTGATATCCGCAGAAAGATCCGGATCGGTAACATCCAACTCGTCGAAAATCTTCTTTTCGTTACTTCTGTCAATGTGGTTCATCACATCCGCTACGAAGTCAATACCACCCAGGTTCATATTGTCCTCACTGGTGATAATGGTATCGAACTTCCGCTTCATCTCTTCTTCCACGATGGAAATGGCTTCCGGGGAAACTCTGTCCATCTTTGCCATAGCCATAACCGTAGGAATACGCTTTGCCTCCTGCAGGTTCTCCAAAATCTGGGCTGCCTGCTCAGACTCCATATAGGAAAGAATCAGGGCGATAACCTGAGGACGCTCGTTTTGAAGTAGGGATAACAATGCCTTGGGATCTCCCTTGGCAAAGAAGTTAAAGGGCTTGGATGCCAAGGTCTGGGAAACTCTGTCCAAAAGAGATTTGGCTGCGGATTCTCCGAAGGCCTTTTCCAAAACTGCCTTGGCATAGTCCATTCCGCCGTCTGTCATCATCTTATGGGTAAGACAAAGACGATAGAATTGATCCAAGGTAGTTTCCACCATAGAGTTGGTGGTTTTTCCCATTTTTGCCACTTCAAAGGTTAATTCCTCAATATCATGCTCTCCCAGATACTTATAAATCTGAGAGGCACGATCGGAACCCAAGGACACCACCACAAGGGCAGCCTTTTGTTTTCCTGTAAGCTTCGGGACAAAGTCCTGATTTTCATCAATGGGGTTAGCTTGTTTTTCTTGTTGATCTGTGCTGTTTTCTGCCAAGGTTTTGCTCCTCTTCTCTCATCCAGCTTTGAATAAGCTTTGCCACTACCTGCGGATTCTGATCCGTAAATTCGCCGATACTCTTCTTCAGCTTCATGCCATGAGCCATCTTGCCCTCAGCAGTCAGCTCATCTTCATCAATTTCCTCTACCGGTGTAATTTCATCCGTAGGCTGCTCTACACTGAGCGCTGCTGCATTCTCCATTTCTTCCTGTGCCAACTTCTTCAGCTTCTTCTTCTTTCTTCCGCGAAGAATCAAAATCAACAGAATCAAAATCAGTAAGAATGCGGATACCGCCGCTCCGATCAGTGCCCATAACGGGAACTGGTTCAGGAGCGTCTTAGGCTCTTCTGCCGGCTTCTCCTCTGTCGTCTGTTGTACCGCGGTCTTATTCAGAGAACGAAGAATAGTAATCTTATCCGCCGCCTCATCCCGCTTGATTCCCGCAGCATCTGCCACCAGGTTAATCAAATCGCTTTCCGGAATGCTGTTGTCATCCGTATTGATGACAATCGCCACGGAAGCATCCTCCAAAACACCGGGAGCAATTTCCTTCTGCTCCTTTAAGACATTGTAGAGCCACTCTCTGGTAGCACTGGAGTTGGAGTAATTGTCCGTAGTCTGGGCATTTCCATTTTGGGTAGTATATCTGGGGGTGTCCGCATTGGCGTCTGCCCCGGCAACACCGGCAGCGTTTTCTCCACTGTTTCCGGCATTTTCCCCGGCCACCTCTTCATTACTCAGTAAGCCTCTTTTATCTGTAGCTTCCGTCTTCTCCGGTACAGTGTACTGGGTGTTCTCCTGAATCAGCTTCGCCATATTCAGGGTTCCCTTTACGGAAACCGCCAGGTTTTCTCCGCCGTAAATCTTTCCCAATACCCGTTTAATATTGTTGGCAATATTGTTTTCCACCGTGGTGGTCAGGTTCGCCATGCTGGTACCGGAACCGCTGGCACTGTCTCCCGCATCCGCCGCCACCTCTTCCATGGTGCCTGCATCAAATACGGAAACATTGGTAAAATTCATTCCCTTGACCGACCTGGCAATAAGGTTTTTAATGGCTTCCGCATTCTTTTCGGAAAGACTCTGTCCCTCCTCCATGGTCACCACCACACTGGCGCTGGCCTGTACGGGATTGTCCTCTTCAATAGCGTAGGTCTGGTCCGTACCCTCGGCGATAGTCACCTTGGCGTCCCGCACCCCGTCAAAGAGGCGAATGGTCGCCCCCAAACGATCCTGTAAATCATACAGGGTATATTGTTTTTTATCGGACTCGGTGGTCATCAGACCGGAGTTTCCGATATACATGTCGTAAGCAAATCCCGACTTCGGGTAGCCCTTGGACAAAAGCTGTGCTCTTAAGGTATCCACAGACTCGGAGGGCACCTTTAAGGCTCCGGACTTTCCGTCATAAAGATAGGGGACATTCTGTTCCTGCAAAAGAGAAACAATCTGCTGGGCCTCTCCCTGACTTAAGGAAGAGAACAGGGTCTGATATTCGGTTTTCTGCCCTCTTGCCAAGAGGAAGACGGCAACGGCAATAACCACTACGGTAATTCCCGCAATGATGCCTAATAATTTTTTTGATTTAGCAGACAGATTCTGCCACATTTCCTTGAGCTTTTGCACTTGCAAACTCTCCTATTCCTGATCCTTATAAATTGATCTTCATCAATTCATTATAGCCTTCCAACGCCTTGTTTCTGAGTGATACCAATAAATCTAAGCTGATTTGCGCCTTCGCTTCCGCAATAGGTAAGCTGTGGGCATCGGATAATTGTCCTGTAGCCAGGAGATACTGTTTGTTTTCCACATCCAGCTGGCTGGTCTTTACATTGTCAATGGCGGAACGAAACACATCCTTAAAAAGTCTTGCGCCTTCTGTTCCTCCCACCTGAGTTCCCTGGTCAATGCTCCCTACACTTCCAATCTTCCAAGATGATAAGGGACTGATGAAATCTGAAACGTTCATCCTTTTTCCTCCTAAATACAGTAAACGCGGATTCACTTCTTCGCTCTTCCCCAGGCTTTCGGAAAATCTTATTTTTCCTCAAGAAGGATAAATAAGCATAAGAACTGAATTTACGATTTTTTTAATATTAAATCCATGGTACTATAACAAACTGTTTCCGTAATGACAAGCCTCTGTTTTTCCCTTTTTTTCCTGAAAATCTTCGCATTTTCTTATGAACAGGAAGGAAAAACTTAATTTATAAAAAAGCTGCTTGCCCTTTACATTTTTACTCATGAAAATAGACAAACTCTCCTCCAAAAAAGCAGGGAAAATTTGTCTATTCTTTTTTTGCCTTAATTTTTTTCATGTCCACTCCTTTACGATTACAGCAAGGGAAAATAAGGCTATGCCTTCTTCCCCCCTCGCCTTTTACGCCGTTACTTTGCAAAGGATTCTCTTTTCCTTTTTCCAAAATCCTCTGCTACAGAAGCTCCTCTTCTTTTCCAAAAGGAGTCTGAAAACTCTATTGCTTGTATGTTTTAAATTATATTATATAGAAGATATCTTTTTATTTCTATATAATTAATTATTTCTTTTAAACCTGAATACGGGAAATCATCTCCTTCAGAGAAGCTGCATTCTCATTCAAGTCCTGGCTGGAAGCGGAGCTTTCCTCGGAAGTGGCACTGTTTTGCTGTACCACCTTGGAAACCTCTTCCAAGCCCTTACTTACTTCAGAAATGGATTTTGCATCCGTTACCATGGAACCGGCAATTTCGCTCACCATTTCCTTACTCTTCTCAGAGCCGTCCATAACATCGCCCAGTGTCTTTGCGGCGTGATCCACGATATTCACACCCTTTTTCACTGCATTGATGGTGCTCTCAATCAAAACAGAGGTCTCTGCAGCCGCATCCGCGGACTTTCCTGCCAAGTTTCTAACCTCATCCGCTACCACGGCAAAGCCCTTACCGTAAACTCCGGCTCTTGCCGCCTCGATGGCTGCATTTAATGCCAGAATATTGGTCTGGAAAGCAATGTCATCAATGGCCTTGATGATACGCTCTACCTGATTGGACTTATCCTCGATTTCCTCCATAGCCAGGAGCATCTCGCCCATCTGCTGGTTTTCATCGGAAATCTTCTCGGAAACCTCTCCGAAATAGCTTTCTATATTGCCCGCCTTCTGTGCCTGGGCACTGATTCTTGTGGAAAGCGCATAAATGCTGGCACTTAACTCCTCCAAAGTGGAGGCCTGCTCTGTAGCCCCCTGAGAAAGGGCCACGGAACCGTTGGCAATCTGCTCGGAACCGGACTCTACATCCGCTGCCACCTGATTGATGGAGCCGAAAACATTCTTCAAGTTCTGGTTGATTTCTCTATAGGACTGTAAAATACTGGCATAATCCGCCACATACATATTTTCATCCATGGACTGTACCGCAAAGTTTCCTTTGCTCATCTCGGATAATACCGCACAAATGTCGGTAATAATCTTCTTCAATTCCCCGGACAGAGCAGAGAAGTCATCCACCATCTCTCCCAGCTCGTCGCTTCCGATATATTTTTTATTAAAGGCAATATTTAAATGACCGCTGCGCATCCTTTTGATTGCCTTGGAAACCGTACCGATTCTTCCGGTAATATCTCTTTGCAGCTTCAGGAAGGCAAAAACGTAAAGAAGAATTACGATGACAAAGACCACGCCTAAAAGCAAGCTTTCCTTAGACCGCATATCCTTGGCCTCCTGAATCTTCGCTTCAGAGTGCTCATCGGAAAGCTTTCCTACAGCGGAAAGGGCGGATACAAAGTTCTCGGAGGTTACTGCATTAAAGCCCTGTTGATAAAAAGCAATCGCTCCTGCCGTGTCCCCCTTATCCAGCATATCCAGAAGGGCATAGCTGTCCTTCTCCAACGCATCCATTGCCGTGGAAAGGTTTGCTAATAAGGTCTTATCCTCCAGTGTATTTTCCAGTTTGGAAAGCCTGTCCCGCATATCCTTAAAACGACTGTCAAAATCCTCTCTCTGCTCCTTTACCGGATTGTTGGCAGGATCATACATGGCCAAAAGTAAACGCTTATTGATACTCTGAATATCCTTTCGCATACTCATCTGAGACTTCATGTTGTCATACTCAATCTGCACAAAGTCGTTTACCATCATGTCACTCATCTTCAAAAATGAGAATTGTGCCAAGCCGATTAAGAGTGTGACCATAATCGTCATGAGAACCAGTGTAAAAATAAACTTACTACGCAACTTCATATCCTTATAAGACATACTTCTTCTCCCTTACTTCTCTTCCTTGTCTTTTTCTCTTTCTTCCAAAAGAGTTTTGTGAATCAATGCGGCAATGCTATCCTTATAAATCTTTCGGATGCTCACCAAAATATTTCCCTTTTGCTCAAGCTCCGAGGGTTTCAGGCTGACCATCAAAACCATGGTGCCCCCTCCTGGATTCTTTGCCAGGAAAAAGTCTTCCTTAGCAAATTCACTTTCCCTAATCCTTTTGTTCTTTTGCAAAAAGCGGAAAAAACGTTTGCTTTCTTCTTTGGAAAATACCTGTCCTGCAAATTCTTCCAAAATTTTTCCTTCCATAGAGAAGGAATAAGCCCCTTCTTTTTCATAGAGGATTTCCGCAGCGCCTCTGCCCGGGTCGGTCAAAAGCACGAGCTCATAGCCTCGGTACAAGTCCTTGACTCTTTCCATCATTTTCTTCTGCTTCAGCTTTAAGAAATTCCCCTGGAAAACCTGCAAATTCACAAGGTAGGCATTTCTCCCCGGAATATGACTGATTTCTCTACCCCGAATGGCGAAAAAGGCATCGCCTCCCATGGTGTCCAGTCCGGTATCCAAGCCCTTGGACAGGTCATCAAAAAAATGCCGGATACTCCGATAAATCTCTTCTTCCCTGTTGTTGAGAATCTCCTGGGCTACGCCGGAATTTAAACCTTCCATAATGGACAATTCCCTTTCAAAGGGGGGATTCACATAGAGAAACTCCACACGATCTCCCATTCGCTCCACAATGGCCAGAGGAAATCCTTCTTCCTCCTCGCCATCCGTTTCCTTTCCGCTACGGAAGGAATTCGTACCCATAAGATTTACATTTCCAAGGTCATCGTTGTATTTTCTCTTCCAAGCCGCCTCAAAGGGAAATCCCTTTTCCTTACATTGCATAATGCTTTCCAGATAGGGGGCGGGCTTTCCGATATAGTAGCCCTGTAGCTTCTCACAACCGATTTCCCTTAAGAATTCCAGCTGTTCCTCTGTTTCCACACCCTCTGCCAGGGTACGAATGCCGATCTTCTTTGCCATGTCCACGATGGAACTGACAATTTTTTTGGACTTCTCATTGAATTCCCGAAGAAGCAGCATGTCAATTTTTAACAGGTCAAAATCAAAATCCTTCAAAATGTTTAAAGAGCTGTAGCCGGAACCGAAATCATCCATCCAAACCTTATAGCCTGCCTCATGGAAGCGCTTAATCTGGCTGCTGATGAGAAGCTGGCTTTTGTTTAAAACCGACTCGGTAATTTCCAGAGTCAACATTTCTCTTGGCACCTGATACTTCGTCATCCGCTCTTCCAGTTCCCGGAAAACGTCGCAAAGCTCGAAGTCCATTCGAGAAAGGTTCAAGGAAACAGGCACCAGACTGCCCCCCTCTTCCTTGGTTTTCTGATAATCCTGACAGATTTTCTCCAGTACATAAAGATCCAGGCGATGGATCAAGTGATACTCTTCCAACACCGGAATAAACTCTACAGGGGAGAGGAAGCCGTAATGAGGATCCGCCCAGCGCACTAAGGCCTCGAAACCGCAGATTTCCTTGGTTAAAGCCCGTACCAAAGGTTGATAATAGACCTTGATATAGCCTTCTGCCATAGCCTCCTCAATATGATCCACAATATATCTTTGTTTGGTCAGAAGCTGTCCCAGCTCTTCATCATAATAACGAGAGAAAACTTCCCGCTCTTTTTTGATACTGTCACAGGCTGTTTTTGCCTTATCACATATTGCGCTGATGCTCTTTTGCTCCCGAACAAAGCATATTCCCGCTTTAAAATCCAAAGCCATGGGAAGATCCAGCTTTTGTATGGCGGCTCTCACCTTACAAATCGCCTCATAATGTCCGGAACTTGGCGTTAGCAATACATACTGGTCCGCATACATTCTGGTAATCAAGGCATAAGGAAAATATTTTTTCAAAATCTTCGCCATGGCCAGAATCAAGGCATCTCCCGCCTCGAAGCCAAAGCGCTCATTGTATAATTTAAAATCTATAATATTGAAGTAAATCGCACACTGCCCTTCTTCCATATAGCGCTTTGCCAAATCCCGAAAGGCCTGGTTCTTTACGGTTTTACTTAAAGGATCCTTGAAAATACTGCCTAAGCTTTCCTTTTCCTTCATCCATCCCGGAAGAAGTTCTTGTTCTGTATTCAATTTGACTCCTTCCCACGCAACAGAGCATCCTTGCTCATCCATCGAAACTGTTTCCTGCTGTCCTTCCAAGCTGTTTCCCTGAAGGAAGCAGTTTAAACCTTTGCTTTACCTCTATCGTCAAAAAAAAGAGGAGATATAATCCCCTCTTTTCTCTCTTTTTGTATTTTCCTTAAACGTTAATTATTTTCTACAAAAATATTTTTTATAGCACTGAAATGCATAACAATTTAGCTAAGCTTTCCGCCCTCTACTACAATGCTGTCCGGATCGGTATCGGAACCGAAAACAGGCTCCAGCGTTTCCTGATAATCCTTATGGAAGAACTGCTCCTTTCCAAGGGTTTCAATTTCCTCATTCAGGAAGTTCAGAAGACTCTCATTTCCCTTGGCTACTGCAGCGGCAATGGTATCATAATCTCCCAAGGTCTCCACACCAACGGTAAAGCCCGGATTGGACTTGGCCCAAGCAATGACCTCGGTGTTATCGGTAGAGAAAGCATCTCCTCTTCCATCCAAAAGTGCATTGTAAGCATCCGCATAAGCATCATACTTCTGCAGCTTCACTTCCGGATGGTTTGCTTCAAAATAAGTCTCCGCAGTGGTTCCCTTAGCAATAATCAGGGTCTTTCCCTTTAACTCATCTACAGATTTAATCACCGCATTGTCCGGAGAAACGATGCCGAGAGCCACCTTCATATAAGGAAGGGCAAAATCCACCTTCTCCGCTCTTTCCTTGGTTACGGTAAAGTTCGCCAGAGTAATATCCACTTTTCCAGTAGAAACATACTCTACACGGGAAGCGGGATCCAGAGAAGTAAATTCCACCTTTACCCCTAAATCATCCGCAATTCTGTGGGCATAGTATACATCATAGCCCTGATTTACACCCTTTTCATCCACATAACCAAAGGGTGCCTTATCCGTAAACACACCGATACGAATCACACCGGATTCTTTAATTTCATCTACGGTTCTAAAGCTGGACTTTCCATCAGTTTCAGCAGTCTTAGATTCCGCCTTTTCTCCCGCCTGCTCTGTAGCCTTTCCGGAGCCCTGCTCGGTACCTGCTGCCGTAGTCTGCCCCTCATCCGCCTTCTTTGCCCCTCCGCAGGCTGCCAGGGAAAGGGCTGCTAAAATCGCCACTCCGCTAAAAATCACATTTTTCTTCATATTTTCTCCTCTCTCCGGGTCTCCGGAATAAACATTTATCTTCCAACATGTCTATGGGACACGTAAGAAAAATTTTGTAAAAACTGCTGTGCTCTCTCTGTATCAGGCTTTTGGAAAAAGTTCTCCGGGGTATTTTCTTCTAAAATCTTTCCCCCCTCCAGGAACAGCACCCTGTCCGCCACTGCCTTGGCAAAGCCCATTTCATGGGTCACAATCAGCATGGTTAAGCCCTGCTCCGAAAGCTCCATCACCACATCCAAAACCTCTCGCACCATTTCCGGGTCCAAAGCCGCCGTGACCTCATCGAAAAGCATCAGCTTCGGATGCATCATCAGAGAACGAATAATCGCCACTCTCTGCTTCTGCCCTCCGGAAAGCATGGAGGGATAGGTATTTTCCTTATCGGAAAGATGTACTCTGGCCAAAAGCTCCCTGGCTTCCTGCACAGCCTCCTCCCTCTTTCTGCCCTGCACCTTCATGGGTGCCAGAAGAAGGTTCTCCAATATACTCATGTGAGGGAAGAGGTCATAGCTTTGGAAAACCATGCCCAGATTCTGTCGCTCTTTTCGAGCCTCCTCACTTTTTCCCACAATATTTTTTCCTTCCAGAAGGATTTCTCCCCCCTGAATATGCTCCAGCCCCATAATGGTGCGAAGCAGGGTGGACTTACCGCAGCCGGAGGGTCCCAGAAGCACCACCACCTCTCCCTTTTTCACCGACAAAGAGATATCCTTTAACACGGGGCTGTCATCCTCATAGCTTTTTTCCAGATGTTTTATCTCTAAAAGCTGTTCTTGTACGATTTCTTCCATAGTTTCCTTTCTATAATCCTATACCTTAAGCTTCTTTTCCAGATACTTTCCCAGCTGAGAAATGGGGAAGCACACAATAAAGTAGAGGAAAAAAATCACCGCATAAATCACAATGGAGGCCTTCGGATATTGGAAACGATTGGCATCGATAATCTGTTGCCCTGTTTTCAGCACCTCCACCACGCCAATCAACACAATCAAAGAAGTGGTTTTAATCATTCTGGTAATCAGGTTAATGCTTAAAGGAATCAAGCGTCTTACCGTTTGGGGAATAATGATATAGCGGTAAATCTGCCAAGAACTTAAACCGAGACTCCTACCGCTTTCCTTCTGGTGTCTGGGAATACTGCCGATGGCTGCTCGAACCAGGTCTCCCATTTCCGCCGTACCCCAGAGGGTAAAGACCAGAATTCCGGAGGCTTCTCCGGAAAGATGAAAGCCCGCAATCCTTGCCGTTCCGAAGTAGACCAAAAACAGTAAAACCAGCGGTGGCATAATCCGGATAAAGGAAAGATAAAGCTGGCTGATTCCCCGACTTATGGGATCCTTTCTTCTCATGAAAAGCCCGAAAAGAATCCCTAGGGGAAGAGAAAGTAAAACCGCAATCAGGCTGACTCGAAGAGTAACAAAGAGCCCCCACAAAAGACGCTGAAAATTATTTCCCGCAAAAAGAATGGTATATACCGGAGGCTTCTCTGCATTTGCCGAGAGTAAAATATTAAACATAAGCAATGCGCATCCTCCTTTCCAAAACATTTCCCAAAATACTGAGGGGCAGAAGCATGATGAGATAAGAAATTACCAGCATCAATAGGGCTTCCTCCGTCTTATAATACAGGCCGATCAAGTCCTTGCTGACAAACATCAGATCCGCAAGAGCGATTCCGCTGAATACCGAGGTTTCCTTAATCAGAAAAATCATATTTGCCACGATAGCCGGAATGGAAACCGATAAGGCTTGAGGGAAAATGATGTAACGCATAATCTGTCCTTTGGACAGTCCCAAGCTCTGGGCAGATTCTTTTTGAATCTTTTGTACGGTGGAAAGTCCTGAACGGAAGGCCTCCGTCATATAGGCTCCCCCCAGAAAGCTTAAGCCGATAACCCCGCAAAGCTCCGAACTGAAACGTATTCCCAGCTTCGGCAAGCCGAAATAAAGAAAAAACAATTGCACCAAAAGGGGCGTATTTCTGCTAAGCTCCACATAAATCTGCACCACTCTCCGCCAAAGCGGAACCTTATAGTACAAAATCAAGCTGGCAGCAAAACCGATCAGTAAGGAAAACAAAATCCCCAGAAAGGCAATGCCCAGGGTCAGCTTCCCCGCCTCCACATACATCGGTATGTACTGTTTGATAAATGCAATATCCAAAACTCTCTCCCCCTTAGAACTCTTTACTTTTCTTAAAAATGAAAGTTCCCTTCTATTTTAAAAAAGTCAATGCTGTAAAAATCCATTGTTTTAGAAACAAAAAAGCGAGCTGCCGAAACAGCTCGCTGAAATATATCCACAAAAATATCCTCAGAATCAGCTGGCACGGCAAAAAGCCCTATGACTATGCATACGGCAACAGCAACAGCAGCAATTCATCCTATTGATTTCTGTTCTGTTTCTTCTCATCTTGCCAACAATCCTTTCTCAAAAAAACCTTCATCAAACTGAATTGTTTGCTATGCTAACAGCTTTTTTTCTCCCTGTCAAGCATTTCATAGCATTTTACTGGGGATTTACGGATTAGGTTTTTCAGGAAGAAACAAAGAATATTTTTTCGTAAGTGCCTCCCACTCTCCATTTTCCTTCATCTTTTTCAGCCCCCGAACAAAGGCGCGAAGCAGTTCTTTATTCTGCCCCTTTCCCACCATCAGGCCGTAATGCTGTTCCTCTTTTAGGGAAAATATTTCTATATTCTGCCCTGCTCTGCTATTTTTCTCTTTCTGCACGTCAAATTCGCTGATGCCCAAAAGATCCGGAGGAAGATAGTCTTCCGTTCTTCCCGTCTCCTCGATTTTAGGAATTTCTTCCTTCATGTCCTCCAAAACCGGAAGATCCTCCGCAATAAAATCACCCTTTCCTTCCAGCCATTCCCGGATAAGATCTTGGTTTTCCTGCACCACCAGCAGAGAAAAACCTTCCTTTTGTCGGATACTTTCCAGAAAAACCGCCGTACCGCTTCCCTCCTTGACCAGGATGCTCTTCCCCTGTAAAGAAGGCATTTGCTCCGATGCCGAAGACTGCTTCTCCGATACCGAAGGCTGATCCTCGGATGCCGAAGACCGGCCCATAGTTACAGAGGACTGCTCCTTCGTTTCCGAAGAATCCTTTCCATATAAAAGTCCCAGGCTAGAACTTCCATAGCTTTCCGAAAAGCTCAGCTGCTTTTCTTCCCGAATTTCAATTCCTCCCATAGCCCCTACAATGGTGCCGGTCACCACGGCAGACTGTAAAGCCGAAGGATTCATGGGCACAAATTTCACGGTAAAGCCCTCCAGCTTGGCAATGGCTTCTATCAACTCCACATCAAAGCCGGCGGGATTTTTCTCCTCATCAAGGTAAGAAAAGGGTGCATTGTCCCGGTCAATCCCCAAACGGATTTCCCTGCCCTGAATCTTTCCGGTACTCTTCTTTCCACAGGAACTTAAGGCGAAGGCAAAAAATAGGACAAACAAAAAAAGAGGCAGAACAGTAAGCTTGCCGAAAAAAGCAGCCCTCTTATGCATCTTTCCCCTGATCCTTTCTCATTTCCCGGTCCATGATTTGAAGCATCCGGAGTACACTCTTAAAGGGGAAGCAGGCTTCCTCCTCCACACGAAAAATATCCCCCTGCCAGGTAGCGTTTTGCCGATATTTGGTATGAATAAAGAAGGTGCTCACCTTCCCTCTTTTCTGAATAATGGGGAACTTCTCCAAAGTTCCCGCCTCATCCGGAAGACGTTTCTTCCCCTTACGATTGGGATAGCTATACTTCTCTCTTTTCCGAAAGCTCCGGTCTCTGGTGGAGGTTTGGGGATAGTCCCACTCATCGTACTGAAACTCCATCTTCTTGATTAAATCCAGTACACAAAAAAAGGGAGTACTTTCCTCTTTATATTGATGAATAATTTCTCCCTCAAGCTGACCATCCTGATACTTATGTACCAGAATGCCTAATAAGTCTATGGCATAAAGCCTTTCCAATTGATTTTCCATAGTCTCCTTCACCGCTGTCCTATTGCCTGATTCGCAACATTCTCTGACAACTAAGCTTTTCAACTTATCTGATTGCCTTCCCGGCTTCCTTATTCCTCTTCTTCCTCATCCGGGAAATCTTCCTCTGTAAGAGCCTTGTCCATCAGCTTCAGCATCTCCAGAGCGCTCCGAAAATACTGACTCTTATTCTTTTCTGCCCAGGTAACCTTTCCTTGCCAAGTCTCATTCTCCGTGTATTTTACCTGTACGATAAATGTTCCGTTTCGAATTTCCTTGCTATCCATGCGCTATCCCCTTTATGAAGTATTGCCGGTACTGCTACGGTGTACTGTATTCTATCATAAAAAAAGCAAGCTTTGCAATTCCTTTCATTTTTTTGATAAAAAGAAAGTTTTTATAACGAAAAAAGCTACCGATGATTTTTCGGTAGCTCTTTCCCTTACATACTCTTTCAATTTTTTCAAATTTTTCAATTTCGTTTTCAGTTCTTTTATACTTCTTCTTTAGATACC
Source organism: uncultured Oribacterium sp. (assembly GCA_963545375.1). Taxonomy (GTDB): domain Bacteria; phylum Bacillota; class Clostridia; order Lachnospirales; family Lachnospiraceae; genus Oribacterium. The sequence continues at coordinate 26,522 of CAUUJL010000017.1, forward strand.
GAATTCCTGTGCCCAGTAAACTTCGCCATTTACTTCTACAGTGTAGATAGCTCCGGACTTGAACTCCGGCTTAAGGATGTTTGCTCTGTGTGCCGGAGAATTCATCCAAGCTACTACAACTTCATCAGCGCCATCGAAATACTGTGCTAAGTTCTCTCCGTAAAGAACGCTTGGGTCAGCTGTGTACCATGCAGATCCATCAGGTCTTGTGTGAGAAAAGCTTCTAACGATTTCTGTAGCTCTTACCTTAGCTGCGTTTTCGATCTGGAAGTTCCAAGTAAGTGGCTGAAGGCCGTTTGCAACTCTGATTTCGTTAACTTTAGTAAAAGCGGCTTTAGCATCGCCCTTTGCAGCGAATGCAGTCATAGCGAAAAATGCGGTAAATAATGCTGTAAGTACAACAAGTTTGATAACTAACTTTTTCATGTGATAACTCCTTCATAAAGAGGGAGTCAGGAAGCAGAATCAGTTCACCCTGGTCAGGGGATTCTTGATTGCAGCTGGCTGACATTTTACAGTCCCTATAGCTTTGCGTCGCCGGATTTCCCCGGGTTTGCCGATGTCCTACCGTATCTTACGGTGACACCATATGATGAAAAGAAAAAATCCATACTTTCTTTTCGAGTAATAAAAAAACCGACATCTAGAATTCCCTTTCTAGTTGCCAGCTAACCGTAATCTTCGATGAAATGAGTTTGTTTACTTGTTGAGTAACATCTTCATACTGGAAGATCGCAACTGGCTGCCATATTACAGGCCCTATAGCTTTGCGTCACCGGGTTTCCCCGATTTTGCTCAAACAGATCCGGTCAGAATCTGCTGGTAAGTCGAGATTCTCTTACTCGTCCCCTGTGCAAGAGTTCCAAATGACTTACAATTTGGATTATAGCATATTCCTTTGCTATGTCAACAACTTTCTTAAAAGTATTTCCGAATTTGTTATCACTTTTATTTATATAAGTTCTGAGAGTGCATTCATAATTTATACTGGGTGATAAGCAAAATCTTTATTCTATTTAAGAGATACTTGTTTTCTAGTGGAATTTCTATCTCTGTTTAATGTATCGCCTTGTTTATTAATTTATATAAGTGTTTTTCAAACTATTTTTTAAAAATAATTATATCAATGATTTTATGCTACTTATTCTTAATATTTTTAAGGGACTAAAAGCCTCAGTATCCTTGATTTTTAAGGCATAACATGATTTCCATCAAAAAATTTTTTCATACTATGGACTGTTGAACAGTTTCAAAAGTATTACACCTAAACATCAAAAAACAGCCCTGCTCTGTGGCATTTCCCATTCTTCAGCTTACGAAAGCTTAAAATGAAAAAACACAGGCAAGACTGTTTTTTCTGTTTAGATATTCACTTTTCTATGTTCTTTGCTGCAAGGAGCTTTCCTTCTCCATTCTACACAGAAACGGAATATACTTAACCGTTCTGATAAACCTCTTCCAAAGCCGCCTGCACAATAAAGCGCTGGTTTCCTCCGGAAGGTCCTGAACAGGTGGACAGGGTGATGATATCCGGTCGCTGGGAAAAGTCGATACTGTCCTTGGGATAATTTCTATAAGAAGAAAGTCTCTGAATCAGACTTAAATACTGATCATATCCCTTATCCCCTTCGAAGTCGTTGTAAATGGGGCTTTCCACCGTCGTCAAATAATAGCTAAAGATACGATAGCGGGTAATCCCCTCCGGCCGGCAAAGAAAGACGTAAGGATTGCTGTTTGCCAGCTGATCGTCCCGAAGGAAATACTTCAGCTTTCCGAACATGGTTCCATTCTTCATGTTGTGACCGAAAATGAAGGTGTTCTTATGATCGTAGCTTCCCTTGGCATTTGCATCCAGAAAAATAGATCCGGCGAAGTTTGCCTTTCCCTCAAAGGTTCTATGCAGATACTCTTCATTGTCCTTACTCTTCACCACCGGATAGGTGATGGAAAGAGCCGGCACATGTAAAACCGCGGTGAAATCAGCATTTACCCCGGAGAGAGCGCCGTAGTCAATCTGAAAATGAGGATGGAGCAGATCCACAGGCTCCTCTTCTGCCTCATCATCAAATTCGTCCTCACTGGCCTTCTCTTTCTTCGGCGCTTCCTTCTTCGGCTCCTCGGAAATCACGATATGATCCTGCAGAGAAGCGTATTCGTCCTCCGCCGCCCGATATTCCAGAAAGTCCCGGAGGAACAAGCCTCCGAAGACAATCATGGAAATAAACAACACCGTGGGAATCAGATAATGAATAAAGCTTTGCTTCTTTTTCTTTTTAGACTTTGGCTTGTCTGCCGCCTTTTGTTCTTCCGGATGATTGTCCGAAAGCTTTTGATCCAGATTTTTATCTTCCATTAGTACTCTCTTTCCGGCCTTCTGCCTCTAAATGAACCCTTGCCCCTAAGGCAAAAGTCTTGCTTTAGCTTAGCATAGAATTCCGAGCATATTTTGTCACTTCTTCCTTACTATATTTCGGCCGGAATGAAAATACAATAAAATCCTTCGCTTTGATTTAGCCTTTCATGTCCCAAATCACACTCTCTATTGGATTCCCGGACTCCAACATCAGATCAAATTTCTCCTTATCTTCAAATGCGGAATCGGACAAAAGAATGGTATTGGCGCCTTCCGCTGCGTCCTCAGGCACAATGTAATACACATCCTTCTTCTCTAAAAACTCCTTCTCAGAGTTTACTCTTTCATAGAGGGTTTTCTCTACCACCACAGACTTTAAACGCGTTGTCCACCAGGGCTTTTCCGGCATTCCTTTTCCGGGAACATAGGTAACTCGGAAGGCATGTAAATCCGCTTCTTCATTCAAAGCTGCATAAGTGGGTCCTAAAAGAATCCCCTTATTCAACACTTCCGGCTCACCCTTTTCTGCCGTGAAAGGTACTTCCACATCGTCTTTTACCTCTATTGTAATATCATGGAAAGGCTGAATTCCCCCTGCCTGGATAGAGATGTCATAAGTTTTACTTTTCTTAAATAGACTCTTGGGAAGAGTCAGAATCTGCTTTTCCCGATCCAAGGAGTAGCTAGGCTCGTTCTCTCTATGAGACTCGGGTAAAACCGGCTGAAAACCGACGGAAACAAACGCGATGCTGTCCATAATATCCTTAGATACGTACAGCTTCACATCCTGATTAACCTTGGCTTCTCCCACCAGCTTAATAACATTCTTTTCCTCAGGTTGTTCCGGTGTAGGATTCTCTTCCGGCTTTCCGCTTTCTCCGGTACCGGGCTTCTCTTCAGCATTACCGTTGTCTCCGGTTCCGGGCTTCTCCTCCGGCTTTCCATCCTCTTCCTTCGGAAGGTTTGAAGAGGAAGCAGTATTTCCGGTATTTCCACTGTTACCGGTATTGTTTCCGGTATTGTTTCCGCTGTTATTTCCACCGGCGTTAGCTCCTGTATTCCCTGCATTGGCTCCGGTATTTCCTGCATTAGCTCCGGAAGTACTTCCGCTGGTAGCGTTGCCGGAGCTACTGCTTGAACCGCTTCCGCTTATGGATCCGCCGGAAGAGCTGCTTGAGCCTCCTCTGCTTACAGAACCGCCGGAAGAACTACCGCCGGACGAACTGCCGCCGGAACGACTTACACCGGCTACCTGACCTGCATTTCCGGAAGGAATACTACGGCTGACACCGGCTACCTGCTGGTCGGACACCGCTGCAGACAATCCCTTACCGCTGATATAAACAGGCTCTCCTCCTGCACCGTTTAACCAACGACCGTTGGCATCCACATAGTAGCCATCCTTGGTTTTTCCACCGGTGAACAGAACACCGTAATCTGCCTGATCCGCCTCTTCAAAATAATAGCAATAGCCGTCAATCCACTGCCAGCCCGTTACAACATGCCCGAAGCTTGCATTATTTTCCGTACTGAGAAAATAAGTCTTTCCCTGAAGGTTCAGCCAGCCTGTTTCCATCAAATCCTCAACAGGACTTTGATAATACCAGTTATTCTTATACACCAGCCATCCCTTTTCCGGTGCTCCATACTCTCTGACAAACTGCCATTTCTCCCCCTGCTTCCGCCAGGTACCCGGAGTATCCACTCTGTCGGTCTTGGCAAAAGCAGCCATAGGGGTTGCCATGCTTAGTAAAGCTGTTCCTAAGACAAGCATCTTCCCGATTCTTCCCATCTTGTTTTTGTCCGGCTTCTTCATAATCATTCTCCTTTTCAAAAAAAATAGAGCTTTTTTCCAGTTCACATACTACTGTAGTTTCGTTTTCTTGAAAAGGAATTTTTCTTAAGTTTATAGAATTTTTGCAAAAAATTAGAGTTTTTCGTATAGTTTCTATTCGAAAGTAAAATAACTTAAACTTTTCCCTTGACTCAAACAAGTATTAAAAACAGGAATCGCCCAATTAGGCATTTTAACTACGGAAAAGAAATGCTATACTGAATGCCCGAAACGGCTAAAGCACGTTCAGCATTTTCCCGGAAAGCCGTATTCGCTATAGACTTCACAAATCAATTCTGATGTATAGATAAAACCGGTGCGTAGAAGAATCATCTATTTCTTCCGCACACAAGGATTTAAAAAGGGGATGAAAATGAGAAAAAAGGTAATGGAAGGCGTTCGTGCCCATATTCAGGAATTATCCGGCTTTGACAAGATAGAGCTTTTAGAAATCGAGCCGGGACACTGCCTCTACAGCATTGAGGCTACAGAGAAAATGTTGAATCATTATGGTGCCGTTCATGGCGGTGCCCTTTACACCCTCTGCGATATTGCCTCCGGCATGGCCGCCTATGCCTATGGGGTAAAAAATGTTACCCTCTCCGGCAACATTAATTACGTCCGCCCGGCGGGTGCCACGAAGCTCTTTGTGGAATGTAATGCTCTACACAAGGGAAAAACCACGGTGGTGCAGGATGTGACGGTTAAGGACGAGGAAGATAAGCTCTTCTGTACCGCCAGAATGACCATGTATATCATCGGAGAAGTGGAGGAATAAAAAAGGGTGCCTCTTTTAAGGCCACAATCAGTTGTTGTTCACAGGGGCCTTCTACATAATAGATGCACTTATTGTTCATCTTCCCACCCCATTTCCAACTCGTCCAAAAAGGAATCCTGCGGAAGCGAGGCAAACACATCATTCTCGACCGCACAGCGTAAAGAGTCTGTATTTCGTTTCAGTACATCCGATGCAGAAACAGCAGAAACCTGATATACACCTTCCTCCAGATGCTTACGCAAAAACACATAACTATGTTTCGGCAGGTTCAAATCCAGCATATCTGTATTATGCGTTGTAAAAATCAACTGTTCATCGTCTCCGATACGATCCAGCATAATACCGAAAATCCGTTTTTCAATATCGCTCTGAATATAAGAAAAATGTTCATCACAATAATAGAAACTGCTTTCTTTTGTCGCCATTGCAGCAAGGAACATTGCGACATCTATTCCTTCTGCTGTACCACTGGACAGTATCTCCCGATTCAGCAGTTTACCTTCCTGAATGATGATTTCCGTTCCACCGCGCCGAATAATAAAGGTATCCTTCAAATCTTTTGATAAACTAACGTCCTGCAATGTAGGATCAAGCGTTCCAATAACAGCACGCAGTGTCTTCAACAAACTGCTTTTATTTGCACCTGTAAGTTTCAAAGATTTTTCTATTTCAGGATATGCAAAACGATATCGAACAACACCTACCAGCTTCTTAAGTGCTGTAGCGGTTCCGGTCGCCTCTATTGTTTGATCTTTCAGCTTCTTTACACATTTTTCATATGAATCCATCGTATCAATGTCTGCGGTCTGATACTGAATGTCAATTTCCTGATTAGAAGCATCAATCTGAGCTGACAACCGCTGCAGGCGGTAATCACCATTTACAAAATCAATACTGAAGTATCCCTTATCGCCTGAAACCATCTCATACAGCGGTGTTGGATTTCCATCAGTCATATATCCGAAAATACGAAGCAAAGCCTTTCCAAGGCTGGTCTTTCCTGTAGCATTTGCACCCATAAGAATTACAGCCTTCTTATAGCGAAACCGCTCTCTTCCTTTCAGATATTCCTGATCGATAATCGAATTGACAATCTTTTTGGGATAACTGAAATTGATATGAAAATCATTGAATCCATAAATTCCCTTTAGCTCAAAGTCTAATACGATCATGTCAAAGTCTCCTTTTCATTATTTCGCTTTATCCGAACTAATGATATCCTATTTACAAGAGTATTTCAAGGACAATAGTCCAACTATCTAAGCAATATTTACATCTATGCTGTATATTATTCTCCATACTATTAGTTCTAACTTCTTCCGTGCTGATTATTCTGGGATACTTTGAGCCACCTGTCCGGGTTTTCGGAGCCACCGTTCCGGAAAAAGGGAGCCACGAATTCCGGTGTTCGAGAGCCACTTTCGTACCCTGTTTATAAGAAAAATTCCTTTATACTGTATGTACACACCCAAGTGTGAATACAGATAAAGGAGGTCAAACTTATGACCCAATACCGAGAAATCCTAAGGCTTAACAGCCTAGATCTCAGTGAACGCAGCATCGCTGCAAGTGCGGGAGTGTCCCGCAACACCGTCAGCAAAGTCCTCAAACGTGCTAAGGAGTTAAATATCTCCTGGCCGTTGGATCACGACATGACGGACAGTGTCTTAGAGGAAATGCTATTTCCGAAAGACAATAAAACTTCCAAGCAGAAGCACCTGCCGGATTTTGATTACATCCGCAAAGAACTCCTTAGAAATGGAGTAAACAAGAAGCTTCTTTGGACAGAATACTGTGAGGAGTGTCGTCTTAATAACGACGAGCCCCTGATGTATTCACAGTTCTGCTATCACATCCAGAAGGATGAAGAGAAGCGCCGTGCTACAATGCATATTCCTCGTAAACCCGGAGAACAGATCGAGGTTGATTGGGCTGGCGATCCAGCTCACGTCATTGATCCGGATACCGGTGAAATCACAGATGCCTGGATTTTCGTAGGCGTAATGACTTACAGCCAGTATGCCTTTGTAGAAGCATTTATCAATGAACGAGCAAAGAACTGGATTACAGCTCATGTTCACATGTATGAGTACTTTGGCGGTGTTACACCGGTACTTGTACCGGATAACTGTTCTACTGCAGTCAACCATAATAGAAGCGATTGGTATACAGTAGAACTACATCGTACTTATCATGAGATGGCAGAGCACTATAATACTGCTGTACTTCCTGCCAGGGTACGAGAACCCAAAGATAAACCAAATGTAGAAGGTTCTGTAGGAAAGCTTTCTACATGGATTACAGCTTCGCTCAGAAATGAGCAATTCTTTTCACTGGAAGAGCTGAATGGCGAAATCAGAAAGAAGCTAGATGCTTTCAATGCCAAAAAGTTCCAGAAAAAAGAATGTAGCAGGACCGGTTTATTTCTTGGGGAAGAAAAATCATTATTGGCACCGTTACCTGCTACGCCTTTTGAATTCGCAGAGTGGAAACTTGCCACGGTGCAGTTTAATTACCACATCGCAGTAGACAAGATGTACTACTCTGTTCCGTATCAGTATATCAAAAATAAAGTTGATGTACGTGTAACAGATACAACGATTGAGATTTTTTATAATCATAACCGGATTGCATCTCATCATAGACTCTACGGTCGTCTTGGACAGTATTCCACAACAGAGGAACACATGCCCGAGGATCATCGTAAATATCTGGAGTGGGATGGTGATCGTTTCCGTAGATGGGGCGAACAAATCGGTCCTTCTACTGCAAGGGTTATTGATGCAATACTTACTTCCGGCAGGATTGAGCAGCAATCATACAGAAGCTGTATGGGATTGCTGAAACTTGTCGATAAACATACCTCTGTAAAGCTCGAAGCAGCCTGTAAAAAGGCACTGGAGTACACCGGTAAACCCAGCTACAAGAGCATTAAGGATCTTTTGACCAATCTGAAGGACAAGCTGCCTGACAGTTCTCTCACAGAAATCGAAGGAACACCTAAATCAAATGGCATCACACGAGGTGCCCGCTATTACGGAGGTAAGAAATCATGATCAACATAAGTACCATTGACAAACTCATCGAAATGCATATGACACCTATGGCTGATGCTTTTCGTGCACAGCTTCAAGATGAAACCATGAAAGGCGTCTCCTTTGAAGACCGTTTGGGAATGCTGGTTGATATCGAATATACAAGCAGAAAGAATAACGCCAGAGCCAGACTGATCAAAAATGCCGGTATGGAGCAGCCGGATGCAAGTATTGCAGCGATTGATTACCATTCAGGGAGAAAACTGAACCGGGACCTCATTAATCGTTTGGCTACCTGCG
>CAUUJL010000018.1:0-34342 GCA_963545375.1 uncultured Oribacterium sp.
AAAGAGGAATTCTGTATGAGGAGGTGCATTCATGAGCATGAGTTTAAAGGAGCTTTTGGCTCTTTTTTCCAAGGAAACTTTGGCAACCTTGTATATGGTAAGCATTTCCACGCTGATTTCCTATGCCATCGGTATCCCCTTGGGGGTGATTTTGGTGGTAACGGAGGAGGGCAGTATTGCGCCGAATAAGATTATTCATGGGATTCTCGGATTTTTCACCAATATTTTCCGTACCATCCCCTTCCTGATCCTTTTGGTTATGGTGCTACCCATCACTAAGGCCTTGGTGCACACAACGCTGGGACCTAAGGCGATTATTCCGCCCCTTGTGATTGCTTCCGCACCCTATATCGCCAGAATGGTGGAGTCTTCCCTAAAGGAAGTAGATGCCGGAGTGATAGAAGCGGCAAAATCCATGGGTTCCAACAGCTTTCAGATTATTTTTAAGGTTCTGCTTCCGGAGGCTCGCCCCAGTCTTTATGTAGGGGCGGCAATCTGTATGACTTCCATCCTTTCTTATTCCGCCATGGCGGGTTTTGTAGGAGGCGGCGGTCTGGGAGCCATTGCCTTAAACTACGGTTACTATCGTTACCAGACGGATATGATGTTGATTGCGGTGGTGGTACTGGTGGTCATTGTTCAGCTGGTACAGGAATTCTGGATGAGACTGGCGAAGTACAGTGATAAAAGAGGAAAGCTGAATTAAGATATTCAGGCAAATGGGCAGTCTTTGTTAAAGTCGGCAGATAAGCTTTAGGAAAAATTTATAAAATTGAATTAAATTCGGAGTTCTTGCTTTTTTCTATTTTTTCTTATACCATAGGGGAGTTGAAAAGGACTTTTCAACAGGGAGCACACCCGCGGAATGGAGTAGAAGAACATTTTCCGAAGGGAAGGTAAGAATTCTCCCTAAGGGGAGAGAAAAGAGGAGTTTTATGAAAAAGAAAATTGGAGTGCTTGTGGCATCCCTTGCTTTGGCTTTCGGGCTGGTAGCATGTGGAGGACAGAAGGCAGAAACTAAGGCGGAGAGTGAGAAGCAGACTGAGGCAGCTTCCGAAAAGGCTTCCGAGAAGGCCGGAGAAACAGAGAAGGCTACAGAGAAGGCTGAAGCGGGAGAGACCGTGAAGATCAAGATCGGTGCTACACCCAGCCCCCATGCAGAGATTTTAGAGGCTGCAAAGGATGCTTTAAAGAAGAAGGGCGTGGACATCGAAATTGTTACCTACAATGATTATGTACAGCCAAACCTGGCTACAGATCAGGGAGAAATCGATGCCAACTACTTCCAGCATCTTCCTTACTTAGAGGAGTTTAATAAGGAAAAGAACACCAAGGTTGTTTCCGTAGGAAAGATTCACTATGAGCCATTCGGAATCTATGCCGGACAGTCCAAGGACTTAAAGGAGATAAAGGACGGCGCTAAGATTGCAGTTCCCAACGATACCACCAATGAGGCAAGAGCATTGTTACTGCTTCAGGACAATGGTATCATCAAATTAAAGGATGGGGCAGGGCTTACCGCAACCAAGCAGGATGTGGTAGAGAATCCTCACAACATCGAGTTATATGAGGTAGAGGCTGCACAGATTCCTCGCTCTCTGGATTCCGTAGACTTTGCTTGTATGAACGGAAACTTTGCACTTCAGGCAAACCTTAAGCCATCTGATGCTTTGGCTGTAGAGAAGGCTGATTCCGAGGCCGCTCAGACATACGCAAACATCGTTGCCGTAGCGGAGAAGAATAAGGATGCTGCATGGGCAAAGACTCTTGTGGAAGTATTACAGTCTAAGGAAATTAAGGACTTTATCAACAAGAAGTATGATGGCGGTGTAGTACCTATTCAGTAAAAACAAAGTGAACATGGGACTGTGAAAAAGCGGAAAGGGGAATCCCGACTTCCCTTTTTCATAGTCCCATTTTGATTACCAGAAGGGATTTTTGTATATGAAAAATAAAGACATGAGAAGGCTGGCAAGGAAACTCTGGAGGGAAAATTGGTTTACGATTTTTCTTTCTTACATTGCAGGATTATTGGGTTTTGTTCTTTTGACCATGCTCTTTTCTTCTCTCCTTAACCCTTTCATCCTCTTTACCGGAGATTTTTCTTTGGGAGAGCTAAGGAGAGGAATCGGTCTTAGTCTTACCGGAATCCTTTTTGCCCTATATGTTTTTGTGTGCATTTTTTACTTTATTGTATTGGGATTCTCTTTCCGAAAAATGTTGCTGGACATGTCTAAGGGAGAAAGGAAGGTGAATGCCGCTATGATCTTTTACGGCTTTCATCCCAATTCCTTTCCCCTGTTGGGAAGAATGCTGGGCTTTAGTATCTTGGCTTTTTGTTTTTCCACGGTGATTTCCTTGGGGCAGGAAGTGATAGACCACTTCCTTGGAGAAGGGCTTGTTTATTGGTCCTATTACGGAGTAAGCTTTGCGATTTTGATATTCTTTTCCCTTTTCTTTGATATGACCTTCTTTACCGTTTGGGATGGAGAGGGAAAGAGTTTGTGGCAGAATATGAAAAAAAGTGCCGGTGTAATGAAGGGACAGAAGTTCCTTTATTTCCGCCAAATTCTGTATTTCACTTTGGTGACTTCCGTTGCCGGCTTTATTGCGGTTATGTGGGCATTTATCTTAAGATCTCCGGCCTTACCGATTTTTGTATTGTTTTTGTATTTATCCATTTATCTGCTTCCTTACCTGGGCTTTGTGCAGACTTTGATTTATCGTAAGGGTGCCGGGGACTTTTCAACGATAAGCGCTACGAACAGAGACGCCTATCAGAGACATGAAGAGCCTGCGGTTTCCGAACAGCAGCCCTCAACGGTTGAAGCGGCTCCTACAGAACAGTCCGCAACAGTCGAAGGAACTCCTACAGAACAGTCCGCAACAGTTGAAGGAGCTTCTACAGAACAGTCCGCAACAGTCGAAGGAGCTTCTACAGAACAGTCCGCAACAGTTGAATCTGCTTCTACAGAACAGTCCGCAATAGTTGAATCTGTTTCTACAGAACAGCCTAATGAAAATGAAGGAGGCTTTTCTGTGGTAATCTCCGAGGACCAGGAAGAGCGAAACTTGATTGGAGCGTCGGAGACTGCCGGGGAAGGAATGGAAGCCGGCGGGGTGGAGCAAGATACCGCTGCCGCGGGAATGGAAGCCACAGAAGCGAAGCAGGAGCCTGCCATCGAAAATAAGCCTGAAAGCGATGGGGAAAGCAAGCCGGAAGCCGACGCAGAAGGCAAGCAGGATTCCAAGCATAAAATGAGTTTTGAAGAAGCCAGAAGACAGTATACCGACTATGAGGAATAAGGAGGAAGTATGAAGTGCCCCTTTTGTAACGCGGAGGATACCCGAGTCATTGACTCCCGTCCGGCTGATGATAATACGGCCATCCGCAGAAGAAGACAATGTGAGGTTTGCGGAAAGCGTTTTACCACCTTTGAGAAGACGGAAACCCTTCCCTTTATGGTGGTGAAAAAGGACGAAAGTCGTGTGCCCTATGATCGTTCCAAGCTGGAAGGGGGAATTCTTCGCTCCTGTCATAAGCGTCCCATTTCTCCTAAGCAAATCTCTGCCTTGGTGGATGAGATTGAAAGTGTGATTTTTCATCAGGAGAGTAAGGAAGTCAGCACCGATACCATCGGGGAAATGGTGATGGAAAGGTTGAAAAACCTGGATCAGGTGGCCTATGTGCGTTTTGCTTCTGTCTACAGAGAATTTAAAGATATCAACACCTTTATGGAGGAAATCGGAAAGCTTCTCGGAGGAGGCTTAAAGACGGAGGGAAAAGAACTTGAAAAATAAGACATTTGCACTGTTTCCCTGTTTTTCCATTTCTTCCATCTACACCTTAGACTTTGAAAAGCTGTATCAAAAGGGCTATCGAGCATTGCTTTTTGATATTGATAATACTTTGGTGCTGCATGATGAGCCTGCCAGAGAAGAAACGGTCGCCCTGTTTCATCGGATGAAGGCTGCCGGTTTTAAAACCGCGGTGCTTTCCAATAACGGAGTAGAAAGAGTGGGGGCATTTCAAGACAGGATTCATGCGGATTTGGTTATTCCCAATGCGGGAAAGCCTAAAGCAAAGGCGTACTTACAGGCAGTGGAGCAGTTTGGGATAGCAAAGGAGCAGGCTCTCTTTTTCGGCGATCAGCTGTTTACGGATATCTTGGGTGGAAACCGTGCGGAAGTGCCTACTGTACTGGTAAAGCCTATGGGGAAGGAAAAGTATTTTCATATTCTTCTCAAAAGAATTTTGGAAAAACCCTTTCTTTTAGCTTATCAGAGAAAGCATGCTCTCTTTCAAGAAGAAATTGCGGCAATGGCCTAGTCGAATGGGAAAAGTCTCCATATAAAAAGCATATATAGGAAAAAGTGCAGATATCAGGTGTTCACAGCGGAAAAGGAGAAGAGGGAAAATGGGAATGATTGTACCTTTAACAGGGGATTCTGAAAAGGATTTTCTAAGGGATGCCAAGGCATTAGCCCTGCATCCCCTGTATCCGTTTCTTTATGGGGTGGAAATTCGCTATGACTGTCTGAAAAAGCGTGAGGAGAAGTTAGGAAACTTTCTGGGAGAGATTAGGGGAATTCTAGGAGAGAAGAAGCTGATTTTCACCATTCGTACGGAGCGTCAAGGAGGCTTCTTTCCCTATGATAAATCTTATTTTCAGCTGAATATGATGGCCATGGAAAGTGGCTATCCGGATTATATAGATTTGGAAGTAGAGCTGGACGGCAAAGGACGGCAGGCTTTTTTAGATTGCCACGCCATGATTTTGCAGCTGGGAGGAAAATGCATTGCCTCCTACCATGATTTTCAAAAGACACCCGGCAGGGGAGAATGTAGAGAGATTCTCGGCGCTCTGGCCTCCTATGAAACGGACACGGTGAAACTGGCCTGTATGCCAAGACAGGAAGCGGATGTTTTGAATCTTATGCTGGCCTCCCGGGAATGGAAGGATAAGCATCCGGAAAGAAACTTAATCTGCATGTCTATGGGAGAAATGGGAAAGAGTTCCCGGGTGCTGGGTAGCCTTTCCGGCTCTAAACATAGCTTTGTGCAGGCCTTTTCCGCCTCCGCTCCCGGTCAGTTCGGTATGGAAGAATACATGAAGCTTTGGCGGAAAATGGAAGGAAGAAAAAACATTGCCCTGATCGGTTTTATGGGAAGCGGAAAAACAACCTTGGGGGAGATGCTTTCCCAAAAGCTGTCCCTCCCTTTGGTGGAGCTGGACAGAAGACTGGAAGAAAGCTTTTCCATGCGGATTTCCCGGTATTTTAAGCAATATGGGGAAGAACGTTTTCGGAGAGAGGAAACTAGACTTTTGCGGGAAGTTCTTACGGAGGAAAATAAGCTGTCGCAAGACTTGCAGGAAGGTTTTCCTGCAAACTCTCCGATAAGAGAGGAAGAGAAAATTCTCTATGACGGACAGGCGGAAATGATTCTATCCCCGGGAGGCGGAATTGTACTTCGGGAGGAAAATCGTAAGCTTTTACAGGAGCATTGCTTTACCGTTTACCTGCAGCTCTCTCCCAAGACGGTACTGGAAAGACTGGAAAAGGAAGCGGAGAATCGACCGGTATTACAAAACAAGCTGGATCTTCATTCTATAGAAAAGATTATGGAAGAGCGGGAGAGCCGCTATCAGGCCTGTGCCGATGCGGTGCTTTCCGTGGAAGGGAAGACTGTGGAGCAGTGTCAGGAGGAAGTGCTGAAGCTATTAAGGGAAGAAGGTCTTTTTTATTTTCCTGAATTCTGTCAAAAAACAAAGGAAATCTAAAGGAAGAAGAAAGAAAATAAAAGATTTTAATCTTCCGGGGAAATGCTGGGATTTATAAAGGAAATATGCTATTCTTGCAAAGGATTATCATTTTTAACAAAAGGAGAGATTATGAAACGGAAAAATTTAGTTCTTGCTTTGGCAATTTTAAGCAGTTTGGCTCTTGCGGCTTGCGGCAATAGCGGAAAGACAGAAACAAAGGTTTCTGCAGAAACAGAGGCAACAACAGAGAAGGCTACAGAAAAAGCTGCGGAGAAAGCATCCGAGAAAGCAAGTGAAGCGACGGGAGAGCAGAAAGCAAGCAATTTTTCCGTATCCGATAAGAGCTTGGAATTTACTGCGGAGAATTTAGCTTTGGAGTCTGTGGACAGTTCTATTTTCGGAGAGAAGGATTTAACCGTTCTGAATGTATGGGGAACCTTCTGCGGACCTTGTATTCAAGAGATGCCGGAGCTTGGAGAGTGGCAGAGAAGTCTTCCGGACAATGTACAGATTATCGGCTTGGTGGCTGATGTGGCCGGAAAAGAGGATGCGGAGCATATTGAGCTTGCAAATACCATCTTGGATAAGACCAATGCGCACTTTACCAATATTATCCCCAACAGTGATTTTGCGGATTTACTCTCCGGGGTAGTTGGCGTTCCCACCACTTTCTTTATTAATAAGGAAGGTAAGATTGTAGGAAAGCCTATTGTGGGAGCACAGGTTCCTAAGTATAAGGCTTTTGTGGAGGAGTATTTAAAAACTCTGGCTTCCTAAATGGGGAACTTTTCACAAATCTCATAGGAGAATTTTTGGCAAATCCCTGTAGTCATTTTCATAGAAAAATTCATAGAAAAAAATTTCCTTTAGAAAGATTTTATTATTGACAAAGGGCTTTGTATTTAGTAATATGAACAGGTCGCAAAAAATGCGACAGGGGGTCTTAGCTCAGCTGGGAGAGCATCTGCCTTACAAGCAGAGGGTCACAGGTTCGAGCCCTGTAGGCCCCAGTATTCGGTCCGGTCTGCGTGTTATGCGCAGCCTGGGTCGGACATTTTTTTCTAAGGCGAGATAGCTCAGCTGGCTAGAGCACACGGTTCATACCCGTGGTGTCGAGGGTTCAAGTCCCCCTCTCGCTACGATAAATCGAAACGATTTCCGTAAAAGGGACGTTTCGATTTTTTTGTTCTTAACAAGGAAATTGCCTTATTCCGGAGAAAGGAAGAGCATGAAAGACCTTTGGCAGAAATTTCTTCGATTTTATCATAAATACAGCTATGCCAATGTCCTATGGATCGGCATTATTTATCCCCTTTGGTTTAAGTCCATCGAGTCCAGAGTGACGGTGGCTACCGGATATCACATTATGCATACGAAGATCGATGAAATGATTCCCTTTTGTGAGTATTTTATCGTGCCCTATTTTATGTGGTTTCTCTATATTCTTCTGGGGATTCTATATTTTCTTTTTACCAATAAAGAGGACTTTTATAAGGTTTGCCTGTACCTGTTTATCGGGATGATTTTCAGTCTCTTGATTTGTGAAATCTATCCCAACGGAACGGACTTACGTCCGCCTTATATCAGCGATAAAAACATTTTCCAAGTCATGGTAGCCGGCTTGTATCGTGTGGACACCCCCACCAATGTCTTTCCCAGTATTCATGCCTACAATTCCATCTGCATGCATGTGGCGATTATGAAAAGTAAGGATATCCGGAAGCTGCCCTATGGAAAAGCGGTGGTATGGGGCTCCTTTCTTTTGTGTCTTTTGATTTGTATGGCAACACTGGTATTAAAGCAACACTCTATTTTAGATGTGGGGGGAGCAATCCTTTTATCTTTTATTGCATACGGCTTTGTGTACGGCTACCCCAGCTTTAGTTTATGGGAATATCTGGAGAAAAAATATCCTTGCCTTATGCAGGAAGAAAGATAGTATAGAAGAGGAGTTACAGATGGAAGGGTTTCATTTTTGGAAAAATGCCATCGGACATTTTAAAACCATTACAAAGCATAAGATTTTGGTGATGCGCTACTGCTTTTCCATTGGTCTGTATAAGCAGGGGCTGCTCCATGACCTGTCCAAGTATAGTTGGACGGAATTTCGGGTAGGTATTCGTTTTTATAAAGGCTATAAAAGTCCCAATGGAGTAGAGCGGATTGAAACGGGCACCTCCACGGCATGGTTGCACCATAAGGGAAGAAACAAGCATCATTTTGAATATTGGTGTGACTATGATTTACAAGACCCCAATCGTATGATAGGCTGTCCTATGCCTTATCGTTATGTGGCGGAAATGTTTTGTGACAGAGTGGCCGCATCGAAGAATTATCAAGGGGAAAAATACAGGGATGACAGTGCTTACATTTACTATAAGCCTATGAAGGATTCTCCCTTGATTCATGAACGGACAAAAAAAGAACTGGAAGAATTGCTGTTGCTTTTAAAGGATAAAGGAGAGAAAGAATGCTTTGCCTTTCTTCGAAAAGAAGTAAAGAGACGGAGAAGAGAAAAGGATTTTTTCTAAAAGAAAGGGGTGTGCAGTATGGCAATCGTTTACGACAAGGAAAAGGGACTCATTAGTTTACATAGTAGAAACACCAGCTACCAGATGGGCATCGGTCCCTATGGGCATCTTTTGCATTATTATTACGGCAAAAGGGGAGAAGGGGATTTTTCCTACCTCTTTCAGTATAAGGATAGAGGATTTTCCGGTAATCCCTATGATGCCAATGCAGACAGAACCTACTCCATGGATACCTTGGCTCAGGAGTATTCTTCCTTTGGAAATGGAGATTATCGTCTTGCCGCTTGCAGTATTTCCGGAGCTGACGGAGAGGGGATTTTGGACCTGCGCGTTGATCGGGTAGAGATTTTTTCGGGTAGATCCGAGCCGGAGGGACTTCCTCATGCCAAGGTGGTAGAGGAATGTGAAACCCTTCGCATTTTCCTAAAAGAAGAAAGAAAGAGAGTAGAGGTGGAGCTGGATTACATTCTCTACCCGGATGAGGATGTGATTGCCAGAAATGCCAGAATCAAAAATATTTCCGAGGAGTCTCTTTTTGTGGAGCGTCTGGATTCCCTTTCCCTGGACTTTTCCTATGGAGATTATGATCTGATTCATTTTTCCGGAAGGTACGGGATGGAGCGTCTCTACCGCAGAGAACCCTTGCAGCAGGGCGTAAAGCATATTGCGTCCATGAGAGGAAGCAGTAGCCATCAGGAAAATCCCTTCGGTATTCTGGCGGGAAGAAACACCACGGAACATGGCGGAGATTGCTATGGATTTGCCCTTCTTTACAGCAGCTCCTTCCATCTGGATGTGGAGCGGGATTCCTATCGTGGAACCAGAGTTTCCCTGGGAATGCAAAATGACAATATGCACTACCTTTTGGAGGCAGGGGAAGAGCTGCAAAGCCCGGAGGCGATTCTTAGCTTCGGAGATGGACTTAGCGCTTTAAGCAATCAGTTGCAAAGTAT
Organism: uncultured Oribacterium sp.; assembly: GCA_963545375.1. Taxonomy (GTDB): domain Bacteria; phylum Bacillota; class Clostridia; order Lachnospirales; family Lachnospiraceae; genus Oribacterium. The sequence goes on from CAUUJL010000018.1 coordinate 9,250, forward strand.
GGTAAAGAAGTATATTGCAGCTAAATCGCCCCTGTCCTATTTCCCGATTTTGTTGAATTCCTGGGAGGCCTGCTACTTTAACTTTACCGGAGAAAAAATCATTGAACTGGCAAGAGAAGGAAAAGCCCTGGGCATGAATCTGCTGGTTATGGATGACGGTTGGTTTGGAAAGAGAGATACGGATTTCTCCGGTCTTGGAGACTGGGTGACCAATGAAGAAAAGCTGGGGATGAGTCTGGAAAGCCTCGGACACAGACTGGAAGAAGAGGGTATGCATTTCGGCATTTGGATTGAGCCGGAAATGGTCAATGAAGACAGTGCCCTTTACCGCGCCCATCCGGATTATGCCTTGCAGATTCCCGGAGAGTCCCCCATTCGTTCCCGCTCTCAGCTGGTGCTGGATTTCTCCAGAAAGGAAGTGGTGGATGCGGTATTGGAAAGCCTGATTTCCTGCTTCCGTTCTGTGCCCCTTTCCTACATTAAAATGGATATGAACCGAAGCATTATGGACGTATATTCCCATGGGGTGAATTTCCAGGGAAGAGGAAAGATTTTGCACCGCTATTGTCTGGGACTTTACCGTTTTCTTTCCGGTTTAAAGGAGGCTTTCCCTGACGTATTGATTGAGGGCTGCTCCGGGGGAGGCGGTCGCTTCGATCTGGGAGCACTCTATTACACGCCCCAGATTTGGCTTTCCGACAATACGGATGCGATCGAAAGATTGGAAATTCAGTACGGTTCTTCCTTCCTTTATCCCATCCAGTGTATGGGAGCCCATGTTTCCCAGGTGCCGAATCACCAGACCGGACGCGTGGTACCCATGAATACCAGAGCCATCGTGGCTATGAGCGGAAGCTTCGGCTATGAGCTGGACCCTAAGGATTGTAGTGAAGAAGACAAGGCGGAAATCCATAAGCAGATTGCCATTGTGGAGGAGCTGGAGCCTTTAATGAAGGAGGGAAGCTATTACCGTCTCAGCGGTTATGGAGAGACAGGAGGCTATACTCCTCAGTCCGAAGACAGAGTATCCGGAAAACGTTTTACCGCCTGGTCCTTTGTTTCACAGGACAAAAAGAAGGCCAGCCTTTCCGTGGTATGGAAGGATAAGAACTTTAACGGAGCCAATGAAATCCTTTACTGCAAGGGCTTAAAGAGAGAAGGAAAATATCGCCTGCGCTTATTATTACAGGGAGGCTCCTTCCAAGACGAGGCCTTTGTGGAAAGACTCCTGGAAAGAAGCTATAGCGGATTTTCCTTGATGGAAGTTGGTCTTCCCCTTCCGGAGGGAAAAGGAGAGTACGACAGCTTCTTGCTTCTTATGGAAGAGATTTAGAAAAGAAAGTATTTTATTTTAGAAAAAACAATAAGTAAGAGAAGCAAATTTGAAAAGATTGCTTATGCAAGAGAGTTTGAAAAAGATGTAGACAGAAAGGTTTAAGAAAAATGTTGATTTCCACGAAGGGGCAGTATGCCCTACAGCTTATGATTGACCTGGCAGAACATAACGGGCAGGGCTATATTCCCCTGAAGGAAATTGCGGCAAGGCAGGATATCTCCGAAAAATATCTGGAGAGTATCGTTAAGGTTTTGGTAAAAAAGGAGCTTTTGCTGGCCTTAAGGGGAAAAGGAGGAGGCTATAAGCTGAAGAGACCTGTAGCGGAATATTCTCTTTTGGAAATCCTGACCGCCTTGGAGGGCTCTCTTTCTCCCGTTTCCGATCTGGAAAAAAGAAGAGGAAGTCTTGGGGCTTGTAAAACCTATCCGGTATGGAAGGAACTGGATCGGATGATTCAGGAGTATTTCCAGGAAAAAACACTTCTGGAGTTGGCTACTCCGGATTTGGTCGGTAATGACTTTGTCATTTAAAGAGCTACTACAAACAGAGTCTTTTTCAAACTGTATAGGTCCGAATAGAGGCACGCTCTCGCTAACTTCGCCGACGCAGCGGTACTAAGCTTCAAGTATCGCTTCGCTCACTTTCAGCAAGTACCGGCGGGCTCAGATTGCCTCTGTTTCGGACCTATACAGCTTTGAAAAAGTAATGCCTCTGTTTGATGGCTCTTTTTTATTACAAAATCCGGGGGGCGCATATAGTATAGAAAATCCTAAAAATCATATAAATCATATAATCCACATAAACATACTTGACTAGTATGTTTATGTGGATTATACTTTTTGCGAAGAAAATGCTTCAATATTTTATCTTGTAAGAGATAGTGCTTTTTGGAGAAGAAGTTTTACAAAGTAAAGAATGTACAGAGTAGCAGATTTACAGAGAAGAAAAGGAGAATGCTATGGGAAAGATTTATCATGCAGCGGAAGAATTGATTGGACGTACTCCGATTTTGGAGCTTAGCCATATCGAGAAAAAGGATGGTTTGGAAGCAAAGCTTTTGGCGAAGCTGGAATATTTTAACCCGGCAGGCTCTGTAAAGGATAGAATTGCCAAGGGAATGATTGATGATGCAGAGGAAAGAGGCCTTTTAAAGCCTGGCTCCGTAATTATTGAGCCCACCTCAGGAAATACAGGAATCGGTTTATCCTTAGTGGCGGCAAGCCGAGGCTACAGAATCATCATTGTAATGCCCGACACCATGAGTGTGGAGAGAAGAACCTTGATGAAGGCTTATGGCGCAGAGCTGGTGCTGACAGAGGGCGCTAAGGGAATGAAGGGTGCCATTGCCAAGGCAGAGGAGCTTGCGAAAGAAATTCCCAACAGCTTTATTCCCGGTCAGTTTGAGAATCAGGCTAACCCCAAAACCCATGAGAAAACCACAGGCCCGGAAATCTGGGAGGATACTGACGGCAAGGTGGATTATCTGATTTCCGGAATCGGAACCGGAGGAACCATTACAGGAATCGGCAGATATTTGAAGGAAAAGAACCCTGCCGTAAAGGTAATTGCGGTAGAGCCCGAGGATTCCGCAGTGCTTTCCGGTAAGGCTCCGGGACCTCATAAGATTCAGGGAATCGGAGCAGGTTTTGTTCCTGACACTTTAGACACGAAGATTTATGATGAAATCATTACCGTTTCCAATGCGGATGCTTTTGCAACAGGAAGACGTATCGGAAAAGAGGAAGGCGTCCTGACCGGAATTTCCTCCGGAGCGGCTGTACATGCGGCAATTCAGATTGCAAAGCGCCCTGAGGCAAAGGGAAAGAACATTGTTATCATTCTTCCGGATTCCGGAGATCGTTACCTTTCTTCTCCTCTTTTTGCCGACTAAGCCTAAAGGATAAAAGGAAGTAGGAAATATCACAGTGAAATCATCGCTTCTATAGCAATATAGCTCTAAAGCGGGGCACGCTCTCGCTAACTTCACCTCGTAGCTGTACTAACATCAAGCTTCATTTCATTCGCTTTCTGTAAGTACAGACGAGTTCAGATTACCCCTCTTTAGAGCTATATTGCACGAAGCTATTCATGGACTGTATATTCCAGACTTCCTTTTTTAGTTGTCTAATTGTGGTGTGGTTGAAGTCTATGGCAGTGCTGTGGATTTAGAATTAGGAATATAGCCTTAGCTGACTTTCGATTGACAAAGCTGAAAGACTGCATGAGAATAGGGAGGCTTTACAGTATAGAGCAGAAGGATATTTTCCGCTGTAATATGATGAGACGTTTCGCGGAATTGTGTGGGAGAGAGTGGGAGATAGTAAAAAGCAGGAGAGCGTAAAAAGTAGAAGAGAGTATAAAGTAGGAGAGCGTAGAAAGGGAGAGGTGGCGTTATGATTTTAGAAAGAATCAATAGCCCGGAGGATTTAAAGCATTGCTCCATGGGAGACTTGAATACCCTGGCAGGGGAAATGCGGAATTTTCTGATTGAAAGAGCCAGTAAACATATGGGACATGTGGGACCGGATTTGGGTTTTGTAGAGGCGACTATCGCTCTGCACAGAGTTTTTGACACCCCAAAGGATAAGATTGTCTTTGATGTTTCCCATCAAACCTATCCCCATAAGATGCTGACAGGCAGAAAAAGGGCATATATGGAGGAGGCTTCCTATGATGAGGTGGGACCCTATACCGACCCTAAAGAAAGCCCCTATGATTTGTTTTCCATCGGACACACCTCCACTTCCATTGACTTGGCTATAGGACTTGCCAAAGCCAGAGACTTAGTTTCCGGAACGGAAAAGGTGGTGGCGGTAATTGGAGACGGTTCCCTTTCCGGCGGAATGGCTCTGGAAGGATTAAGCATTGCAGGGGAGCAGGAAAGCCAGCTTCTCATCATTTTAAATGATAACGAAATGTCCATTGCGGAAAATCACGGAGGCATGTATAAGGGATTAAAGTGCCTTAGGGAAAGCAATGGTCAGGCTGAGGACAATCTGTTCCGGGCTATGGGGCTGGAATATCTCTATGAGGAGCAGGGAAATGATGTGGAGTCTCTGGTAAAGGCCTTGGAAAAGGCGAAAAGCTACGAAAAACCGGTGGTGCTTCACATTCATACCGCAAAGGGTAAGGGGCTTAAGTTTGCGGAGCAGGATAAGGAAAGCTGGCACTGGCATCTGCCCTTCCATTTGGAAACGGGAAAAACCAGAGAAGAATACGATTTCCCGGGAGAAGATATCGGAGAACTTACCGCGGAATTCTTGTTGGCGAAAATGAAGAAGGATCCGGCAGTCTTGGCCATTACCGCAGGAGTGCCCGGCGGCATGGGATTTCATGCAAAGCAAAGGAAAGAGGCGGGAAAGCAGTTTGTGGATGTGGGAATTGCGGAGCAGACAGGAGTAACCCTTGCCTGTGGTGCTGCAAAGAATGGCGCAAAGCCGGTGTTCTTTACTTCCGCCACTTTCCTGCAAAGAGCCTATGATCAGATTTCCCACGATGCAGCCATCAATTCCCTTCCCATTACCATGGTGGTAAACAGTGCCTCTATTTTGGGAATGCGGGATAAAACCCACCTTGGACTGTATCTTTTGGCCATGGCCAATTCCATCCCGAATCTTTTAATCTTTGCGCCGGCCTTTAAAGGAGAATATTTCTCTTTACTGGATTGGGCTTTAGAACAGCAGGAGCATCCGGTACTGATTTTTGCACCGGAAGGAAATGTGCTGGAGGACGAAGCACCGGTAAAGAAGAGCTTCTTCCCTGTTTCCTATCAGGAAATTCAAAGAGGGCAGAAGGTGGCCATCTTTGCAACAGGCTCCTTGTATGAAGAAGGAAGAGAAGGGGCGAAAAACTTTGAGAAAAAGACCGGTATTAAGCCCAGCTTAATTAACCCCGGTATTCTATCTCATTTGGATAAAGCGTATCTGGAAAATCTGGAAAAAGACCATGAGTTGGTGGTGGTCTTAGAGGACGGCATTTTATCCGGAGGTTTTGCAGAGAAAATTGCTTCCTTCTATAGTTTAAAGCCAATGAAGGTACTAAGCTTAGGTCTGGAAAAAGAATTCTATGACGAATATGATTTGGAAGCCTTGATGAAAGAATATCACATGGATAGAGAATCCATGGTGGAGCGGATTCTGGAGGTGCTGTAAAATAATATTGAAATCCAAAAGATTTCTAAGCAATATAGGTCTAAAACCGGGGCGGGCTCAGATTGCCCCGGTTTTAGACCTATTAATGCATAGACAAAAGCTTAATTAGTATACAAACTCTTTTATGTCACAAAAAAAGCTTGCATAACATGAAGATATGGGATGGTTTTCGAGCAGTATAGGTCTGAAAGGGGGTAGTCTGAGCCCGTGGGTACTTGCGAAAAACGACTGTAAGGAAGTTTTTCGCTTAGTATCCCCTACGTGGCGAAGCTAGCGAGAGCGTGCCCCATTTTCAGACCTATGCTGCGTAGAAAACCCATGTTTCTCACTTCAGACCTATATTTAATAGAAAAAGGAGCAGTGGAATATCCACCGCTCCTTTGCTGTTTATAATCATCTAGGCGAATAAGGCTGTTTTCCGATTTTCGGATTAAACATCAGTACTTCCTTCCCATGTTCCTACTTCTCTGTGCGCGGACTTCTCATCGAACCAGTGTGTGGTTACAGTCTTTGCTCTGGTAAAGAAGCGAACGCCGTCTCTTCCAAGAACGTGAAGGTCTCCGAAGAAGGAATCCTTGTTTCCGGAGAATGGGAAGTAAGCTGTTGGAACAGGAATTCCTACATTGATTCCTACCATTCCTCCATCCGTCTCCATAGCGAAACGTCTTGCATAGTATCCGCTCTGGGTGAAGATTGCAGAACCGTTAGCGAAGGGGTTTGCATTCATGATAGCGATACCCTCTTCATAGTTCTTCACTCTCTTGATACAAGTAACCGGCCCAAAGATTTCGCAATCACCGATGCTCATATCCTTAGTAACATGGTCGAAGATTGTTGGTCCAACGAAGAATCCGTTCTCTAAGCCGGGAACCTTCACGTCTCTACCATCCAATACAAGCTCAGCACCTTCATCAATACCCTTCTGAATCCAGTTCAATACGCTTTCCTTATGTTTTGCGGAAACAACAGGTCCTAACTTGGTATCCTCATCATAAGCGGCACCAATCTTCATAGCCTGTGCTTTCTGCTTTAAGAGAGCTACAAACTTATCGGCAATGCTATCCTGAACTACAATTACAGGAAGAGCCATACAACGCATTCCCGCACATCCGTAGGTAGAGTTGACAATTGCATTGGTTGCACTCTCTAAATCAGCATCCTCTAAGAGAAGAGCATGGTTCTTTGCCTCTGTCTGAGACTGAACACGCTTTCCGTGAGCGGCAGCAACGGAATATACTTCCTTACCAACCTTGGTGGTTCCTACGAAGGTAACGGCCTTAATGCGCTCATCCTTTAAAAGGATATCCGCCTCTTGTCTTCCGCAGGTTACTAAGTTTACAACACCCTTTGGGAAATGTGCTTCCTCATAGAAAAGCTCCAGAATTCTCATAGAAGTAAGAGGAGTCTGGCTGTTAGCCTTCAATACAACGGTGTTTCCGGTAGCAATAGCCACGGGAACCATCCAACCCCAAGGAATCATAGCAGGGAAGTTCATGGGAACAATGCCGGCAACTACGCCAAGAGGTGCTTTATAAGTAGCTGTGTCGTAACCGGTGGTTACATTCATAGAGGTTTCGCCCTGCAGAAGGTCAGGAATAGCGCAAGCCAGCTCTGTAGGCTCAATAGCCTTCTGTACATCTCCTCTAGCCTCACCGATGGTCTTTCCAAGCTCCTTGGCACAAAGCTGAGACAGCTCTTCCTTATGCTTAATCAGAACATCTCTCCAGGTAAACATATACTGGGTTCTCTTGGAAATAGACATTGCGCTCCAAGCAGGAAAAGCTTCCTGGGCAGAGGCAATTGCAGCCAAAACCTCTTCCTTAGTACAGCTTGGTACCTCAGCAATTACTTCTCCGGTACTGGAATCCGTAATAGGCATATATTTATCCGTCTTAGAGGGAACCCACTCACCGTTGATGCAATAGTTCATTCTTTTTACTCCCATGTTACTCCTCCTTTGTAAACATTCTTGAAAAATGGGTAAATGTTGAGTATAATGTTAGCATATCTATGGTATATGTCAAGGAGTAACTTGAAATTTACCAAAAAATGCATGAAAAAGTAAAGGGAATGTGTATAATGATGGAAATGAAGGGGAGAAAGGGCGAGACGGAGAAAAAGCATGAGAGATAAACGTTTGGATGATATGGAAGAATATATTTTGGCGCAGAAGGACAGCAGCTTGGATGAGCTCTGCGAAAAATATCGAATTTCCAAAAATACAGTGCGAAGAGATATAGACGAATTACTTTTGCGGGGAAATATTAAAAAGGTATACGGCGGAGTAAAGGCCAAGGAAAATGCAGGGAAGGAAGTAGAGTTATCCGCATTTTCCGAAAGAAATATCAGCCATAAGGAAGAGAAAGAAAAGATTTGTCAATTGGCCGGGGGACTGGTAAAGGAGGGGGATACCATCTTTATTGATACCGGAAGCTCCTGTGTGAATCTGGTGAAGTATATCGGTCATGTTTCTTGTATGATTATCACCAACAGCTTAAGAGTAGCCTACATGGCAAAGGACTACCCGAAACTGCAGCTCTTGATGCTGCCGGGAAGCCTTAGACGGGAGACAATGTCCTTTGTGGGGCTGGAGACAGTGGATCAACTTCGGATTTATAATATTGATCAGGCTTTTATGGCGGCTACCGGAGTGTCTTTACAGAAGGGCATGACCAACGCCTCCGCGTATGAATACAGCATAAAAAAAGAAGTTTTGGAACGCTCCGGAGTTAAGAATCTGATGGTGGATCATTCCAAGTTCGGAAAAACTGCCCTTTATACCTTTGGCGATTTCCAGGACTTTGATTGTTTGGTAACGGATACCTGTCCTCCGGAGGACTATATAGAAGTGTTAGGCAAGAATCATGTAAAGCTTCTTTATTAACAGTATTAATAGTGGACGGCATTTCACAGATAAATTGCTACGTGTTATAGGCGATAGACTACAGTTTATAGACGGTAAAGGATAATCTATAGAGAATAGACGCCAAGTTAAACGTTGATATTTAGGGAAAGATTTATTTAAAAGGGACTTTTCGTTCTGTGTTTTACTTAAAAAAACAGAATGAGCAAGTTCCTTTTTATATTGACTTGTAAATTTTATGAAACCCGCAAAGCTTATCTGCTAGATTTTACAAAAACTTACCCACAAATAGGTAGAAATTAACCATAATTTGCAAATTGTATTGACATAAAAGCAATGAATTGATAATATTTTTCATAATTAGTGAGGAAGTCTTAGGTAGTTAAGGGGGAAAGTAAAATGCCACTGGTAAAGATGAGTAAGTTGCTGGAAAATGCAAGAAAAGAGAACAGAGCCTGTGCCTCTCTGAGCGTTTATAGCATGGAAAGTCTGATGGGCGTGATGGCGGCTGTAGAGGAACTGAAGATTCCGGTGATTTTGCAGCTTGCGGAGGCGAGATTCGGAACGGCTCCCCTGGAACTGATGGGACCCATGATGCTATCGGCGGCGAAGAATTCTTCTATAGATATTGCAGTGCATTTGGACCACGGCTTGACCTTTGAAACCATTGAGAAGGCTCTTCAGATGGGATTTACTTCCGTCATGTATGACGGCTCCCTCCTTCCGATAGAGGAAAATATCGCTAATACTAAAAAAGTAATCGAAATGGCGAAAAACTATGATGCGGATGTGGAAGCGGAACTTGGATTAGTAGGAAAGGGAGAAGGCGGCGGTGTGGATCACGGCGTGGCCTATACCAAGAAGGAGGATGCCCTTCGCTTTTGTCAAGAGACAGGAGTTACGGCTTTGGCCATTGCCATTGGAAACAAGCACGGTAACTATGACGGAGAACCGAAGCTTCGATTCGATATTTTGGAAGAAATTCATCAGGCCTTACCGAAACAATTTTTGGTACTTCACGGAGGTTCAGGGATTTCCGATGAAGACTTCCAAAGAGCCAGTCACCTGGGCATTCAGAAAATCAACATTGCAACAGCACTGGCGGCGGCAGTGGTAAGGGCTTGTAAAGAGTATTGTGAGGAGAATCCCAAGGGAGACTTCTATAAGATGAGTAAAAGAGCGGTTGAAGAAGTAGAAAAGACGGCAAGACATCATATTCTGGTGTTTGCAGGAAAAGAATAGGATTTTCGGAGGAGAAAAAATGGAACTGTTTTCATTAGATCAGAGTAAGGAACTGGATATTATCTTTTTAGGAAGAGTAGCCATTGATTTCAATCCGGCTTATTCCAAGGAAGTAAAGGAAGAGTTTAAGCCCTTGGAAAAGGTGCATTTTTTTGAAATGTTCGTTGGAGGCAGTCCTGCAAACTCCGCGTTGGGTGTACAGAAGCATGGCCTAAAGGCGGGATTTTTCTCCTGCGTATCCGATGATCAGTTTGGGGATTTTGTGATTAACTTCCTTTCTGAAAAGGGAGTGGATACCAGTCACATTGTGCGGGCACAGCATGGGGAGAAGCTTGGACTTACCTTCACGGAGATGCGTTCCAAGTCGGAAAGCTCCATCCTGATGTATAGAAATCAGGCGGCGGACTTATCTCTTTCCGTAGAGCATATTGATGAGGAATATATCAAGAAAGCAAAGGCGATTTTGATTTCCGGAACCGCACTGGCGGAAAGCCCCTCCAGAGAGGCAGCCTTAAAGGCTGTAATGTTGGCAAAGAAAAATGGCGTAAAGCTCATTTTCGATATCGACTACCGTGCCTACAACTGGAAGAATCAGGATGAAATCGGCATCTACTATGCACAGGTGGCGAAGGAAGCGGACTTGATTATCGGCTCCAGGGAGGAATTCGACTTAACAGAGCAATTCATCCAAAAGGGCATGAGCGATGAGGAAAGTGCAAAGTACTGGTTCTCTCAGAATGCCACGATTTTGGTTATCAAGCATGGTATGAAGGGCTCCACAGCCTATACCAAGGACGGAAAAGCCTACAGCATTAAGCCATTCCCGGTAGAGGCCAGAAAGGGCTTTGGCGGCGGAGACGGCTACAATGCAGCATTTTTATCTTCTTTATTTAAAGGAGAAGAGATGATTGTTTGTTTGGAAAACGGTTCTGCAGAGGCGGCAATGATGGTTCGCTCCAACAACTGTTCCGTAGACCTTCCCACAACGGAAGAGCTTCAGGCCTTCATTAAGGAAGAAAAAGAACAGTACGGAGAGATGATTGCCAGAGTATAGGAGTGGAAAATGGAGAAGACAATTCGTTTAACGGTGGCTCAGGCCATTGTAAAGTTTTTGGATCAGCAGTATGTGTGCTTTGACGGAAAAGAGACCAAGTTTGTAGAAGGCTTTTTCACCATCTTCGGTCACGGCATTGCTTTAGGAATCGGTCAGGCTTTGGATGAGAATCCCGGAAGCCTTCATGTAATGCAGGGAAGAAATGAGCAGGGAATGTGCCATGCGGCTATCGCCTTTGCTAAGCAGCATAATCGTAGAAAGATTATTCCCTGTACTTCCTCTGTAGGTCCCGGTTCCGCCAATATGTTGGTGGCAGCAGCTACCGCAACGGTAAACAACATTCCATTGCTACTTTTCCCGGCAGACACCTTTGCTTCCAGACAGCCGGATCCGGTTTTACAGCAGCTGGAGAACCTTAACAGTCTTGCGGTTACCACCAATGATGCTTTTAAGCCACTTTGCAAATATTGGGACAGAATTACCAGACCGGAAATGATTATGTCCGCCCTGATTCAGGCCATGAGAGTCCTTACCGATCCTTCCGAGTGCGGAGCGGTGGCTATCGGTCTTTGCCAGGATGTGGAAGGAGAGGCCTACGATTACCCGGAGTATTTCTTCCAAAAGAGAGTACACAGAATCAGCAGAGTATCTGCTGCGAAGGAAGAAGTGCAGGATTTGGCAGATGCCCTTTCTAAGAGCAAGAAACCTCTTATCGTTGTAGGAGGAGGCGTAAAGTACAGTGAGGCCGGAGAGGCTGTGGAAGCCTTCTGTAAGGAGTTCAACATTCCTTTCGGAGAGACGCAGGCCGGAAAGAGCGCTTGCCACTCCAGTGATCCGTATTGCTTAGGAGGAATTGGCGTTACCGGAACCTTGGCGGCAAACCGCATTGCCAAAGAAGCGGACACTGTACTGGCTATCGGTTCTCGTTTATCCGACTTTACCACCGGCTCCAAGTGGCTCTTCAGAGAAGAGGGCGTGCAGGTTCTTACCATTAACAACAACCGCTACCATGCTTATAAGATGGATGCTATTAAGGCGGTGGGAGATGCCAAGGCTACTTTGGAAGAACTGGCAAAGGCATTAAGAGAAAAGAATTACCGTTCCGCTTACAAGGGAGAAATCGAAAGCTGTAAGGCGGAATGGGATAAGGAATATAAGCGTTTGGCAGAATATGCCTATAAGGAAGAGGGCTTCGAGCCTTTGATCGAGGAAAGAGACCCAAGAACCATTCCGGAGTTTGTGGAAAAGACACAGGGCTATCTTACCCAGACCGCAGCAATCGCCGCTCTTCGGAGAAAGATGCCGGCAGACGGTATCGTAATCACCGCCGGAGGATCCCTTCCCAGCTGTATGCAGAGACTGTGGACAACAGATTCCCGCTACGCTTATCACGCAGAGTACGGCTACTCCTGCATGGGCTACGAAGTAGCGGCAACCCTTGGGGTAAAGATGGCAGAGCCGGAGAAGGAAGTTTATGCAGTGGTGGGAGACGGCTCCTTCCAGATGCTTCACTCCGAGATTATGACCATCGTGCAGGAAAAGAAGAAGGTGAATATCCTTGTCTTTGACAACTGCGGATTCGGCTGCATCAATAACCTGGAGATGACCCACGGTGTAGGCAGTATCGCTACAGAATTCCGCTATACCACAGGACAGAAGCCTGAAGGGGAGTTGATTCTTGTGGACTATGCCAAGGTGGGAGAGGGCTACGGCTTAAAGACCTATACCTGTAAGACTGTGAAAGAATTGGAAGAGGCCTTAGAGGATGCGAAGAAGCAGGATAGAACTTGTCTCTTTGACTTAAAGGTAATTCCCAAGACCATGACCAACGGCTATGAAGCTTGGTGGGATGTGGGAATGGCTGCGGTTTCCGAGAAGGCATCTGTAAAGGAAGCTTACGAAGAAGTGATTCGTCACAGAGAAGAGGCTAGAAAGTACTAGAGAAAGTCAGGAAATATGGAGAAAAAAGTATTTGGATATCCGGAGTTCAGTGCAGAAGGGGAGCAGATTCTTTGCACCTATGAAAATGAATACCGGGATATGCTGATGGACATCCGGGTATATCGGATGAAAAAGGGAGAGGAAAGACGCTTTTCCAAGGAAAAGGAAGAGTTTGCCGTTTTACTGCTTTCCGGAAAAATCAAGTTTGTCTATGAAGGCTTAGAAAAAGAAGGAAGTAGAAAGGATGTCTTCACAGAAGGCCCCTATGCGGTGCATCTTTCCAAGGGAAAAGAAGTTTTGATAAAGGCTCTGGAGGACAGTGAAATTCTTGTGCAGTGTACGGAAAATGAAAAGGATTTTCCCACAGAGTTTTATGAGCCAAAGGATGCGCCATGGATTTACTCCGGCGCAAAGGGAAAGTTTGGAAATGTAGCCAACCGTCAGGTAAACACCATTTTCGACCACGAAATTGCCCCCCTTTCCAATATGGTTTTGGGAGAGGTCTTAAATGACAGAGGAAACTGGTCCGGCTACCTGCCCCATAGACACGATCAGCCGGAGTGCTATTACTTTAAGTTTGACAGACCGGAGGGCTTTGGTGCCAGCTTCGTAGGAGACGAGGTTTTCAAATCCGTAGACGGAAGCTTTTCCGCAATCCCCGGAGGATGCTTACATCCCCAGGCGGTAGCACCGGGATTTTTGATGTATACCTGCTGGATGATTCGGCATTTGCCAGGAAAGCCCTGGAACCAGACAGACCGTTGTGAGGATGAGCGCTACACCTGGTTACATGATGCAAAGTTTTAAGCAAGAGGAAGGAAACAGAAGCTCATCCTCTTGTAGAAAATAAAAGCAGCATTGCTGCGAGAGTTGAGAAAAAGGAGCAAACTATGTTAAACAAGGAAAAAATTTCTCTGGGTATTGCCCCCATCGGTTGGACCAATGATGATATGCCGGATTTGGGAAAGGAAAATACCTTTCAGCAGACCGTTTCCGAAATGGCTTTGGCAGGATTTTCCGGAACAGAGGTAGGAAGTCACTATCCTACAGATCCTGTAGAGCTGAAGAAGGCTTTGGACTTAAGAGGCTTAACCATCTGTAACCGTTGGTTCTCCTCCTTCCTGATTTCCAAGCCCTACGAGGAGACAGAAGAGGCTTTCCGTAAGGAGTTGGCATTCTTAAAGGCTGTTGGCGCAAAGAGAATCGGTGTTTCCGAGCAAAGCTACAGCACCCAGGGAAAGCTGGATCAGCCTATTTTGGAAGGCAAGTATGTGATGAATGATGAGGAGTGGAAGAAGCTTACCGAGGGCTTAAACAAGCTGGGTAAGATTGCCAAGGAAGAGGGCATGATTCTTACCTTCCATCACCACATGGGAACCGTAGTACAGACAGAGGAAGAAATTGACCGTTTTATGGCGGAAGTGGATCCCGAGTACGTATTCCTGCTTTTTGACAGCGGACACTGCTCCTTTGCGGGCATTGACCCTGAGAAAGTTTTAAAGAAGTATATCTCCAGAGTTCGCCACATTCACTTAAAGGATTTAAGAAAGGCTGTGGTAGAGGAGTCCAGAAAGAACCATTGGAGCTTCTTAAAGAGCGTAAGAGAAGGCTGCTTTACCGTTCCCGGCGACGGCGATGTGGACTTTGCTCCATTGTTCAAGATTATCGAAGAATCCGGCTATGAAGGTTGGGTACTGGTAGAGGCTGAGCAGGATCCTGCAAAGGCAAATCCGTTAGAGTACGCTATCAAGGCCAGAAAGTACATTCACGAGAAGACCGGACTATAAGTCGGGAACAAGCTTGTCGAAGTAAATCTATAGAGAAAAATGTAAAGCAGTAAAACACAAAAGAAGTAAAAAACTCCGAAGAAGGAAAGCGGAGTAAAAATACAAAAGGAGGAATTATGGGAAAAACAGTAAAAATGGGACTTTTGGGAATGGGCAGAATCGGAAAGCTTCATGCCATGAACATCCAAAACAGTCTCCCCAATGCGGAAATCATTGTGGCAGTAGACCCCTTCTTAAACGAAGAGATGGAAGCCTGGGCTAAGGGCATCGGTATCACAAACTGCAGCAAGGATCCTAAGGATGTTTTTGAGAACAAAGAGGTAGAGGCAGTTTTGATTTGTTCTTCCACTGACACCCACGCAGATTTCATTATCCAGTCCGCAAGAGCAGGAAAGCAGATTTTCTGTGAGAAGCCAATCCACACCGACTTGGATAAGATTAAGGAGGCTTTGGCTGAGGTTGAGAAGGCGGGAGTGAAGTTGCAGCTTGGATTCGTTCGCCGCTTCGACCGTTCTCACAAGAAGGTAAGAGATGTGGTAGCTTCCGGACAGTTAGGAAAGCCCTATGTGGTAAAGGTTTGCTCCAGAGACCCTGAAGCACCACCTATGTCCTATGTGGCAGTATCCGGCGGAATCTTCATGGATATGATGATTCACGACTTCGACATGGTTCGTTACCTTGCAGGATCTGACATTACCGAGGTAAATACCGTAGGCGCTTGCCTGGTAAATCCTGATTTTGCAAAGTATGACGATGTGGATACCGCTATTGTAACCTTGAAGTTTGCCAACGGTGCCATCGGCGTAATCGACAACTGCCGTCAGGCTCCCTACGGTTATGACCAGAGAGTGGAAGTACATTGCGAAAAGGGCTGTGTACAGGACAACAACAATCTGGAAAATGAAGCTTATATCAGCACTGCATCCGGTGTGGAGGGAGCAAAGCCCACATGGTTCTTCTTAGAGAGATATAACGATGCCTTTATTGCGGAAATGGAGGACTTCGTAGATGCAGTATTAGAGGGCAAGGAAGTGCCTGTAGGCGGTAAGGACGGTTTGGAATCCGTACGCGTGGCTATGGCAGCAAGAAAGTCTCTGTTAGAGAAGCGCCCTGTACAACTTAGTGAAATCTAAGAGCGGAATTCTTCTATATAGAAGAGAAATGTTCTTGATCGATAAAATAACCCGTTCCAAGAGGAACAAAAATCCATTTTATAAGAGAGGTAATCAAAATGTTTAAAAAAGCACTTGTAGTTTTAATGGCAGCATCTGCTCTTTCCTTCGCTCTTACAGGATGTGACAAGACTGAGACCAAGACAGAAAATGCAGGAACCGAGGCAAAGTCCGAAGAGGCTAAGTCCGGAGAGGCTAAGTCTGAGGAAGCTAAGGAGGGTAAGACCGAGGAGAAGGCTGAGGCTAAGTCCGATTCTTCCGAGGATCCATTAGCCGGAGCAAGCTTCGAAGGAGATTACAAGATTGACGTAATCTTAAAGACCACCTCCTCCGAGTACTGGAGCTATGTGGTAGCAGGAGCAAAGGCATTTGAGAAGGATCACCCAAATGTTAAGGTTGAGGTTAAGGGTGCAAGCTCCGAGACTGCTTATGACGAGCAGCAGAACATGATCGAGACCGACTTAAACTCCGGAAGCTATGACGGATATGTTATTGCTCCATTACAGGCTGACCTTGTAAAGACTCTTATCGCAGGACAGACCAAGCCAATCGTAGCAGTAGATACCAATATCGACGCTAAGGAAGTTTTATCCTTCGTAGGAACATCCAACGACACTGCAGCAAAGGAAGGCGGAAAGGCTGCCGTTGAGGAAGCTAAGAAGAGAGGCTGGACAGAGATTAAGGCTATCTCCATTTCCGGAGTACAGGGAGACGGAACAGCAACTGCAAGACTGAAGGGATATCAGGAAGGTATCAACGAAGCAGGCGGAGAGTTCCTGGAGAAGGAAATCCAGTATGCAGACGCAGTAGCAGATAAGGCTGTAACTTCTATGGAAGCTATTATGCAGAACCACCCTGAAGGAATCGCTATCATCGCTTGTAACAATGACGACATGGCTATCGCAGCTGCAAGAGCGGCAAAGGGAAATGAAGCATACAAGAACACCATTTTCATGGGCTTCGACGGAATCAAGTCTGCATGTGAAGCTATCCTTGACGGAACAGAGTCCATGTCCGTTGCACAGGAAGCTTATGACATGGGATACAAGTCTGTAGCAGCAACTGTTGCAAAGTTAAACGGAACAGAGCTTCCAGAGTTCATCAACTCCGGCGTTTCCATCATCACAAAGGAAAACGCGCAGAAGAGATTGGATGATCTGAACTCTTACTTAGGAAAGTAATCTAAGCTTTGAAAAGCAAATAAGTCGGAAGATAGCGGATGCTTCCGAGCAAAGTGAATCTAAGCACAACAAAGGGATGTTTCTCCTCATAAGAAAACATCCCTTTTCTTGAAAGAAGATAAAAAAGAAATTTTTTTCAAATCTGATTTTGTGAAAATCATAACAGGCACTATACACAAGAGTAAAATAAAGGGGAAAGCATGAAGGAAAGTATTGTACAACTAAAGGATGTACGCAAGACCTTCCCCGGTGTGGTTGCGCTAAGCAAGATGCAGTTAGATGTACGTAAAGGCGAGATTTTAGGATTGATCGGAGAGAATGGAGCAGGAAAGTCTACGCTGATTAAAGTATTAACTGGGGTATACCATCCGGATGAGGGGCAGATCATCGTAGAAGGACAGGAAAGACAATTTAAAACTCCACAACAGGCCATTTCTGCGGGAATATCCTGCGTGTATCAAGAACTGAATATTGAGAAGCTGCTTTCGGTAACCGACAATATGTTTATCAACAAGTGGATTCATAAAGGGCCATTACTGGACTATGGAAAAATGCACCAGATAGCCCAGGACATGATGAAGAAGTTGGGATTGGACGTAGATGTGCGGAAGCCGGCAGGACACTATGGTATGGGTGTTCAGCAGATGATTGAAATCTCCAAGGCGCTTCTGGCCAATGCCAAGTGCATCATCATGGATGAGCCTACCTCTTCCTTATCGGAAAAAGAGGTGGAAGAGCTTTTAAAAATCTGTAGAGATTTACGGGAGCAGGGAATCGGCATCATCTTCGTATCCCATAAGCTGGAAGAACTGTTCCAGCTCTGCGACCGGATTACCGTTATCCGTGACGGAGAATACATCGATACCAAGGACGTGGCGGATTGGGACAATGACAGCCTGATTAAAGCCATGGTAGGACGTTCTCTGGATAACCAATTCCCGAAGGAAGCAGGCGTGCGTTCCGAAAAGCCCTTATTGGAAGTAAAGAATCTTCACCGTAAGGGCGTGCTCCACAATGTATCCTTTAAGGCTTACGGCGGGGAAGTACTGGGATTTTCCGGACTGGTAGGTGCGGGAAGAACGGAAACCATGAGAGCCATCTTCGGAGCGGATCCCATTGACGGAGGAGAAATCTATATCCGCGGGGAGAAGGTAGACATTAAGAATCCTAAGGATGCCATCCGGGCAAAGATTGCTTTCTTGACCGAGGACCGTAAGGGACAAGGACTGATTCTCAATGAGTCTATCCAGAACAATCTGATTTTAGCGAATTTGAAGGGCTATCAGAAGGGATTGTTCTTGAGCCAGAAGGATATGGATACGATGGGAGAGGGCAGAATTAATGAGTTAAGTATTAAGTGCCCCAGCCAGGAAGAAAGGGTAGGACAGCTTTCCGGCGGAAACCAGCAGAAGGTGGTTATCGGAAAGTGGTTAAATACCAATGCGGACATCTATATCTTGGATGAGCCTACCAGAGGAATCGACGTAGGAGCCAAGGTCGAGGTATATCAGGTCATTAACCGTTTGGTAAAAGAGGGAAAATGTGTCATCATGGTGTCTTCCGAAATGCCGGAAATCCTTGGGATGAGTGACAGGGTACTGGTAATGCGCGAAGGAAGAATCACCGGAGAAATGTCAAGAAGTACAGATGCTTTCAATCAGGAATCCGTGATGAAGGCAGCTTGGGAGGTATAAGATGCAAAAATCAAAATTAGGAAATTTAAGTAATTATATTGGAACATTTGCGGCACTGATTATTCTGTGTATCGCATTGGCATTGGCTTCTCCCAACTTCTTGGATAAGGCGAATTTGATGTCTATCTTAAAGCAGACCTCCTTTAACGCCCTGCTTTCCACCGGAATGCTGCTTACCCTGATTACCGCAGGAATCGACCTTTCCGTTGGCGCTACTGCAACCTTTGGAGCCTGCGTGGCAGGAGCTATGGTAAAGATGGGCATTACCAATCCGGTTTTCTTATTCCTGGCAGTGCTTGTGGTAGGCGGTGTGGTTGGACTGATTAACGGTCTTCTTCTTACCAGACTTCACCTTCCCCACCCCTTCGTATCTACTCTGGGTATGAAGAACGTGCTTTGGGGTGCGGCATTAATTATCACCTCTTCTCAGATGATCAGCTTCTCAAACACCGGTGCAGAAGGCATCATGGTACTGGGAAGTGCCACCATCTTAGGAGGATTCCCCATCAGCTTCGTAGTGGTTATCGCGATTTATATCCTGATGCATATCCTTCTTACCAAAACTGCCTTGGGACGTTCCATCTATTGTGCCGGAGGAAACATGGAGGCTACTCGTCTTTCCGGTATCAATGCGGACAATGTATTAACCTTCTGCTACGTGCTTTCCGGTTTTATGGCAGGCTTTGCAGGGATCGTATCCATCGGTCGTTCCGGAATCTCCAACGGTGCAAATGCTATCCAGCCTTACGATACCGATGCTATCGCAGCCTGCATTATCGGTGGTGCATCCTTCATGGGAGGAAAAGGAACTATGGTGGGAACCATGCTGGGCGCATTAATCATTGCGGTACTCAGAAATGGATTCACCCTGCTTTCCGTACCCTCCGCTTGGCAGAACCTGGTGCTTGGTCTGGTAATCATTGGAGCCGTACTTCTTGACGTGACAAGAGAGAGAATGCAGAAGAAAAAGAAATAAAGACGGAAAAAGAAATTAAAATAATTTCATAGTTGGTCTATTGATTCAATAAACGCAATAGCCCAAAAGGAATCTAAGGCGGATTTGTTCCTAAAAAATGTGGGCAAGAATAACTCCACTGTTAGGGAACAAATCCGCAACTTTTATACGGAAACAAAATGGAAAACATATAATATAGGAGAAAACTATGAGCGAGATTAAAGTAGGTATCGTAGGACTGGGACGCTTAGGAAAAGTACATGCAAGAAACATTGCCTTTAAAATTCCGGGAGCGAAGCTGGTGGCGGCCTGCTCCATTATGGAAGCAGAACTGCAGTACGCTAAAGAAGAACTGAAAGTTTCAGAAACTTTTACGTCTTATGAAGAAATGCTGGAGAAGGCAGAGCTGGATGCGGTGGCTATCGTAAGCTCCAGCCCCTGCCACTGCGACCAGATTGAAAAAGCCTTGGCTAAAGGCCTTCATGTCTTTACAGAAAAACCTCTTGGGGTGGATGTGGAAGAATGTAAGAAGGCGGAAAAGGCTGTGGAAGCCCATCCGAACCAGGTGTTTTTCTTAGGCTTTATGCGCCGTTTTGATCCCTCTTACAGTTACGCGAAGAAAAAGATTGAAGAGGGTGCTATCGGAACTCCCTATATGGTAAAGGCAACAGGAATCGATCCGGAGGCGGCTGTAGAGGGTGCTATCAAGTTTGCCCCAACCAGCGGAGGCCTATTTATTGATATGGCTAGCCATGATGTGGATCTGATTCGTTGGTTCTTGGGAAGTGAAGTGAAGGAAGTATATGCTCTGGGAGCAAATTTCAAGCATCCGGAATTTTTATCCTGCAATGATACAGAAACCGGTGCGGCATTGTTCCAGCTGGAAAATGGAGGAATTGCGGAGCTTCATGTGGGAAGAACCGCAGCTCACGGCTATCATATTGAAACAGAGATTGTGGGAACGGAAGGCAGCATCAGGATCAGTCCCGTGCCGGAGAAGAATCTGGCCATCCTTTATGACCGTTATGGAGCAAGACAGGAATGTGTGGAAAGCTTCCCGGAAAGATTCGATGAGGCATATCTTTTAGAAATGCAGGAATTTATTCAGTGTATTATCGAAAAGAAAAAGCCTAATCTTTCCGTATATGACGGAACCCGGGCAACAGAAATCTGCTTCGCCATGAAGAAGTCCTTTGAAGAAAAGAGACTGGTGAAGCTGGGGGAGTAGAAAATCTTTAAAACCCCGTTGTGATGATTCGCTACAAATACTATTATGGAAAATCCCATAACAACAGGGACATACGGCTATAAAACAAAAGAATTGATTAGGAAAGTATTAAGAATTAGCTTAAGAACTTCGTAAGCATTTGTTTTTCCTTTGTAATAGACAAGGAGGAAAACATCGTTTATAGTGGGACAGGTAACGGGGCGAGCCCTAAAAATGAAGAAAAAATAGAATTTCTTTAGAAAAACTCTTGAATGGAAGAGAATTAAGGGTTATAATCGTCACGCAACTTGGATTATTATTTCCATGAATGAAAAAGGAGAGTGCATTAATTATGAGAAAGCAAACAAAATTGGTTGCAGCTTTATCTGCAACAGCTTTACTTGCTATTGGAGCTTCTGCAGTAACTTTTGCTGCAGGCTGGAACAATTCCACAGGTGAGTGGCAGTACCTTGACAACGAGGGAAATGCTGTTGCTGATGCTTGGAGAAAGTCCGGAGACTACTGGTTCTACCTTGGATCCGACGGAAACATGGCTAAGAACGAAGTTGTTCAGAACAACGATGATTATTATTTCGTAAACGGCGACGGTGCTATGGTTACCAACCAGTGGGTATCCTTCGACGAGTCCACAGAGGACGGAAACGATAAGAGATGGATGTACTTCGATTCAACCGGTAAGGCTTACAGAGATAGGAACGATAAGCTTACTATTTCCGATATCAAGACCATCAACGGTAAGAAGTATCTCTTCGATCAGGAAGGTAAGATGCTTTACGGTTGGTTAGGCGATGAGTCCGCTCTTGTAAATGGCGATGACGCTTGGACAACTGCTAAGTACTACTATGGCGGATATGATGACGGTTCTGCTCAGCACGGTTGGGTACAGTTAACTGTAAACGACAATGGTGAGGACAGCACTGCTTGGTTCTACTTCGATGACAACGGAAAGATTTCTCGTGACAAGAAGAAGACCATCAACGGACAGACCTACTACTTCGATGAGAAGGGTCGTATGATTGAGGATTGGTCCACAGCAACCAAGATGTCCGGAAGCTCTTTCAGTGCTAAGCCAATGGCAACCGACAGCATCGTTTATGTAAACGGCGATGGCGGTGCTAGAAAGAATCAGTGGATTTGGGCTGTTCCGGCTGAGTCCTATAATCAGAAGGATTTTGAGAATGATTCCGCTTCTTGGTGGTATGCAGATAACAGCGGCAAGATTGTAAAAGATAAGATTAGAAGGATTAAGGGTAAGGTATATGCCTTCGATGAGATCGGACGTATGGTTTCCGGTTTAGTAAGTTCTCCTAATGGACGTAACAACTTCGACGCTGCTTCAGGAGTAGGCGACAACGATTACCAGGATCTTGATGGAGCAACTTATGCAGGACTGAATATCTCTGGTAAGGTATATTACTTCTCCGGTGATGCTGAGAAGGACGGTTCCAGAAAGACCGGATACCAGAAGGTAGATTTCGATGATGATACCTACGAGATGTACTTCAACAACAGCGGTGAGGCTGCAAATGATTATGTTTCTAAGATTAAGAAGTATGCTAAGAATGGTATGATTCTTAAGGCTAACAACGATGATTCTAACTATGCTGGAGTTAAGGTAGATAGCTCTGACGTGAAGAAGTTAGATTCTAGCAATACAGGTGTTAAGTACTACAACACTTCCTCTACCGGATCTCTTGTAGGACAGGTATTGGTTAACACAAACGGTTCTGTACAGTCTAGCAAGACCAACTTAAAGGACAGCAATGATATCTACTATGCTACTGATAAGAATGGTGTAGTTCTTTACAATAGTGAGAAGAAGCTTTACACTGTTTCCAGCCAGGATCATCCAAATGCTGTTACTGTAGGAACAAAGACATACTACACAGAGTAATTCCTGTTTATAAAAAAAAGAACCCTTCGGGGTTCTTTTTTTTTCTAAAAATTTGGATTTAAGCTTATTCCGATTGGGCTTATAGAATAGAGGCTTATAGGCCAAAACGTGTTGATAAAAACCGCTCTACACCCTTGCAAATCAAGGTTGTAGGGCGGTTCAATCTATTTAAACTACTTGAAAATGGATAATAGCAAGGGGGACTGCATAAATGCGGAGCTTCGGAGCACTAGAACATTTTAACTGCATCCGCTAAGCTTGGCTGGCTAGCGATACTAAACACAAGGCATTGCATATATAGAGAACTTCGGAGCACTAGCTACCTTCTAGCCACAAGGCACGCTCCCCTAACTTCGCCCGGCTAGCGGTACTAAACGCAAGCTTCGCTTCGCTCGCTTTTGTTAAGTACCGAGGGGCTCAGATTGCCTTGTGGCTAAAGGGTAGACAGTGCTCCTTAGTTCTTGATATAGGCGAAGATGTGGATATGCAGTGCACCTATGTTTTAGGGTATACCAAAAGGTGAGAATATGCAGTGCTCCTAAGCTAACGAATATGTTGAAGGGTGAGGATGGGCATGGGAAAGATGTGCTGTGCCATTTCATCAACCATACTTTTATATTATCCATATACGGATATTATCCGAATGTGGAGTATAGGAGATTCCTTTAACTCGTTGTAAAATATAAATCAATGAATCACACAACTTTCTAAATAGTCTACATTAAATTTTTAATTCGTATATCGCTATTTTTTTTATTTATTCTAAAGACTATAAATTTTTCTTTATCTATTTCTATTATTTCTATTTTCAGCAGGTGGCTTATGAAAAAAACAAATTTTACCAAGTCTAATACTAAAACAATCGATTATTCAGAAGCTAATCTAAAGAGTACAAGAAAAAAGATGGATGCTCTAGAAAAGAAAAAAATCATTGCATCTCTAACCTTGATGGATGACCTCTTTATGCAAGTAGTTCTGGAAGAGCAGGCTTGCACGGAGTATATTCTGCAAACGATTTTGGGCAAATCTTCCTTAAAGTTAAAGGAACAAAGGCTTCAAAAGAGGCTGCCAAATCTGCATGGAAGAGCTTTGGTATTGGACTGCCTTTGCACCGATGAAAAAGGCTTGCTTTATAACATCGAAGTACAAAATTCATCTGCCGGAGCAATTCCTAAAAGGGCTCGTTATCATGCTGCTCTTATGGACTCACATACCCTTAAGAAGGGAGAAAAGTTTTCCAAATTACCGGAAAGCTATGTTATATTTATTACAGATAAAGATGTATTGGGAGAGGGAGAACAACTGTACCAGATCGAAAGAGTTATCAGAAAGTCCGGTAGCTTATTTCAGGATGGTTCCCATATCCTTTATTTCAATACGGCAATACAAAGTGATAATACATTAGGAAAATTGGCTAGGGATTTTAAAGAAGCCAATCCCAAAGAAATTCAGTCTGAAGTTTTGTCTCACAGAGTAGCCTCATTAAAGGAAGGAAAATTAGATCGGGAAGGAGAAAAGAAGATGAATGTCTTATTGGAGAAGTATAGAAAAAAAGCAGTGGAAGAAGGCATAGAGAAAGGCATAGAAAAAGGTCTAGCACAAGGAATACAACAAGGTCTTGAAAAGGGCTTGGAGGAGGGACAAAATCGTCTAGCTCTTTTGGTTGGCCGCCTTCTGGATGCAGGCCGTGTAGATGATCTTAAGAAAGTTTCTTATGATGAAGAATATCGGGAAAAGATTCTAAAGGAGTTTGGTCTTTAAGTTAATTTAGTATCAAAAAACATCAGTTTTTTTTGACTTTATTTCTGTAGAGCATAGGAGATTTCCTCCACTGGTAGAAAATAGAGGCTTATAATACATAACATGTTGCTCGAAACTCACCCTACAGCCTTGAAAAACAAGGCTGTAGGGTGAGTGGCATTTTTTATAACAACTTTAAGGCTAGCAAAGCCTGTTGAAAATAGCTAAAGCTCTTTAAGTGCTGTTTACCCACTCTTCTCTTCTCCACAAGGCACGTTCCCGCTAACTTTGCCTAACTAGCGTACTAAACGCAAGCTTCGTTATACTTACTTTTATTAAGTACCGAGAGCTCAGATTACCCTGTCGCACGGAGCCGAGCAATAATTCTTATTCTCTAGATAAAGGTATAAGTGAGAATGGGTATTGCTCTTAAACCAACTACACTTCTATATTATCAATATACGAATATTATCCGAATGTGGAGTATAGGAGAATTCCTGAGGCGGTAGTAAAATAGAAAATAATAAGATCACTAATTTTCACTCTAAATCCTAATCCAAACTTGTCTTTTCGATATTCTATATTCAATCTCAATTTATCTATTCAAAAATTAAATTTTCTTCTTCATTTAATTTTATTATTCCAATTCCATTATTCTGATTTTCTGCAGGTGTCTTATGAAAAAAACAAATTCTACTAATGCTAATGCTAAAAAATCCGGTCGTTTAAAAGCTAATTCTAAAAGAACAAGAAAAAAGATGGATGCTCTAGAAAAGAAAAAAATCATTGCTTCTCTTACTTTGATGGATGACCTCTTTATGCAAGTAGTTCTGGAAGAGCAGGCTTGCACGGAGT
>CAUUJL010000019.1:0-32994 GCA_963545375.1 uncultured Oribacterium sp.
AACTTTTCTCCTCTTCGCACCGACTCAATCACCAGATTGGTACCCTTTTTATTTTTATCGGACAAAATGCTGTAAGCGAAGACCAAAAGAAGTCCGGCAAAGGGAAGGGCAAAAAGAATCCGGGGGTGCTTTACCCGGAATGCGGAAGCCAGTACGATACCATGGGCAAAAATGGCGGAAATACTGCCTACAACAGCACCGGTAAGAATACCCAGAAGAATCCATTTTAAACCGTTTTTATAGGTCTCCTTTACTTTTTCAAGCTTTGCTAATCTGCTTTGATCTTTCTCTTTCCTACTGTCGGTTTTTTTGTTTTCCGGTATTGCTTCATTTTGCGCATTCATTGTTCTAAACTTCCCTATGTTGTTATCTTAAATTCAAGCTGCTTTCTTTCTTTGCATCGATGGCGAGCTGTAAACAACCCAGTATACCCTGATTGTCGTTTAAACTTGCAGGAACAATATAATGATCCAAATCTGCTAATTCTTTGGTTTTCAGATAGTCATTTAACTGTGTGGCTACTTCCTTACGAATTAAGGGGAAGAGCTGTTCCTGATGCATTACGCCGCCTCCCAGAATAATTCTTTCAGGACTGAGGGTTAAGATCAGATTACATAGAGCCTGACCGATGTAGTAGGCTTCAATTTCCCAAACCTCTTTTTTATTTACCAGTTCAATGCCTTTCTTTCCGTATCTTTTTTCAAGAGCAGGGCCTGAGGCCATACCTTCAAAACAATTCTTGTGGAAGGGGCAGTTTCCCGCAAAGGAATCCTTCGGATGGGGAACCAAGAGCATATGTCCGAGCTCCGGGTGTAACATACCGTGCAGTAATTTTCCATTACTGATAACGCCGCCGCCGATTCCGGTACCGATGGTAATATAAATGGCATTTTCCAGCCCCTTACTGGAACCGAAGGAAATCTCTCCCAGAAGAGAACCGTTTACATCCGTGTCAAAGCCCATGGGAATGGATAAAGCCTTCTGTAAAGTAGGAATCAGAGGATAGTTCTGCCACTTGAGCTTTGGGGTACTGGTAATATAGCCATAGGTTTTGGAATCTTTATGCAAATCGATGGGACCGAAGCAGGCTACACCCAGGGCGACAATGTCTTTATCCTTAAAATAATCGATAATTTTAGGAATGGTCTCCTCCGGGCTTAAGGTGGGAATGGAAACCTGCTCAATAATCTTTCCGTTCTCCTCGCAAACGGCACAAATCATCTTAGTTCCACCGGCTTCTAGGGATCCGTAATACATATATTTACCTCGCTTTAATTCTGAACAAGAAACCCGAATATAATTTCGGCTTCCTTGCTTATGATGGAATGCAGAAAACTCTACAATTTCTTTTCCCTTCAGTGTATAGAATGCTTGACAAAAATGCAATGTCTATTCCCTTTTTCTTTTGATTATCCATGCTTTTTGTATAAGTTGAATATTTTATTTTATTAAATAGAAACAAAGTGTATCCTCTGTTTCACTTTTCCTTGTTGCTTATTTTGCTTTAGGGTATAATGAGGAAAATGTTCCAAAGAAGAAAAGAGTTAGTTTTTCAGGCATCTTGGAAGATGAGCGCTTGGAGAGGTCAAGTCTTTACCTTCTAGAAAAGCTATAATAGAAAGGGATATCAGTATGGGGAAGAAAAAGGAAACGGGTAGCAAAGAGCATAAAACAGATAAGATGAAGATAGAAGAATGCACCGAAAAGAGGCTGAGAGCATTGGAGCCCAATGCAGTGAAAACGAAGGTAACGAATACGGTAGAGGAAGTTCAGGATGACTATATTACGGCTTATCAGAACCGTCTGGCTACCCATATGGATGAGTTGAAATGGCTATATTATGAGCTGTATAGAAGCAATGAACAATCCTTTCAATATTTTCTTTCTCTTTTGGATAAATATGCCAGAGAACGGTCTCCTGAGCTTAGAGCATTAGACCAAGAAAGAATGAGAAAGCCCCAGTGGTTTAAAGGAAACAACCTTATCGGAGTTCTTTTATATACCAATTGCTTCGGAAAAGACTTAAAGGGCGTGGAAAAAAGGATTCCTTACCTTAAGGAATGTGGCTTTAATTATATGCATTTGATGCCTATTCTGGAGAGTCCAAAGGAAAAGTCTGACGGGGGGTATGCGGTATCCAATTTCCACAAGGTTCAACCGGAATTGGGAACTATGGATGATCTTAAGAGTTTATGTTCTGCCTGCCATGAAGAAGGAATCAGTGTTTGTTTGGATTTTGTCATGAACCATTGCTCCGAGGAACATGAGTGGGTAAAACGTGCCAAGAACGGCGAACAAGAATTTCAGGATCGTTTCTTTATGTTTAATGACTGGGGGCTTCCCAATGAATTTGAACGTACAGTTCCTCAGGTTTTTCCGGAGTCCGCTCCCGGTAATTTCACCTATTGTGAAGAAGCGAAAAAGGTTGTTATGACTACCTTTTATCCGTATCAGTGGGATTTGAACTATGGGAATCCTACGGTTTTAAATGATATGTTGGAAAATATGCTCTTCCTGTGTAATCAGGGAGCGGATGTTTTCCGCCTGGATGCGGTTCCTTATATTTGGAAAAAGCTGGGTACAAACTGTCGAAACCTTCCGGAGGTACATACATTAGTTCGCATCTTCCGTATGGCGATGGAAATAGTGGCTCCCGGTGTATTGCTTTTGGGAGAAGTGGTAATGGAGCCTCAAAAGGTAGTTCCTTACTTCGGAAGTCTGGAGAAGCCCCAGTGTCACATGCTGTATAATGTTACCACTATGGCATCTACCTGGCATACCGTAGCTACCCAGGATACCCGTTTGATGCAGCATCAGCTGGGACAGGTCTTTGCCCTTCCGAAGGACATGGTATTTCTGAATTACCTTCGTTGTCATGATGATATCGGTTGGGGACTGGATTACGCTTTCCTGGAGCAGTTTTCCATTACGGAGATTCCGCATAAAGCCTTTTTAAATGCTTATTTCAGAGGCTTTACGGAGGATTCCGATGCAAGAGGAGAGCTGTACAATGATGATCCGGTACGGGGAGACGCCAGACTCTGCGGTACCACCGCATCTCTTTGCGGATTGGAAGCGGCTGCCTATGAAAAGGATGAGCATAAAATCAAAGAGGCTTTGCAGCTTGACTTAATGCTCCATGCCTTTTTGCTGAGTCAGTCCGGTATACCGGTACTTTATTCCGGAGATGAGATTGGACAGGAAAATGACTACAGCTATCATGAGGATGACATCAAGAAGGTGGATTCCCGTTATCTTCATCGTGGAAATTTCCCATGGGAAAAGGCGGAGAAGAGAAAGAAAAAGGGCAGTATAGAAGAAAAGATTTTCACCGGTTTGAAGGAGCTGGAGGATTTAAGAAGAAAGCATAAAGCATTTTCCACCATGGCGGATACTTGGATTATTGATACAAAGAATATCCATGTCCTTGCTTTTGGAAGATATTATGAGGGAGAAAAGATTCTTTGCTTCTACAACTTTGCTAGATCCGAGCAGGTGGCCTATGTGTCCGAAGTGGAGGATTACGTGGATCTACTTTCCGGAAAGTCCTGTAAAGCAAGAGACCTTGTTCTTCCTGCCCATGGATTTTTGTGGTTGAAAACCTCCTTTGTCTAAAGAGGAAAGTTTATGAAGATACTGGAAGGACTTTCCGCCTTTTCAGGCATTGCCATGGGACCGGTACATTTTAAAAGGAAGCTTCAATTTTCCTACCTGAAAAAATCCGAAGAAGGCATAGAGGAGGAAAAAAGGAGGGGAAAAGAAGCCTTTTTAAAGTCGATAGCGAAGGAAGAAGAATATTATCAAAAGGCTCTTTTGGAGATGCAGAATGAAGATGCAAAGATATTTTCTGTTCATGCGTTAATGCTTTCCGACGAAATTCTGCAAAACAGTGTATTTAACTTGGTACAAAAGGGTCATACAATGGAATATGCGGTGAAAAAAGCCTTTAGCAAACAAGAAAGGCTTTTTCGTCGTATGGAGGATCCATATTTTCGGGAACGTGCGGAGGATATGCAGGATATTCTGAACTTGATGCTTTCTATATTAAGCGGAAAAGATGTCGCTACCAAGGAAGAGCCTTGTGTTTTACTGGCAGAGGACCTGGGGCCTTCGGATACCATTCGTTTTCCGAAAGATAAGCTTCTGGGATTTATTACGGAGAAGGGATCCTTACAAAGTCACACAGCTATTCTGGCGGCATCCTTGGGAATTCCGGCTTTGGTACAATGTAAGGGACTGAAGGGCATAGAAGATGGAGAATACTGTATTATTGACGGTGAAAAAGCAGTGGCTTATTTTTCTCCTACGGAGGAAGTGCTGGCTTATTACCGGGAGCTTATGGAAAAAAAGAAAGAAGAACTGCAAGAGCTTGAAAAACTGAGAGATGAGGAATGTGTCAGTTTGGACGGAAAACGCATGAAATTATATGGCAATATGTCGTCTCCGGTAGATGCCAAAAAGCTCCTAAAATCCGGTGCTGAAGGAATCGGTCTGTATCGTACAGAATTTTTATTTTTAGAGGAAGGCAAGCTTCCTTCCGAGGAAACACAGTTTCAAAGCTATCGGGAAATCTTGGAGAAAATGAAAGGGAGAGAAGTCATTATTCGAACATGTGATTTGGGAGCGGACAAGGTACTTTCTTATCATGCCGGTGCAAAGGAGGAAAATCCTGCTCTAGGTCTTCGGGGCATTCGATTTTGCCTTATGGAAAAGGAGATGTTCTGTACACAAATAAGAGCCTTATTACGGGCTTCCGCCTTCGGTAAGCTTTCGGTGATGCTTCCGATGATCAGCAGTTTGGAAGAAGTCAGAGAAAGTAAAGCCTTATTCCATAAATGCAGGACTGAGCTTGAAAAACAAGGGATTCCCATGGCGGAAAGAATTCCCTTAGGGGTGATGATAGAAACTCCGGCAGCAGTATTTATAGCGGAGGATTTGGCTAAAGAAGTTGATTTTTTCTCTATCGGTACAAATGACTTATCCCAGTATCTTTTGGCGATAGACAGACAAAATGCCATGGTACACAGTTTTTATCATAAAAAGCATCCTGCTATTCTGAGAGCCATCAAAGAAGTGGCGGAAAAGGGAAAGCAGGCGGGAATATCGGTGGGAGTCTGTGGAGAATTTGCCGCTGACCCGGATTTTACGGCATTCTTTCTCCATTTGGGAGTGGATAAATTGTCCATGAATGGTCCGGCCATTTTGCCGATAAAGAAGAAAATTCTTTGCTGTGACAGTAGCAAAGAATATGACAGAATTCCATAACATTTTTCCGTATTATCACAACATTTTTCCATATTATATTTTCCTGCCGGAAGTATAATATGGGGTAGAATATTGTTTTCAAGAGCGAAGCCGGAGAAGAAAGATTTTTTCGAAACCGACAGGGGTATGCTTTTTTGAAGCTGATTCCGGGAAGGTTTTTGTGCGGAGGCTCTTGCGCTTTAGGAGGAAAAGATGAAAAAAAGAAGTTTAGCGGTATCAGTAGTGATGGGGCTTATGGCCCTGGGATTGGTTGCTTGCGGCGGAAGCAAGAGCTCTTCTTCCGAGAGTACAGCAAGCGGAAGCGGTGAGCAGGGAGCTTCCTCTGACGAGCTTTCCGTAGCAATCTGGGATACCAACCAGGAACCGGGTATTAAGGAGATTTTAGATGATTTCACTAAGGAGACCGGAATCAAGACTAAGATTTCCGTTGTAAAGTGGAATGAGTACTGGACCATGCTGGAGGCAGGAGCACAGGGAGGATCTTTACCGGATGTTTTCTGGATGCACTCTAATGAATCAGAGCGTTATATGAGTAATGATATGCTCTTGGATTTGACGGATAAGATTAAGGCTTCCGATAAGATTAAAGTGGAAAATTATCCGGAGGATATCTGGGGACTTTATACTTACAAGGACCATTACTATGCAGTTCCTAAGGACATTGATACCATTGCAATCTGGTATAATAAAAAGCTTTTCGACGAGGCGGGAGTTCCTTATCCTACATCCGACTGGACCTGGGATGATTTAACGGAAACCGCAAGAAAGCTGACAAAGTCTGACGGCTCTCAGTACGGTTTGGCAGTGAAGATGGATAACAATCAGGCAGGATATTATAACCTGATTTATGATAAGGGCGGATATGTTATCAGTGATGATAAGAAGAAGTCCGGATGGGATGATCCAAAGACCATCGAAGGAATGAATATTTTAGATACCTGGATTAAGGAAGGCTTGATGCCATCTGCTGAGACGATGTCCGAGAACGGAGAGGAAGTATTGTTCCAGTCCGGAAAGGTAGCTATGGTTCCTCAGGGTTCTTGGATGATTGCCAGCTACAAGGCTAATGAGTACACAGCGCAGAATGCCGATATTGTAGAGCTTCCCAAGGATGCTAAAACAGGTAAGAGAGTTTCCTTATACAACGGTTTGGGATGGGCTGCCGCAAAGAATGGTAAGCATACAGAAGAGGCATGGAAGCTGATTGAGTATTTGGGTTCTGAGCCGGCACAGAAGAAGCAGGCTGAGCTTGGAGTAACCATGTCCGCTTACAAGGGAACCTCCGATGCATGGGTAAAGAGTGCAAACTTTAACCTGCAGGCTTATCTGAACATGATGGATGACATGGTAATTCGTCCTTATTCCAGAAGTACTGTAAGCTGGGAAAATGCAGATAATGAAATCATTACCAAGGTTTATACCGGAGAGCTTACCATGGAAGAAGCATGTAAGCAGATGGCAAAGCAAATGAATGAAAAGCTTGCAGAAGAGCAGAAGTAATTTGATTCTTAACGAGTATCGCACGCGTAGTGTGCGATACTCGTTTAAAAGAAAAGTACCAGGGTCGATTGCGTATAGAAGAGGGGTTGTGAAAAAAGAAGGGATGAGAGAAGAATTCTTTTTTTACAGCCTCTTTTTCTAAAATTTCCGGGATGTTTCCTTGGGAATACCTGTTTGCTTACCTTTACACTTTTTTTAGAAGGAGGCAAGTATGTTAAGGAAGTACGCATTGGCACTTGGCTTAAGCCTTTTAGGCTTGATGTCCTGTGGACAGAAGACGGAAAACTCCGGGGGAAATTCTTCGGAGAGCGCCGGAACAACAGCCCGGGAGAGCGCTAAGGAAACAGCGAAAGCAGAGGGAGAAAAGAGTTCGGATGTAACTCTCTCCGTATCCATCTGGGATACCAACCAGGAGCCCGGACTGGAAGAAATCATGGCGGATTTTACAAAGGAAACAGGAATCAAAACCAAGATTACCGTTGTGCGTTGGGCGGATTACTGGACTGCTATGGAAGCTGCTGCTCAGGGCGGATCTTTGCCGGATGTTTTCTGGATGCACTCTAACGAATCAGAGCGGTACATGAGTAACGGGATGCTTCTGGATCTGACGGATTACATTAAGAATTCCGAAGTGATTCAGAAAGAGAATTATCCCACTGATATCTGGAGTCTTTACGGCTATGAGGGCAAGGACTATGCAGTACCTAAGGATATCGATACGATTGCTCTTTGGTACAATAAGAAAATGTTTGATGAGGCAGGCTTAGCTTATCCAACTGCCGATTGGACCTGGGATGACTTAACGGAAGCTGCCAGAAAGCTAAAAAAGCCGGATGGTTCTCAGTATGGTTTTTGCTTAAAGCCCAACAATGATCAGGCAGGCTATTACAATATGATTTTGGACAGAGGCGGATACATTCTAAATGATGACAAGACAAAATCCGGCTATGACTATCCGAAGAGCATTGAAGCTATGCAGATTTTGGAGACATGGATTAAGGAAGATTTGATTCCTTCCGCAGAGACTATGTCCGAAAATTCCGAAGATGTTTTGTTCCAGTCCGGTAAGGTGGCAATGATTACCCAGGGTTCCTGGATGATTGCAGCACATAAGAAGAATGATTTCAGCTTGGCTAATGCGGATTGCGTAGAGCTTCCAAAGGATAAAGTGACCGGAAGAAGAGTGTCTATCTACAATGGTTTAGGATGGGCTGCGGCAGCTAATACTAAGCATAAGGAAGAGGCTTGGAAACTGATTGAATACATGGGATCCGAAAAGGCACAGAGAAAGCAGGCAGAGCTTGGCATTACCATGTCGGCTTACAAGGGTACTTCTCAGGAATGGGCAAAGAGCGCGCCCTTTAATTTACAGGCCTATCTCAACATGATGGAAGATATGGAGATTCTTCCCTTCTCCAGAAGCACAGTAACCTGGGAGGATGCCAATACAGAGTTGGTTACTAAGGTATATACGGGAGAGCTGACGATGGAGGAAGCTTGTAAAAAGATGGCGGCACAGATGAATGAGAAGCTTGCTGAAGAGCATGCTAAGTAAATATAAAACAATGAGCGAATCAGCATTTAAAACAGTATTTATCAAAACTTTTCAAAAAGCGTTCTTAATAGCATTCACAACAGCATTTATTACGGCATTTATCACGGCGCTTTTGAAAGCTTTCAAAACGCTAAATAAGGCAAGGAAATAAAATGTTGCAAAAACAAATTTTGAAGTCCGGTATTTAGTAGAAAAGGAGTAGCTATGGTAGAAGAGGAAAAGAAAGTATTTTCATTTACCAGTAGAGAGAAAAACGAATTTATTTGGGGCTGGTTATTTATCCTGCCAACGATAATCGGTTTAGTGGTTTTGAATATTATTCCTATTATCAACACCATTTATCAAAGCTTCTTTAAGACGGGAGACTTTGGTAGAGGAAATATTTTTGTTGGATTGCAAAATTACCAGAAGGTTTTTGCAGATAAGGAAATCTGGCAGGCCCTGTTGAATACGGTGCGTTATGCGATTGTGGAAGTCCCCTTCTCCATAGCTATTTCCCTGGTTTTGGCAGTGCTGTTAAATAAGAAAATCAAGGGAAGATCGGTGTATAGAACCATTATTTTCCTGCCTATGGTGGCGGCTCCTGCTGCTATTGCCATGGTTTGGCGTTGGTTATACAATTCCGACTTCGGTTTGTTAAACCATATTTTTCATAGCAAAATTAACTGGGTAAGTAGCCCGAGTATTGCCGTTTACAGCGTTGCGGTAATCGGTATTTGGTCCATCTTAGGCTATAACATGGTACTTTTCCTGGCTGGATTACAGGAAATTCCGGGAGACTACTATGAAGCGGCGGAGATTGACGGGGCAACCGGTATTTCCAGCTTCTTTAACATTACCCTGCCTTTGCTTTCACCAACGATTTTCTTCGTTTTGGTAACCAGAGTCATTGCCAGCTTACAGGTATTTGACTTGATTTATATGGTTATTGATAATACCAACCCGGCACTGGGAAAAACCCAGTCTTTGGTATATCTTTTCTATAAGTATTCCTTTGTGAATAAAAACATCGGTTATGGTTCAACCATTGTGGTGGTGCTCCTCCTTCTGACCTTACTGGTTACGGTTTTACAGATGATCGGGCAGAAGAAGTGGGTTTACTATAATTAAGAAAGGAGTACCTATGGATAGCTTAGAGAGAAATAGAAAAATCAGTAGTTTTGTCGTGCATCTTACCCTGGTATTGATTTCCATTACCATGTTGGTTCCCTTTTTCTGGATGGTACTGACAGCCTTTAAGAGTACTACAGAGGCAACCTCCGTGAATCCTTTTATTATCTTCCCGAAGGTTTGGCGAACAGATGCCTTCAAGGCGGTTATTGCCAATATGAATTTTCTTCTGCTCTATAGAAATACCCTGCTTTTGATTTTCTTTAGAGTGCTTTGTGCGGTGGTAACGGCAACTATGGCGGGCTATGCCTTTGCCAGACTCCGTTTTCCGGGAAGAGACCTGGCATTTTCCCTTGTTTTATTCCAAATGATGGTGCCTAATCAGGTCTTTTTGATTCCCCAGTATCTAATGGTTTCCAAAATGGGAATGTTAAATACGATTTTTGCTTTGGTTTTCCCGGGACTGGTTACCGCCTTTGGAACCTTCCTTTTAAGACAGGGCTTTATGGGACTTCCCAAGGATTTGGAGGAGGCTGCCAGACTGGATGGCTGTAATATCGGACAAACCTTCCTGTTCGTTATGATGCCTTTGATGCGTTCTTCCATGGTGGCACTGGGAATTTTTACAGCCCTCTTTGCCTATAAGGATTTGATGTGGCCCATGATTGTAAATACGGATAAGGATATGTTGGTTTTATCCTCTGCTTTGGCAAAGATGCAGGGGCAGTATGTGATGAAATTCCCGGAACTGATGGCGGCATCCCTAATTGCCTGTGTTCCGATGATCGTTTTATATATTTTGTTCCAGAAGCAATTCATTGAAGGAATTGCCACCAGTGGCGGTAAGCTCTAGGATTGGAGGAGTAGAATGGCTTTTGATATTGTTTTTCACGAAAAAGAAAGAGTTTTTCACTTATATAACGAGAAGATTTCCTACCTTATGCGGGTAATGGAAAATAATCAGCTGGAGCATCTGTATTATGGCAAGCGAATCCATGACAGAGAAGGCTTTTCTTCCCTTCATGAAGAGGCTCAGCGTTCTCAGATGAGTGTCTGCATTCCGGAGCCGGGCTCACTTTCCATGCAATATGCTACTCAGGAATACCCTTCCTACGGAACAGGAGACTATCGCAGTCCTGCCTTTTCCATTTTGCAGGAAAACGGCAGCAGGGTATCCGACTTCCGCTATCGGGGCTATGAAATCAAGAAGGGAAAGCCAAGCTACCTGCCCTTACCGATGTCCTATGTGGAGGCGGATGATGAAGCTTTGACCTTGGATATTTTCCTGGTAGATGCTGTCAGTGAGACAGAGCTTCGTTTGGAATATACCCTTTATAGAGACTATCCGGTGCTTTGCCGAAATGTTTGCTTTACCCAAATGGGAGCGGAAAAAATCCACTTAGAGGCGGCCCTCAGTATGAGTGTGGAATTCTTGGATAAAGATTTTACCATGCTTCATTTGGCGGGAGCTTGGGGAAGAGAGCGCTATGTAAAAACCAGAAAACTGGAAATGGGGATTCAAGGTATTCAAAGCTTAAACGGTACCTGTTCCGGTGCGGAGCATAACCCCTTTATTGCCCTGCTTCGTCCGGATGCCAATGAGGATCAGGGAAAGGTTTACGGCTTTAATCTGGTTTACAGCGGAAACTTCCTTTCTCAAGTAGAGGTATCCACCTTTGATATGACCAGAGTAATGCTGGGAATTAATCCACAGAACTTCTCCTATTGCCTCTCCGAGGGTGAGTCCTTCCAAAGCCCGGAGGTGGTGATGGCCTATTCCGAGGATGGCTTGAACGGTTTAAGTCAGGTTTATCACCGTTTCTTTAAAAACCGCCTTATGCACGGAAAATACAAGAATCAGGAACGCCCGATTCTTTTAAATAACTGGGAGGCTACCTTCTTTGACTTTAATGAGGAGAAGATTCTTCACATTGCCAAGAAGGCAAAGGAAGTGGGAGCGGAGCTTTTCGTATTGGATGACGGCTGGTTTGGAAAGAGAAATGATGATTACAGAGGCCTTGGGGACTGGGATGCCAACTTGGAAAAACTTCCCCAGGGAATTGCAGGCCTGTCCAAGAAGGTAGAGGCTTTGGGACTGAAGTTCGGCCTTTGGTTTGAAGTGGAAATGGTCAACATGGATTCCGACCTGTACCGTGCTCATCCGGATTGGATGATTGCTACTCCGGGACGTTTTCCAAGCCATGCCAGACACCAGCACGTACTGGATTATTCCAGAAAAGAGGTTGTAGACTATATTTACGGAAAGATGGCAAAGATTCTTAGAGAATCCTCCATTTCCTATATTAAGTGGGATATGAATCGCTATATGTCCGAGCCCTATTCTGCCGCACTGGATGCGGAAAGACAGGGAGAGATGATGCATAGATATATTCTTGGAGTCTATGATTTGTATCATCGCCTGACTACGGAGTTTCCTGATGTGCTTTTTGAATCCTGTGCCAGCGGCGGAGCCAGATATGATGCGGGACTGATGTATTATGCTCCCCAGACCTGGTGCAGTGATGACTCGGATGCGGCGGAGAGAGCAAAGATTCAGTACGGAACCTCCATTGCTTACCCCATTGTCAGTATCGGTTCTCATGTATCGCAGGTACCTAACCAGCAGCTTTATAGAAATACCCCATTGGAAACCAGAGCCAATATGGCTTACTTCGGAACCTTCGGTTATGAGCTGGATTTAAATCTTCTTCCGGAGAAGGAAATTGAAGAGGTAAAGAAGCAGATTCAGTTTATGAAGGAGTATCGGAAGCTGATTCAGATCGACGGAGACTTTTATCGCCTTCGTTCTCCTTTCAAGGGAAATGAAACTGCCTTTATGGTGGTATCTCCTAAGAAGGATCAAGCTTTGGCTATGTATTTCCAGACCTTAAATCATGTAAATGCTTCCTGGATTCGTTTTAAGCTAAAGGGCTTGGAGGAGGACCGTCTTTACAGAGTACAGGCTGATTTAAGTCCCTGCTTGGAAAGGTTGGAAAATCCTGTTTTACATGCTTCCTTTAATTTGGAAAAGAAGAGCTTGGATTATCTGGCTTACGGAAGTGAGCTTATGGAAGTGGGAATTCCTATTTCCAGAGATGATTTAAGTAGAAAGGGAGGAGACTTTGCGTCCATCCTTTTCAAGATTGATGCCAAGTCTTAGGCAGAAAGAAAAATAAATATAGGAGGTAGAGAGAGGAGAGTCTATGGAGAAAAGCAAAGAGAAGAGCCCTTTTCTTTTCTTAATTCCGGTCTCCCTCTCTTTTTACTGAGATGGAAAGACAAACTGTAGATTTTGTAAAAGATCCCTTTGGCTGTTTTTTGGGAGAAGAGCAACGCTACTATAATTTCCAGGATGCAGAAAACAAGGCTTCCGACCTACAGCTGATGTATTGCGGAAAAGAACGTTGTGTTCCGGGGCATCGTTATGGACCAAATAAGCGAAATTTGTATCTTTTGCATGTGGTCTATTCCGGTGTAGGGACATTATTCGTTAACGGAGAATACTATCATTTATCCAAAGGAAATGCTTTTCTTTTATATCCCCACATGGAAGCTTGGTATGAGGCGGATTTAACGGAACCCTGGTCTTATTTTTGGATTGGCGTGCGGGGAGTGGATGCGGACAGTTTTTTTACCGAAGCCGGCTTTAGCAAGGAAAAACCGGTGGGAATCGTGCATCAGATGGATAATCTATTGTTGTATATCAATAAAATATTACAAAAACAGGATTATACCATTGAAGAGCAATTATCCAGAAGCGCCTATATGCACTTGTTTTTTGCCAATCTTCTCAGGGGAAAGCAGGAAGAAACGCATTGGGGAGGACCGTTAAAGGATTTAGGCAGTCACAGTGCCAGAGTGAGAGCCTATCTGGATGAGCATTATCATGAAGATATCTCCATTACTGCTTTAGCGAAGGAAATGGGAATCCACCGCGCCCATCTTTTTAACAGCTTTAAAAAAGATACCGGTTACTCTCCCAAGGAATATTTACTCTATATCCGGATGCAAAATGCCAAGGCTATGCTTCGGAGAACCGGAAAGTCCATAGCGGAAATTGCCTATATGGTGGGCTATCATGACCCTTTAAGCTTTTCCAAGATTTTTCGGCAGAAAATAGGGGTAAGTCCTTTGCAGTATAGAAACATGAAAGAAGAGATGCTGTATAACCGGGAAACCGGAGAATATTTGCAACATTTGTATTAAGGAAAATGTATTAGGGAAAATGGATTTTCTTGACAAAAAAGAATTTCATAAGATAGACTTTAACGGAACTAAGGTGAATGGTCGCTGCTGCCAAGTGCAGGAGAGGAAAGTCCGGGCTTCATAGAGCAGGATGCCTGATAACGTCAGGTTGAGGTGACTCACAGGAAAGTGCAACAGAAAAGAACCGCCGGTTTCCGGTAAGGGTGAAAAGGGGGTGTAAGAGACCACCGGTTTCCTGGTAACAGGAAATGCTATGTAAACCCCATCCGAAGCAAGGTTAAACAGAGGGCATAAGGTGGCTCGCCTGCCCTCGGGTAAACCGCTTGAGGCTTATGGCGACATAAGTCCTAGATAGATGACCATTTTTGACATAACCCGGCTTATAGCCATAGTTCCCCCCTCTCTTTGGAGAGGGGGATTTTTTTAAGGGCTTTCCAGAAGGAAAGCCCTTGCTTTTGCCGGTGATTTAAATGAAGTTTGTGCTTTCAAATATTCCGTATTCAAGTCTGGATTTTTAAGCTTCTACTTCTACCTTTTCCATGATTACCTTTTCTACAGGAGCATCCTGAAAACCGGTTTCTACGGAAGCAATTTCATCCACTACATCCAAGCCTTCGATGACCTTTCCGAATGCGGCATACTGT
Source organism: uncultured Oribacterium sp. (assembly GCA_963545375.1). Taxonomy (GTDB): domain Bacteria; phylum Bacillota; class Clostridia; order Lachnospirales; family Lachnospiraceae; genus Oribacterium. The sequence continues at coordinate 14,281 of CAUUJL010000019.1, forward strand.
CCATCCAAATGAGGAGCTGCTTCATGCATAATAAAGAACTGGGAACCGGCAGAGTTGGGATCCATGGAACGAGCCATAGAAATAACACCCTTTTCATGTTTTAAGGGGTTATCTACGCCGTTACTCTTAAACTCTCCCTTAATGCTGTAACCGGGGCCGCCCATACCGTTTCCGTCCGGGTCGCCTCCCTGAATCATAAAGCCTGAAATAATACGGTGGAAGGTCAGTCCGTTATAAAAGCCCTTTTTTACCAGGTCTAAAAAGTTCTCTACGGTAATGGGGGCGGTTTCAGGATACAGTTCCAAACGAATCACCTTGCCACTGTCCATCGTAATGCGTACAATAGGATTTGCCATAATATACTCCTTTGTTTTGATAAATTATTGTGAAATCAAAGAAATTGTATCAGCTTTTTAGAGGGCTTACAAGCCGGACTTAGATAGAATAAGCGGGGATTGAAATAGAAAACCGCGAAAAACGAGGATAAAATATAGGAGATGTCGCAAATACAGGAAATACAGGAAATAGATGAAATACAGGAAGTGAAATCCAAGATGGTCCAGGAAGAAAAACCTAAGATAGTCCAGAAAGAAAAATCTAATGTGGTTCAGGGAGAAGAGAAACAAAGTATTCTATCTTATGCTTCCTGTAGACTTTGCCCCAGAGAATGTAAGGTAAACCGCCTTAAGGGAGAACGGGGATTTTGTCATGCGGGAAGTATTATGCATATCGGAAGAGCAGCTCCCCATTTTTGGGAGGAGCCCTGTCTTTCCGGAAGCAAGGGAAGTGGAACTGTTTTCTTTTCTTACTGTAGCCTGTCCTGTGTCTTTTGCCAAAACCAAAGGCTTTCTCGGGGAGAAATCGGAGAAGCGGTTTCTGTAGAAGAGCTTTATCAAGATTTTCTAAGCTTGGAAAAGCTGGGCTGTCACAATATCAATCTGGTTACGGGAGAGCATTATCTTCCGGGGATTTTAGAGGCGATCAGCTTGGCTAAGAAAAGAGGCTTTAGCCTGCCCTTTGTCTGGAACTGCTCCGGTTATCAAAGCAGTGAGGTATTGGAAAGTTGCGAAGGTCTTATTGATATTTATCTTTTTGATTTTAAATACATCAGGGAAGACACAGCTTTACGCTATTCCAAGGCAAAGGACTACCCAATCAGGGCGAAGGAAGCTCTGGCGGAGTGTGTACGACAGTGTCCCGAACTTGAGTATAGGGAGGGTCTTTTACAAAAAGGTGTGATTCTTCGACATTTGCTCCTTCCCAATCAGGTTTATCAGGCGAAAAAAGTTCTGAAATATGCCTATGAAGAGTACGGAGAAAATATTTTATATAGTTTACTCCGGCAATATATTCCATATGGAAATCTTGAGGCTTACCCGGAGATTGACCGTCGAGTCTACGGAAAAGAGTATGAAAAATGGATTCGTTATGCTGAAGAGCTGGGAATTCAAAACGCCTATATGCAAGAGGAAGAAAGTGCCAAAGAAAGCTTTATTCCGGAATTTACGGAAGTGAGAATTCGTCCATAAAACAGTTGAAAATAGCTTGTAGAAAGGAAGCAAAATGAAAAAATATATCATGGCCTTAGATGCAGGTACCACCAGTACCAGAGCCATCCTTTTTGATGAAGAGGGAGAGACGGTTTTGAAGGCTCAAAAAGAGTTTCCCCAGTATTATCCTAAACCCGGTTATGTGGAGCATCATCCCAATGAAATCTGGCAAAGCCAGTTGGCGGTAGCAAGAGAATGTCTGGAAAAGTCCGGAATTCCCTCAGAGGCTTTATTGGCCATCGGTATCACGAACCAAAGGGAAAGTACCATTGTTTGGGATAGAAAGACGGGACAGGCCATTTATCCTGCTATTGTCTGGCAGTGCAGAAGGACCACGGAATGGATAAAGGAAGCACAAAAGGCCCATCCGGAGATTTCAGAAAAAATTCGGGAAAAAACCGGTCTGGTTTTTGATCCTTATTTTTCCGCCACGAAAATTCGTTGGATTTTAGATCATGTGGAGGGGGCTCAGGAAAGGGCGGAGGCAGGAGAACTATGTTTCGGTACCGTGGATACCTGGCTGATGTATAAGCTGAGTAAGGGAAACTGTTTTGTTACGGATTATACCAATGCATCAAGAACACTGCTGTTTAACATTCACAGCTTGGAATGGGATGAGGAGCTTCTATCCTTCTTTAGAATTCCCAGGGCTATGCTTCCTAAGGTAAATCCTTCCTCCGGCTTCTTCGGTGAGGTGGATCCGGAGTTTTTGGGAAGACCTGTTCCTATCTGCGGAGTGGCGGGAGATCAGCAGGCGGCTCTTTTCGGACAATGCTGCTTCCAAAAGGGAGATGTGAAAAATACCTACGGTACAGGCTGTTTTATGCTGATGAATACAGGAAATCAGGCTATTCTTTCAAAACACGGCTTGCTGAGTACCATTGCCTGGGGCATTGACGGGAAGGTGCAGTACGCTTTAGAGGGCTCGGTTTATGTAGGTGGAGCGGTCATTCAGTGGCTAAGAGATGAGTTGCACATGTTGGATAAGGCGGAGGATTCGGAATATTTTGCTTCCAAGGTGGAGGACAGCAACGGTTGCTATATCGTGCCGGCATTTACAGGACTTGGAGCGCCCTACTGGGATCCCTTTGCCAGGGGAAGCATTACCGGTCTTACAAGAGGTGTGAATAAAAATCATATAATCCGAGCCGCCTTGGAGTCCATTGCCTTTCAAAGCAGAGACCTGCTTTTGGCCATGGAGCAGGATATGGGACAACGCCTTAGAAGCCTTCGGGTGGATGGAGGAGCCTCCGGTAATAATTTCCTCATGCAGTTTCAGGCAGATTTGATGCAAGCCTCCGTGATACGTCCCCGTTCTATTGAAACTACCGCCTTGGGAGCGGCCTATCTTGCGGGACTTTCTGTAGGACTCTATGAATCTATGGACAGCCTGGAGGAACGGCATCATGTGGAAATGGAGTTCTTCCCCAAAATGACACGGGAGCAAAGAGAAGAAAAAGTACGGGGCTGGAAAAAAGCATTGGAAGCAAGTTTCGGCTTTGGTAAAGAAGATTAAAGGAAAAGAGCATCAAAGGAAAAGAGTGTTTTGACAATAGATTTTTTACTTACGGAAAGAGGGATAAATTTGGAAACAAAAATGACTTGTATGAACTGTAGAAGAGGCTGTACCTTGGAAGTCAGCTACGAAGGAAACAGACTGATTTCCGTCACAGGCAATGGATGTGGAAGAGGAAAGGTCTTTGCGGAAAGAGAGATTTCCGAGACCAAGGCAAGTTTTCTTTCGGAGATTCGCCTAATCGGTTCCAAGGAATTTCTTCCGGTAAAGACGGAGAAAGCCATTCCCAAGGAGAAATTTTCAGAGGCGGAGGCATTCTGTAAGGGCTTCCGAGTACCTATCCCTATCCGAATCGGGGATGTCTTGGTAAATGACTTCTGTCAAACCGGAGTTCGCTTGATAGCCTTGAAAAGTATACGTTAATATTAATCAGGAAATATTGAAGAGAATAGATTCCTAAAATATAGTTAGTGTTGTATAACCAAAAGAAGAGGCAAAAGGCTTGATATTACAGGCTTTTTTCCTCTTCTTTTGTTTTTTTTCTTATAATCCTATAAATTTACTAGGAATAGTATTGTCACTTGATTTTGCCTCGTTTATAATCCGAAACATAGTCAAGAAGATGTTATGAATTGTTGTTATTGGTTCAGAATTAAAGAATCACGGAATGGAACCGTACCCTTCGTGCAGATTGGTTTTCGGTGGCAAGTCGAAGCATCTTAATGATAAGACAGAAAGGTCTTTATATAGTTGGAGGGAATATGGCGGAATTACTAAAGATAAAAGATTTATCCGTTTCAGTAGAAGAAAAAGGAATTTTAAAGAATGTGAACCTGTCCATCAATAAGGGAGAAACTCACGTGCTGATGGGACCAAACGGAGCAGGAAAGTCCACCTTGGGCAATGCTCTTATGGGAAATCCGCGCTACAGCATTACCAACGGACAGATTCTTTTTGACGGGGAAGATATTACCCATGAGGCTGTGGATAAGAGAGCTAAGAGAGGAATTTTCCTTTCCTTCCAAAATCCCTTGGAGGTTCCGGGAGTAAGCCTTGGAAACTTCATTCGTTCCGCTATGGAACAGCGTTTTGGACAGAGAATCCGCCTTTGGGATTTTCGTAAGGAGCTAAAGAAGTCCATGGATATCTTGGGAATGGATCACAGCTATGCAGAGCGTGATTTGAATGTGGGCTTCTCCGGTGGAGAGAAGAAGAAGGCGGAGATTTTACAGCTTCTTATGTTAAAGCCCGGTCTCGCTATTCTGGATGAGACCGATTCCGGACTGGATGTGGATGCGGTAAGAACCGTTTCCGAAGGAATCAAGGAGTATCAGAAGAATATGGAGGGCTCCCTTTTAATTATCACCCACTCCACAAGAATTTTAGAGTCCTTAACAGTGGATAAGACTCATGTGGTGATTAACGGTGTGATGAAGGCTGAGGGAGACGGAAGCCTGGTAGATAAAATCAACAACGAAGGTTTTGAATCTTTTTTGGAGAAGGAATAAAGCCTTTTATTTGGAAAGCTAGAGGATAGTATGGCAAAGGAAAGAACAGAAGTTCAAGATATTGATCGTTCTTTATATGATTTTCGATATGAAGAAAAGGACAGCGACTTCTATAAAATCAAAGAGGGCTTAACACCGGAAATCGTAGAGGAGATTTCGGATAAGAAAAATGATCCTCAGTGGATGCGGGATTTTCGCCTAAAGGCCCTGGAAGTTTATCATAAGACGGATATCCCCAACTGGGGACCGGATATTTCCGACTTGAACATGGACAATATTGTGACCTATGTTAAGCCGAAAACCAAGATGTCCGCGGACTGGGAAGAGGTTCCCGAAGATATTAAGAATACCTTTGAAAAGCTCGGTATCCCGGAGGCGGAAAGAAAGAGCTTAGCAGGTGTGGGCGCTCAGTATGACTCCGAGCTTGTATATCATAACCTGCAGGAAGAGGTAGCGGCTAAGGGGGTGGTTTATTCCGATATCGAGTCCGCCCTTCACGGTCCCTATGGGGAAATGATTGAGAAGCATTTTATGAAGCTGGTTCCCCCGACAGACCATAAGTTTGCAGCTCTTCACGGGGCAGTATGGTCCGGAGGTTCCTTCGTTTATGTTCCCAAGGGGGTAAATGTTGAGATTCCCCTCCAGTCCTATTTCCGTTTGAATGCGCCGGGAGCAGGACAGTTTGAACATACCTTAATCATCGTGGATGAGGGAGCGGAGTTACACTTTATCGAAGGCTGTTCCGCACCGAAGTACAATGTGGCGAACCTCCATGCGGGATGTGTTGAGCTTTTTGTAAGGAAAAATGCAAAGCTTCGCTATTCCACCATTGAGAACTGGTCCAAGAATATGTATAACTTGAACACCAAAAGAGCCAGAGTGGAAGAAAACGGTATTATGGAATGGGTTTCCGGTTCCTTCGGTTCCCATATTTCCTACCTTTATCCCATGACGATTTTAAAGGGTGACAATGCCAGGGCGGAGTTCACCGGCGTGACCTTTGCGGGAGCAGGGCAGAATCTGGATACCGGAGCCAAGATGGTGCATATCGGTAAAAATACCAGTTCGTATATCAATACCCGTTCTATTTCCAAGAGCGGCGGTATTTCTACCTATCGCTCTGCGGTAGTCATTCAAAATCAGGCGAAAAATGCAAAGTCTGCGGTATCCTGTCAGTCTTTGATGCTGGATGATCAGTCTCGTTCCGATACGGTTCCCGCCATTGATGTTCGTACCAATCAGGCGGACGTGGGCCATGAAGCAAAGATTGGAAGAATCTCCGATGAAGCGGTATTTTATTTGATGTCCCGCGGTATTCCCGAGGAGGAGGCTAAGTCTCTGATTGTCAGTGGATTTGCGGACTCCGTTTCCAAGGAGCTACCTTTGGAGTATGCGGTGGAGATGAATAACCTGATTCGTTTGGAGATGGTTGGAGCCATCGGCTAGGAAGGAGGAATTGTGCGTACAGAAGAATTAATTATCAATAAAATGCCGGTTCCTACATTTCGCTGGCTGAAAATGAATGAAAGTAAAATTAAGATAGAGGGTGCATTTCAGTCCTTTGCACCGGAAATAGAAGAAGAGGCCACTAGAGGAGAGGGAGACTTCTCTGAAGTAGTCAGCGGTTTGGGAGAAGAATTAGCCGGTCTTGCCAAGGAAGACGGCTGTGAAAGCACCGGCTATCGCATTAAAAAGGGTGAAGACAAGGCTCCCATGATTATGCATTTTCTTTATGAGAGTAAAGAGAACCAGCATTCTTCCTTCCGCTTCTATCTGGAGGAGGGGGCAAAGCTTACTCTCTTCTTGCATAGAGAATCAGAGGAGAAGGCAGTAGGATCCGCTTATTTACAGGAAAAGTTTATTTTGGAAAAGAATGCGGAGCTGAATCTGATTTTGGTGAGTAAGTTCGGTGATGCATTCCGAAGCTATGATGACTTATCTTTGCAGCTTCAGGAATCGGCGAAGGTAAAGCTTAGCGCAATTCATCTTTGCGGAAAGAGTGCCCATATGGGCTATCGGGCTGACCTTTTAGGGAATCGAAGTGAGGCGGAATTGCATCTTGGCTACTTCTTAGAGAAGCAGGAAAGAGCGGACTACAACCTTTTGGTAAATCACTTCGGAAAGAAGAGTGAATCTCATATTTACTGTGACGGTGTGCTGAGAGGGGAAGCCTTTAAAATTTTCCGGGGCACCATTGACCTAAAGCATGGGGCAAAGGGCGCCTGCGGTAATGAGCAGGAAAATGTACTTTTGATGGATGACAATGTGGTAAACCAGACCATCCCGGTCATTCTTTGTGATGAGGATGATGTGGAAGGAAACCACGGTGCTACCATCGGTCGTTTGGACGAGGACAGTGTCTTTTATATGCAAAGCAGGGGCATGGATTTGGAAAGTACCTATGAGCTGATGGCGGAAGCCAGAATGGAAAATGTTATTCACAGCATTTCCGATAAGAGTATTCAGGCATATATTGAGGAGACTATCCGAGGAAAGGGTAAGGAAGAGGAATAATGGAATTGGCAAGAGAGGAATTGGCGAAAAAATTAAAAGAAGATTTTCCTATTTTCAAAACAGGAAGCTTTGCCTACTTGGATAATGCGGCAACTACCCAGAAGCCAAAGCAGGTTTTGGAAGCAATGGAGCATTATTATCATGCGGAAAATGCCAACCCTCTCCGTGGGCTCTACGAGCTTTCTTTAAAGGCTACGGAAGCCTATGAAGAGGCAAGAGAAGCTGTGGCGAAGTTCCTGAATGCGAAGGAAAGCGCGGAAATCATCTTTGTAAGAAATGCTACCGAGGGATTGAATCTTATCGCCTATACCTATGGCAGAGCCTTTTTGCAGGAGGGGGATGAGATCATGCTTCCGATTTCGGAGCATCACAGTAATTTTATTCCCTGGCAGCAGCTGGCAAAGGAAAAGGGGCTGAAGCTTCATTTTCTGGAGCCCAATGAAGAGGGCATCATTACGGAAGAAAGTTTCCGGGCAGTATTAAATCCAAAGGTGAAGCTGGTGGCCATGGCTCAGGTTTCCAATGTTCTTGGGAATATTCAGGACATTAAACTGTTTGCAAAGCTTACGCATGAAATTGGAGCGGTATTTGTTTGTGACGGAGCCCAGTCCGTTCCCCACACCAAGGTGGATGTTCAGGATTTGGATGTGGACTTTTTGGTATTTTCCGGTCATAAGCTCTATGCTCCCATGGGAATCGGTGCCGTATACGGAAAGAAGGAGCTTCTGGAAAAGATGCCTCCCTTCCTTTTCGGCGGAGAAATGATTGAATATGTGACCAAGGAAGGCGCCACCTGGGCAGAGCTTCCTCATAAGTTTGAGGCGGGTACGGTAAATGTTGGCGGTGCGGTTGGTCTTACAGCGGCGATTTCTTATCTGGATAAAGTCGGATTTTCCTTTATTGAGGAAAGAGAGGCGGAGCTTTGTGCTTATCTCATGGAGGGAATGGAAAAAATCCCCCATGTACATATCATAGGTTCCAAGGATCCGAAAAGACATCATGGTATTGTAACTTTTACCATTGACGGGGTTCATCCCCATGATATTGCAGCCATTTTCAATTCCAATCAGGTTTGCGTCCGGGCAGGACACCACTGTGCGCAGCCTTTGATGAAATTCCTGGGAACACCAAGTACCACCAGAGTCAGTCTTGGCCTGTACAATACTAAGGAAGATGTGGATGCCTTTTTGGCGGCATTAAAAACTATTCGAGGAGTGATGGGATATGGGGAGTAATACCTATTATAATGAGATTTTAACAGAGCATAATATTCGACCAAACAATAAGTATAAGATGGAGGATGCCAGCTTTTCTTTAGAGGGCGTGAATCCCAGCTGTGGAGACGATATCGTCTTGTACTTAAAGTTGGATAAGGATAATGTTATTTCCGAAGCCAGCTTTGACGGAGACGGCTGTGCCATCTCCCAGGCCAGTGCAGATATTATGTGTGATTTAATCATAGGAAAAACAAAGGACGAAGCCCTTCGGCTTTCTGAAATCTTTCTGCGAATGATTCGGGGAAAGATTACGGAAGAGGAGAAGGAAGAGCTGGAAGAAGCCGGAATTCTGGAGGATATTTCTCACATGCCTGCCAGAGTAAAGTGTGCCGTACTTGGTTGGAGAACCATGGATGAAATCTTTAAGGATGCGGATGAAGGAAAGATTGACAAGTATTCCGGAAAGTTCGATTAAAAGGGGCTGTAAAAATCAAACTAAATTTTCTATTCAATATAGGTCTGAAATTTGGGGCACGCTCTCGCTAGCTTCGCCACGTAGCGGATACTAAGCGAAAAACTGCGTTCTACTTGTTTTTCGCAAGTATCGGGCTCAGACTACCCCATAATCTCAGACCTATATTGTCGAAAAATTCTTATTTCGATTTTTTATAGCTCCTTTTTTGGTGAGAAAAAGAAAGAAAAAAGCTAGGATTTATGCCGTTATTCGCATAAATCCTAGCTTTTTATCTTAGCGACGAGGATGGGACTTGAACCCACAACCCGCAGAACGGGCACCAACTTTCCAGGCTGGCCGACTACCATTATCACACCTCGTCTCAGTCAACTGTGCCAGTATACCATTAGCTTTTTTGAAAATCAAGCATTATTTTTTAGAACTTTGCTGTATTTTTTGAAACGATACGTTATAATGAAGCTAACTAAAGAGAAAGGAGAGGCTTCATGCTGGAGTACTTGAATTTAAAGCTGGACGGACTGGGTGTAGGGGAAAGCTCATTGAACATTTGGATGAAGAATGGTCGGATTAAGTATGCCTATGATGCTCCTGTAGAGGATGAGGGTCCGGCTCTTGTCTTGAATGTGCCCAAAGAATCTTCGGAAAGCTTCTTAAACTCTTTAGATGAGTGTGCCATACCGAAGTGGAAGCGTAGCTATTTTCAGGAAAAAAAAGGAGGTATTCCTGCATTTTCCTTCCGTTGGTTTTTGCTGTATAAAGAAGAGAATCAAGAGGCGAAAGAGTATCAAGGGATTAATAGTGTTCCGGGAAGTTGGAACCGTTTTATTGCTTCTTTAAACAGACTGACGGCTGAGGTAAACAGCGCGAATTCTCATCAGATTATGCGTTTTTCCTTGCGTGTGGAAGAGGAAAGGGAGAATGTAAGCTGGAATCCTTTGACACAGAAAGAAGAAAGAGAGGACGTCTTTTTTGAGGAGACTCTGCTTCTTTCCAGAGAAAGTCAAAGCCTTGTTTACCTGCAGAACATGAATAAGCTTCCTTCGGTTAAGCATGAGTACTTTATACCCAAAATCGTGGATTATCTTTTGGGCAATATAGAACGCTATTTTCAACATTATGATCAGAGTGAGGGAAGCATAGGGGAAGAGAGTCCGGCCCTTTTAGAGATTACAATTCAATATCGGGATGGTCGGTATTTTCAGGTAAAGAGGTCCTATGATCGCTATGGCCTTCCGGATGACTGGGAAGACTTATTGGAGGACTTTCATAAGACTCTGTCCTACTACGGTGTATTCGGTTCTCTTTTTGATCCAAGACTGTATCGACATGGTGTGAAAGAAGGAGAACATATTTTTCTAAGCTGTTTATCTGAACCGAATGGAAAGCCTAGTTATTTTAGGAGCTTAGAGGACAATATTTCCGTGGGAGATTTTGTGCTGGTTCCCAGTCTGAAGCAGGAAAATGCGGAAACCGTGGTGATGATTTCTGAAGTTCTATATTGTAAAGAGGGAGCACTGCCTTGTCCTTTGGAGGAAGCTAAGCTTATTCTCCGAAAATTGGATGAAGGAGAATTCTTCGGCTTTTTATCCCAGGATAATCATAACGATGACTTTATGTGAAAAAGGAGAATAAGTTGTGATTTTTTTAGTGGATTTTGAAAATACCCATGCCAGCGGCTTTGAAGGGTATCATTATCTGACAGAGCAGGATACCTTGGTAGTGTACTACAGTGATGAAAATTCTGCTTTACAGAAGGGCGTAGTAGAGGATTTAAAGGAAAAGGCTGTCCATGTAAGAATGGTGAAGCTTTTAAAACAGCACAGCAATGCATTGGATATGTACATTGCTTCCACAACGGGAATGTTTTTGGATACAGGAGAAAAGATTTGCATTGTTTCCAAGGACAAGGGCTATGCAGCGGTTCGAGACTTTTGGCATAGCTTAAGAGGTGCGGAAATTCTTTTGGGAGAGACCATTGAAGAGTGTTTTCTCCATTCTGTGGCCAATGACGATGAAAGAATCAGAAGAGCCAAGGAGAGAAACCAAAAGGTACAGCTTATTGATGCCTTTGAAACCACCAACAATGTTCCTACCAGACCGACATTAAGCTACAGAAACAATTACAGAAGAAGAAAAAATCAATTCCTGGACGTGAACAGTCATTTGGAGCCGGTAGAGCTCTTACCGAATCCTTTGGCAAAGGAAGATGTAAGCTATGCTTCTTTGGTGGAGGAGGAAAATGACGGAGAGCATTTTTCCGTGGATTATTCTGCAAGTATCAAGGAAGAAAAGCTTTATCCGGATGAGGATCATGCTGAAAGCTTCGAGAAAGAGCTATCTTCCGATAGAGCTACAGAAGAAACTGTTGCTGCTAAAGAAAAAGAAGATTTGGATTCTCGAGAGGAAGCTAAAACTGCAGATAATACCAAGCCGGAAGAAGTGAAGCATGAGGATTCCTCCAAGAGTTCGGTAGAAACCGTGAATCGTATCTATCCTAAGACGGAAAAGAAGGCAAATGCAGGAAGACCTTCTAATCAAATCCAGTATATTTATGATCCGGTTTTAAAAAGAATGAAGCGCGTGGATGTAGAGGAAGTAGCTGAAGACAGCATTTCCGAAACCCCGGCGGAAGAGTCTAAGAAAACGGAAGAGAAAAAGTCTTCCGATGCAGGAAAAGATGAGGCTGTACAGGAGGATGCCAGCGCTGTAACAGAAAATCGTCCTGTGGAGCAGAGGGAACGGCAAAGACATCATAATCGTAGAAGAAGACGTTCTAACGGAAAGAAGGAAAACGGAACACAGGCTTCCGGACAAGCTTCTAATCAGGAAACGAGCCAGGACAATACTAAAGCAGTGTCGCAGGATAGTGCTAAAGTAGCAGCAAAGGATAATGCTAAAACAGCAGTAAAGGACAGTTCTAAAGAACATGGTAAGTATGTTTCTAAGGAACGTGGAAAGGATGCTTCCAAGGAGGAGTCCAAGTCTGTAAAGGAAAAGAAGACGGAGAAGCAAGGAAAAGCGGAATCAGAAGAGAAAACTGGAAAGTCTGATAAAGCAGTAAAGGAAAAGAAAGCTAAGGATAAGGATGCGGAGAAGACTGCAGAAAGCAAAAACGATTCCAAAGCTACAAAGGCAAAGCCGGTAAGAAAGTCTACGAAGTCTAAGGCAGGAGAGGAAAAGTCGGAAAGCAAGTCGACTCGGACCAAGACCACAGAAAAAAACGCTAAGGCAAAGACCAAAGAGAAGACAATTACAGCGAAGGAAGAAAAAACATCAAAACCAAAGACCGGTACTAAGACTTCCAATGAAAAGACTTCTGAGAAATCTGTAAAAGCTAAGGCTGATACCAAGAAAACAGAAACTGCAAGTGTGGAAAAGCCCGTTCGGAGAGGCAGAAAGAAAAAGGAAGAAACAAAGGCTACCGACAATAAGTCGGAATAGTAGAAAAGCTAAAAAGCTAATCATTTATTCGCCGGAATAAATTTGGCATAAACTTTTTGCTTCCGTAAGAAAAATACTTGCACAGTAGAGGAAATTGTGATAGAATTTCCTCTGTTGCGCGGGAGTGCTGGAATGGCAGACAGGCAAGACTAAGGATCTTGTGTCCGATAGGACGTGTGGGTTCAAGTCCCATCTCCCGCATGAATCAGAAAACCTGGGATTTAAGCCTACGACGGCTTGAAACCTAGGTTTTTTATTACTTTTCAGTAATATGATTTTACCGAAAAAGTAGCGATTTTTACCCATTTTACAGCGAATGTATCCCACGAATATCCCACGGAACTACCCATGAAATTGCTTACGGAACTGTTCATGAAATTATGGGTATAGTCCGACAATTCGGAAAAGAGATTGAGATTATACTTTGAGTAAGCTATACTTAATTCAGTATTCAAGGAAGAGTGCCGTTGGTTCGGTGACTAAAATCTTCTTTGGGCTTCCTCTACGTAGGCTTTACTAGTATAACAGGCCCAAGGAAGTGTAGCATATTTCATAGAATCTAGGATGGATGGGATGAAAATAGCAATAATTACAGGGGCGAGTTCGGGAATAGGAAAAGAGATTTGTTTTGCATTGCAGGATCGTATTCCGGCAATACAGGAATTTTGGCTTTTTTCCAGAAGGAAAGAAAGTCTGCAAGAGGTAGAGGAACAACTATTCAGGCCGGTTCGTCTTTTTTCATGGGATTTAACAAAAGAAGAGTGTTTTCAAAAGTATGAGGACTTGCTGAGAAAAGAAAATCCGGAAATTCTTTTTCTGGTCAATGCTGCCGGCTTTGGAAAACTGGGGAGAGTGACGGAAATTCCCGTAGAGGAACAGCTGAAGATGCTGGATTTAAACGTAAAGGCTTTAACGGCGTTTACATTAAAATCTCTGGAGTATACGGGTTCCAGTTCCCGGATTATTCAAATGGCTTCCGCCGCGGCTTTCTTACCACAGGCTGAATTTTCCGTTTATGCGGCTACAAAGTCTTATGTATACTCATTTTCTTTATCTTTAAGAGAAGAGTTGCGAAATACAGGAGTTGGACTGACCGTCGTTTGTCCGGGACCTGTGGACACGCCCTTCTTTGCGGTGGCAGGAGGTGGAGGAAGAATGCAAAAAATCAAGCAACTCTTTATGGCAAAGCCGAAGAAGGTTGCTAAGCTTGCGGTGATGGATGCAGTGTTAAATCGTCCTATTTCTATTTACGGCTTACCGATGAAGGGATTTTATCTTCTCTGTCAGATGTGCCCGGATATGCTTTTGATTCCTGTAGTTCGTAAATTTTATAGGTAGACTATGCGAGAAATTCTGATATCACAAAACGAAAAGGAACAAAAGCTCTTAAAGCTTTTACAAAAATATTTTAAAGGACAGTCAGATTCCTTTCTTTATAAGATGCTTCGAAAGAAAAATATCCTTTTAAACGGGAAAAAAGCCGATGGTAAAGAGATTTTACAGCTGGGAGATACCGTTCAGCTTTATTTCAGTGAAGAGAGCTTGGGCAAGCTGATTCAGGAGCGGGAGAGTGCGGAAAAGGAGCTTTGGACTCAGAAGTGGCAGAGCTTTATTCTTTATGAAGACAAACACTGTATTTTATTTAATAAGCCGGTAGGACTTCTTTCTGAAAATGACGGAAGTTCTTCTTTTTCTGTAAATTCCCTGCTTTTATCCTATATGCGAACAAAGGGAGAGCTCAGTAAGGAACAAGAGAAAAGCTTTCGTCCGGGGATTGCCAATCGCTTGGATAGAAATACATCGGGAATCATTATTTTTGGAAAAAGCTTGGGGGGATTGCAGGCATTTGCCAAGCTTCTACAAAGCCATGATTTAGAGAAAAAATATTATGCCCTGGTGTATGGAGATTTTCAAAAAACAGGGCTGCAGGAGCATTTTCTGGAAAAAGATAAGGGGCAGAATAAGGCCTTAGAAAGTGAAAGAGGGAAAAGAGTCAAGAGCGCCTTTGAGAAGCTGGCTTGTGTGGAAAGCAGTGTGGGTCCCCTTTCCCTTCTTTCGGTACAGATTTTTACCGGAAAAACCCATCAAATTCGCACCCAGCTATCCCTTCTTTCCCATCCTATTGTGGGAGATGATAAGTATGGAGATTCAAGGAAAAATGCGAGATTAAGAAAAACTCTGCCCTTATCTTATCAGCTTCTTCACGCCTATTCTCTACGGTTTCCGAAATTACCGGAGTGCAGTGTGTTGTTTTCTCTTTCAGAAAAATGCTTTTTTGCTCCACTTCCAACAGAATATTTTGAGATTTTAAAAAGCTTTCATTTGGATGCTTATCTTATTGACAAGACTAAGGGGAAGGACTAAGATTATTTTTAAAGATAGTCTTAGTCTTTATTTATTTATCCATCGTTCTATTGCCTTTATTTTCTGTTGTTTTAAATTCTATTGATTTTAGCTTCTGTTGATTTTAGCTTCTGTTGATTTTAGCTTCTATTGATTTTGGCTTCTATTGTTTTAAATTCTATTGTTTTTAAATTCTGTTGCTTTTCTTTTTGCTTGCTTTTATTCTGCTCTCCTTTTCACTGTATTCTTTTTTGCAGGATTTCATTTTTTACTTTTCTATTCTTATCATTCTATTTTTTATTATTTTTTTCTTGTCATTCTTTTGCTCTTGGCGTCTTTCAATTTCTTTTTTAAAAAATGTATATGAGGTATTCGAATGTTATCTAAAGTATATTCTGCTGCAATTCATGGGTTAAATGCTTATGTGGTTTCCGTTCAGGTGGATGAAAGCAATGGGCTTCCCCGCTCTATGACTCTGGGAAATGTTTCCGCTTCCGTGAAGGAGGCGATAGAACGGGTGAGTATTGCCTTAAAAAATTTAGGCTTGGAGCTTCCGCCGAAGAAAATTACCATCAATTTACAACCTGCGGATCTACGAAAAAACGGCAGTTCCTTTGATCTTCCCATTTTTATGGGAACCTTACTGGCTCTCTATCCAAGCTGCGATTTTCCCTATGAAAACTATGGATTTTTGGGGGAGCTAGGTTTAGATGGAGAGATTCGACCGGTAGCCGGCGTGCTTCCCATGGTTCTGGCCTTGGAAGAGGCTGGAATGGAGGGGGTATTCGTTTCGAAAGACAATGAGCAGGAGGCTAGGAACAGTGAAAGATTAAAGGTAATTTCCTGCTCTCATATCACAGAGCTTTTGGATATCTGTAAAATTCCTTATGGAAAAAAGGAGGAGAGAAAAAATATAGGAGCAGGACCTTCTGTAGGAAGAAATGATGAAAGCTATGCAAACGGTAATGAAGAAGATCAAAATTTAGATTTCCAAGATGTTTTGGGACAAAGCTATGGGGTTAGAGCAGCATTGATTGCAGCAGCGGGACATCATGCCCTTCTTTTTTCCGGTCCTGCCGGAACGGGAAAGACGATGATTGCCAAGAGAATTCCCGGAATTTTACCAAAGATGAGTAAACAAGAGAAACTTGAGCTAACAAAGATTTATTCTATTGCATCCTGCCTTCCCTCTGAAAAGGGCTTAATAGAGAAACGACCCTTTCGTGCCCCCCACTCTGCCGTCAGTCAAAATACCTTGCTTGGCGGGATGTCTTCCGGAAGATTGATTCCGGGAGAATTGGCATTGGCAGGGAAGGGCGTGCTATTTCTGGATGAATTACCTTTATTTAAAAAAGAAAGCATTGAAGCGTTAAGAGGGCCTATGGAGGAAAAAAGAGTTACCTTACATCGCCTGCAACAATTCTTTTCCTATCCGGTGGATTGTCTTTTTGTGGCGGCGATGAATCTCACAACAATGGTGATGATACGCCGTAAGATATGTCTATCAGTTTGAATACTGCCATTTAGCAATATTCTTAGGTTTCTTGCTTCTTGCGATAGGAGTTCAACTTTATGGAGTTGATAAATGCTTATATCTGTGAACATACTTTTTAACGATTATGATAATCATTAAGTGAATATGGAATAAGGAGGTGCTACATTATGATATTTAAGAAAGAAAGACAATTAAAGGTCTGCTACAAAAGTGAGACCAGGCATGGCAGTAGTAGCTGGTACGGTGACTTGAGGTATATTGAGGTGCCATTCATTAACTTAAAGGGAAAATGGCTTGGTGAGCTAGGGTTTGATATCAATACCCCGATTAAGATCGAGTGCGAAGAAGGACGGATTGTTATAACTAGATCCAACTCCAAAAACTGATTTAATTTACGAATCTAAATTGTCTGCATAGCGTTGTATGTGAAAGAGCAAGTATAAGTTATTCGACATATCGTGGATTTAAGAATAATATAAAACCGATACCTTATTGAGAAGGAATTGGAGTTGTTAAGATCCATGAGCATGATTGGTGGTGGATGCTGGGATAAAGAATTAGAGGAAACGTACCAATTCTATAAGTTTGGAGGAAGCAAAAGGCTTAAGCAAAAGAGGTTAATTTTAGAGAAGAAAAGATTGGAAAATAAATCAGAATAAATGTTAAGATCTTTATCGTAAATCTTTGTTTGGTAATCATTTGTAAAAATGCATCTAAATATCATATGTTTTGTGGAGAATATGCTATTGGGAAGGAAGGATACAAAAATGGGATTTGAACTTGATGTAAGTGGAGTAAGAATTGAATTAGAGATTAGTGGATATAAGTTGACAAATAAAAAGAATCAGTTCCTTAAGTGGTGTATCTGCAGTTTTCGGTTTTCTTCAGAAAATTGGTTAAACTACCATAAAGAAAACGATGAAATCTTGTTGTGTTGTGAACTAGATGAACTGATCGACGCTTTGAAGGATTTGATAGATAATGAGATTCAGGAGGTAAAAGAGATATCTTTTATTGAGCCAGATTTTGTTTTCGAATTATATCCCAAGGTAGAGCCAAAAGATAAGTCTCAACATTTTTTTATAAAACCTGGATTTGAGATTCGTGATATTTATCTTGAGTGGAAAGTATATATTTTGAATAAAGGTTTCACTGCAAACTACTTAACGATAACACTTTGGCGAGACGACATCATCAATTTGAGAGATTATTTGTTGTCAGTAAAAAACGATAAACCTTAAATCTAGTAGTTTTTCTTGCGAAAACAGCCGAGAAACCGAGTTAGTACAGCTCTGGTTTTACCGGAAGAATGGCCTTTTTCTGATTAATGGACAGCCGACATGAGCCATCGGTACTGCTGAGGGGTTAAAGTACGGGATTCACTGGTACTGCGCGGCCACTGTAGCTTTTCATCTGTAAATCGTTTATAGCAAAGAAGCCAACCGTCTCCTTCATACAGGGGAGCTTTTATGCGATCACATCTTCTACCGCAGAACAAAAAGATAGAGTTGGACTCCGTAGGATCAAGCTTGAATTCAGCATTGACTACTGCGATAAGGCCGTCAATACCACGTCTAAGGTCTGTATATCCGGTACAGAGATAGATGTGTTTGAATCCGGAAGCATCGTTAAGCATTTTTCAAGACCTTTATAACATTTGCCAGTAAATCCATCGGCGTGTTTTCGTCAATACCTAGGACGATTTCATTTACGGACGCTGTTAGCTTTGGAGATGGATAGCAGGAGGAACCCTCCATTTGTTGCCGTACTTCCACAAATCCACTCTGCGTAAGGGCAGCTTCCTTTACCTTTCGAAGCCAGTAGAAGTAGGCATTTCTGGATAGACCATGCTGTGCACAATAGTCATCTACTTTTAGACCACTCTCCAATCTTTAATAATGTCAGCCTATTGTCTTGTTCGCATCCTGCTTGTAGCGAGTTTTGTGTTCATCTTGAATTCCTCCCTGAGATAGTGTGCAAAGTGGAAAAAGTTTGTAAAGTGGAAAAAGTGCGTTCAACTTTTCACACTTTTCACGATTATCTCAATTTTTGTGGAGAGAAAAAAGATGACGGGTTATTGACCATTTACCTTCAAACGCGCCCATAAATATACTTTCATAGACTTTGTTCCACCTTCTAATTCAATAAGCCTTCTCTTTTGCTTATCGTCAATAATGTTTTACTTAGTCTTTTCGGTGTTATTTTATGAATCGTTTCTAAAAGCCTTTCTTTGTCCTCATTATTTATATTATATTTTATTTCACCTCTATTAGTTAAATCCTTTTTTTGAAAAAATGCTTTTACAATATTTAAATTATTTCCGTTGTCTATTGCATAATTTAATGCCTCATCCGGGTTATGATTCCTGTTAATAATGGACAAAGCACTTAAATCACTTACCATTTTGGCAAAGTTATCTGCTTCCGTAAAATATCCCTTTTCTACATCTAATCTTCCCAAATATTTGTTTGCACCTATCACAGTCTCATAATTTCCAATTTCATAGGCTTGTTCCCTTAATTTTTTCAGCTGTTTCCATACTGTACCTTTTAAGAAAGGGATTCTATAATCTATGTACAAAGTTCTTAACTTGCATTCTTGCGCAAGTGTTTTGTTATAAACATCGATATATTTGTTATTGTTGAATTTAAAATT
>CAUUJL010000020.1:0-32133 GCA_963545375.1 uncultured Oribacterium sp.
TTGTTTTTCGCAAGTACCGGCGGGCTCAGATTGCCCTCTTTCATGCCTATACTGCATCTGTCGCTTCAGCTTATTGATTTCTACAGTCCTTCGCTTCGCAGGTTTTCGCAAGTATCGGGCTCAGATTGCTCTCTTTCATACCTATACTGCATCTTTTGCTTTAGCTTATTAATTTCTACAGTCCTTCGCTTCGCAGGTTTTCGCAAGTACTGATGAGCTCAAATCATCCTCATTTTAGGCCTATACTGCATAAGCTTCATCTACATTTCTGATTTTTTATTGCTCCTTTTTATAATTGCCTAGTCACTAAAAGGAGAGCCAATATTGCTAAGAAAATCTTTTTGATTTTTTACAGCTCCTTTTATTAACGCTCTACCCTACCTGCTATGGAAAGAATATGTACTTCCTCCGCTCCGGCTTCTAGGAGCTTTCTGCTGCAGGCTTCCATGGTGGCACCTGTGGTAAAGATGTCATCCACCAAAAGCACACGCTTTACATCCGAGGGTAATGCTTCACAGTGAATTGCTTCCAAGAGATTTAATAGTCTTTCCTCCGGGCTACAGTCCTTTAAGGCTCTGGTTTTCTTGACTCTCTGTAAATACTCTGAAACCAGGGGGATGCCGCAGACCTTTGCCAGGCTTTCTCCTATGACCTCCGCCTGGTTATAGCCTCTTTCCCTTCTTCTGTTGGGATGAACCGGCACAGGAATAATAGCCTGAATCCCCAGTTCTTCTATCCTTTCCCCAAAAACTTCTCCGGCCTTTTTGCCAAAAAAGATGCCCTTGTCCCTTCTGCCTTTATATTTCAGAAGCACTAAGGCATCCTCTACTTCCTCCGTCAGCTCATACAGCATCATACCGGTAGAAAAGGAAAAATGGTGTCTTTTACAGTTTCCGCAGTAGTCCTCCGCATCTAAAAGAATTCCCCTGCCACATTTTTTACAAACCGGCTCCTCCATGATTTTCTCGTACGCTTTGCAGGCCGGACAAACTTCCTCCTTCCCGCTTTCCGTAAGCTCATCACAAAGGATGCAGCGAGGAGGAAAGAGGGCATTGATGATTGCTTCTTTCCAGTCTTCCTTTTTCCCCATATTTCCTCCTATCCTCTATCTTCTGAACTAATAACAATTCTTCCGGACTTATTCCTATACTTTCGCGTTAATGACAATCCTCTCTGACTTATTCCTATACTTTCGCGCTAATGACAATCCTCTCTGACTTATTCCTATACTTTCGGACTGATGCCAATACATTCATCTTCAATATATGCAAATCCCTTATTTTTTGCAAAACTCATAAGAGAAAAGATAGACATACTCATTCTCAGAGAAGGCATCAGTTTTTCCTAAGAGCAATTCATGAAGATTCTGGATCTTTATCTCATCCTTATCATATACCCATGCCAGAAATACCTCTTCCATATCATAAAGGATTTCCGGTTCTCCCTCTATTCGAGTTTGTGAGCTGCCGTAATATTCTCTTCCCTCTACCCCTTCCATAAGAGGCAAGTCTATAGAAGCCTTAGATCCCGCATCTGTCCAAACAACCAGCTTTACTACTGCATGGTCGTAGTCCGGAACGATGATAATGCCTCCATTTTTCGGGGAATCCATATCATCAAAGCCAATCTCTATCGGTTCTTTGTTTAGCAGTTTTCCCTGATGATATTCTGAATAATAAATCTTGAGTCGAGCAAACTTATCAGTGGTCGTAAATTGATAAGCATTTGCTCCATCCGGCCCGGCAATCAGATTCACCGTCTGCATTTCTACACTATTCCCGGCCATCGGTGTAATAAAGTTCATCGGCTTGTAGGCACGATATAGGGAAGTAGCAATTACCGCAGTTGTAAGTATGGAAAGAATCAGCAATGCACAAATGATGTACTTCAAGCTTTTTTGTTTGCGCTTACTGTCTGTAACAACACTGATGATATTTTCTTCCGACTTCTTTTCGATATTCTCATGGACAATATCTTCGCCGGCTAAAAACTCGTTAATACTAATGCCTAAAATTGAACAAAGGTCAAAATAAAGCGATACATCCGGAAGGCAAATACCTCTCTCCCACTTAGAGACAGACTTATCACTCATACCTATTTTCTCGGCAAGCTGCTTTTGGGTCAGCCCCAAATTCTTTCTTTTTTCCGAAATATACTTTCCGATTTTAACAAGATCCATACAGTCCCCTTTCCTATGATGTGATAATAGCTTATGGGATAATAACCTATAGAAAAGAGAAATCACAGCCCTCGGAAGTAGAATGACATCCTATTCTAAAAATGGATTTCCGCTATCCACTGAAAAAGAAGCGGAAAAGCTTTCCCCGATAGTCTGTAATTGCTGAGCCAAACCGGAGTAGCGTTTTAGCTCCTGCTCGTTGTGAAGCATTTCCAGAAAGACCTTGGGATGCCCCAAAAGGCAGACACAGGACTTGGCCCGGGTAATGGCGGTGTAAAGAATATTTCTGCTCATCAGCATTTTCGGACCGGGATACATGGGAAGCAACACCGCCGGATACTCCGATCCCTGTGACTTATGAATGGTAATGGCATAGGCCAGCTCCAGATTTTCCAAATCCTGAAAGCTATAAACCACCTTTTTTTCCTCGAAGAACACCGTTACCGTCTTTTGGTAGGCATTGATTTCCGTTATCTTTCCGATGTCTCCGTTAAAAACTCCTTCTCCGCTTTCTATGGGCAGGTTAAAGTTTCCGGGAATTTCCCAGGCCAGCTGGTAGTCATTTTTGATTTGCATAACCTTATCTCCCAGCCGGAAAATGTTGCCACTACCCTCATATTCCGGCTTGTTCTTTCCGGGAGGGTTCAAGCGTTCCTGCAAAAAGCGGTTCAGATTTTCCACCCCCAAAAGTCCCTTCTTCTGCGGGGACATTACCTGAATGGAAAGAGGGTCGGTGGAAAGATATTTGGGGAGCTTCTCCTTCATCAAAATGGCGATATTTTCCAGAATCTGCTTCGGCTCCTGCCCCCGGATAAAGAAAAAGTCTTTGGATTTCTTCCCAAGATCCGGCTCTATCCCTTGGTTTATTTTATGGGCGTTCACCACAATATCCGACTCCATGGCCTGCCTAAAAATCTTCTTTAGGGAAATGGTTTTCATGCATTGAGAGGCAATAATGTCCTTTAACACATTTCCCGCTCCCACAGAGGGAAGCTGCTCACTGTCCCCCACCAAAATCAAACGACAGCCCACGGGAACGGCACGAAGAAGGGCATCCATCAGATAAAGATCCACCATACTCATTTCGTCTACAATCAGCACATCATATTCCAGAGGATTTTCTTCATTTCTTTGGAACAGGGAAAAATCCCGATCCTCCTGCTCCTGATCCTCTCGGCCCATGTATTCCAAGAGCCGGTGGAGAGTTTTCGCCGGGTAATCCGTAGCTTCCCCCATTCGTTTCGCCGCTCTTCCGGTGGGTGCCGCCAAAGCAATGCTCTTTCCCTGTCCGGTAAAGAGCTGTAAGATGGTTTTGATGGTAGTTGTCTTTCCCGTTCCCGGCCCTCCGGTAATCACCAAAACACCGGAGGATGCGGCCAGGCTCACTGCCTTTCTTTGGAGAGGATCCAAGGTGATTTTTTCCCTGTCCAAAAGCTTGTCAATGGCCTTTTCCCAGGAATCCACATGGGCCTCTTCCTCTTCCACATTTAGCTGTAAAAGCCGGGAGGCCACCCGCATTTCCCGATAATAGGTACTGGCCCGGTAGACATTTTCCCCCTTGACCTTTACCTTCCCCTGTAATTGCAGCTCCAGAAGCTGCTCTTCCAAGTCCTCCAGAGGCATCTCCAAAATCCGCTCCGCCTCTCTTTTTAAAATCGAAAAAGGAAGGTAGCAATGTCCATGCCACTCTCCCTGTAAGAGGGTATAGTTGATGCCGGCCCGCATACGGAAGGGGGATTCTTTCTCCACCCCCACCCTTTTGGCCAGCTCATCGCATTTTTTAAAGCCTACTCCCTCCAGCTCCTCCGCAATACGGTAGGGATTTTCCTTTAAAACCTGCAGGGTTTCCCCTTGAAAATGCTGGTAAATCTTATAGGAGAGATTCAGGCTGATGCCATAGCCCTGTAGGAGGAGGAAAATGTCCTGCTGCTCCCGCTGGCCGGAAAGGTTCGTGGCAATATCCATGGCCTTCTGCATGGAAATGCCGTGAATTTCCGCAAGACGCTCCGGTTCCTCCTCCATAATCCGTAGGCTGTCTTCTTTGAATTTTTTCACGATTCGGGCGGCAATGGCCTTCCCGATTCCCTTAATGGCTCCCGAAGCCAAATATTGTTCAATGCCAAAAAGACTGTCCGGAACCTCCAGCTGATATTCCTCCACACTGAACTGCTTTCCGTATACCGGATGTTCCTTCCAGCGTCCCTTTGCCTTTATTTTTTCCGACACAGAAATATGGGAGAAGCTTCCCACCAAAGTGAACTCTTCTCCCTTATCCGTAATGCTGCACACGGTGTATCCCGTTTCCTCGCTGCGAAAAACGATATGGGATACATTTCCTTCTATTTCTTCCAGACTAGAAGTCATCATCATCGTTGCTTAAATCAATGGACTTTCCTGTTCCGATAGCCACTGCCGTAAGGGGATCCTCCGCCAGCATGGTGGTGATTCCGGTCTTTTCCTGCATCAGCTTGTCTAAACCGTAAAGAAGGGCTCCCCCTCCGGTCATCACGATTCCACGCTCATAGATGTCCGCCGCAAGCTCCGGCGGTGTTCTTTCCAGTACATGATGTACCGCATTGACAATCATAGTAGCCGGCTCCAGGAGGGCATCCAAAAGCTCATCAGAGCTTACTACTACCGTCTTTGGCAGAGCCGTAACCAGATTTCGCCCACGAACCTCCATGGTCACATTTTCCGGTCTCTTGCTGGCACAGCCGATATTGACTTTCATTTCCTCGGCGGTTCTTTCTCCGATAAGCAGGTTATGTTTCTTTCTCATATAGCGGAGAATGGCCTCATCGAAGTCATCTCCGGCCACCTTAATGGACTCGGAAACCACAGGGCCGCCTAGCGCAATCACCGCAATGTCGGAGGTTCCTCCGCCGATATCGATAATCATATTTCCCTGGGGCTTGTAAATGTCGATCCCTGCACCGATTGCTGCTGCCACCGGCTCCTCGATAATGCTTACCTCTCTGGCTCCTGCATGGCTTGCTGCATCCTGCACCGCCTTCTTCTCCACCTCTGTTGCTCCGCTGGGAATGCAAACGCAGATTCTGGGCTTTCTCAGGGTTCTTCTTCCTACAGCCTTATTGATAAAGTACTTCAGCATCTGCTCGGTTCTGGTGTAATTGGAAATCACACCCTGGCGAAGAGGACGGACAGCGGAAATATTGTCCGGAGTTCTTCCCAGCATAAGACGGGCATCCTCACCAAAGGCTACCACTTCATCATTTTCTTTATTCACCGCAATGACAGAGGGCTCTTTCAGCACGACCCCTCTCCCCTTTATATAAATCAGAATACTGGATGTTCCCAAGTCGATTCCGATATCATTTGAGATCAAGGAAAACATAAATTCCTCCATAAATAGTCATAATATATCTTTTATAGTATAACGGATTGAAAAAGAAAGGGAAAGTAGTCTAAGGGAGATATTTTTTTAATATTTTTGAAGTTTCTATCTCACTATTTTTCTTTTTATTGGACAAACAAAGCTATACTTTTTCCCATTTCTTCTCTATACACTAAAATTCTTTTACAAATTCTGCTGCCGTCATAATCTTAGGATTTAAAATCCTGGATTCCAAAAAGTCTTTTCATTATTCTACACTTTCTGCACGAACATCTTTTACAAGATCCATAATAGCCTCATCTGTAGATAAATCAGTATTTTCAGCTTCTCCTTCCATTTGAGCCTGGAGTATCTGCATAGCATAAACTGCAGAATTAATAAGTCTTACGCTTCCATTTTCCACAACAAATGTAATTCTATCACCGCAAGAAACCCCTAAAATTTCTCTAATATCCTTTGGAATTGTTACTTGTCCTTTTGCCATAACCTTTGCATTATCAATAAAAGTTTGATTCATCATCAAAAGCACCCCCATTATTTCATAAATATAGTTCTAAATCTAAATATACTTTTTTATACTTAATTCCTTCTTTCAATATAATAGAAAGTAGGGAAATCCCTACTTTCTATTATATTGAATATTTTCTATTTGGCAAATGTTTTATAATTTTAAATAGCTAATGTATTGAAAGCATTTTCTTTACCTCTTCCAAAACCGGAACTTCCCTTTGCGCAATCAGCCTCCCTAGTTTTGTATTACTGCATTTTTCATATTCCTTTATGGCTTCTTCATAGCTTAGCTTTAAGGTTTCCATATGAAAATCTCGGATTTCATAGGGCATCAAATTCTTTTCCCCAAAGGAGCGGACTTTACACAAAAAATAATGGTTAATGTTGTGCCGATGAACATGGTTGTAATAATCACTGACTATCCCAATTTCTTGGAGGATTTCCACCTCGGCACCCAGCTCTTCCTTTAGCTCTCTTTTGATAGCCGTCTCCAAGCTTTCTCCCTTTTCCACTCCACCGCCGGCAGTTTCAATCAAGGTGGCTTTTCCGAAAGAATCATCTCTATGAATTCTCACAAAATAGAAATTCTTCTCCTCATCAAAGACGATACCCCGGGCAATCTCTCTGTCATGGTCGATATATGCAAAGGGAAATTCCCTATCCTGTAGCCTTAGGCTCAATTTACTTTCCTTAGATATCATTTTGATAAATATCCCTCCTATGCCCTATTCCCAATACCAGAACAATTACTTTATCCTCCTGAATTTCCGCAATAATTCTATAATCCCCTACCCTATATCTCCATTGTCCGCTTCTATTGGCTGTTAATCCCTTTCCATACTTCCTGGGATCTTCACAGCCTTCTAAGTTCTTTCTAAGCCAGGCAACGATAAGAGAAGCTGTGTACTTGTCCAGCTTTTTCATCTGCTTTAATGCCTTATCGGAAAACACAACCCTAAAACTCATCCTAAGCCCAGCTCTTTCTCCACCTCATCAAGAGTATAGGTAATAGGATTTTCTCTATATTCCGCTATGGCCTCTTTATAAGCCTGTAAATCATATTCCTCTTCAATATGTTCAAGAACTGAGCGTCTAACCAATTCCGAAACACTAATTCCATTCATTTCCGCATATTTTTTGAAAAGCATAGAGTCTGCATCATTTAACCTTAAAGAAATCGTCATCTCATTTCTCCTTTCATGTGTAATACATTGTATTATATATTGGATAATGCGTCAATTTCCTCTTCTTGCTTTCTATAAGAAAATATGGCAAGATTTTACACAGAAAAATTAGGGGGGATAAAGATGGCAAAGCTTGTAGATTCCAAAGAGACCATTGCAGTATTGCAAAGGACGAACTTCCAGTTCAAAAAGCAATTCGGTCAGAATTTTTTAATTGATGCATCCGTATTGGATCATATTATTTCTTATGCCAAGATTCAGAAAGAGGATTTGGTGATTGAGATCGGTCCCGGAATCGGAACCTTAACAGAAGCTCTTTGCGAGCATGCAGGACAGGTGATTGCCATTGAAATTGATGATAAGTTGATTCCTATTTTAGAGGAGAATCTTGCGGCTAAGGAGAATTTCCGCCTCCTGCATCAGGATGTTTTGAAGGTGGACTTTACGGAGCTCCTAAAGGAGTATCCAAGCTTTTCTTCCGTCAAGGTAGTGGCAAACCTTCCCTATTATATTACCACCCCCATTTTACTCTCCTTACTGGAAAAGAAGCTTCCCCTAAGCTCCATTACCGTAATGGTACAAAAGGAGGTTGCGGAGAGAATGCAGGCCGGCCCCGGTACCAAGGACTACGGCGCTTTATCCCTTGCGGTGCAGTACTACAGTAAGCCGGAGATTGTGCAGGAGGTTCCTCCTCACTGCTTTATTCCCCGTCCAAAGGTAAGCTCTATGGTGATTCACCTCTCCATTTACAAGGAATCCCCTGTCGAATGTGAGAATCCGGAGTATCTCTTTAAGACTATTAAGGCTTCCTTTATGCAAAGACGGAAGACCTTGGTGAATGCCCTCTCCGCCGGTCTTTCCCTGGATAAGGAAGTGATTAAAAGCGTACTTTCCGCCCTTTCCTATCCGGAAAATGTAAGAGGAGAGACCCTTAGCTTGGATGAGTTTGCGGAAATCAGTGATAACCTGGATCCAGAGTGGAGGGAACAGCAAAAATCCGTATTTTGCAGGTTTTGCGAGTAAGTAAGAAGGAGCTATGAAATCCGCTAACCTCGACTTCGTAGGAATGATAAAAGGCTACGCTTCGAATTTCTACAGTTCTTCTTTTCGAAGGCTTGCTACATGTACCGGCGGGCTCAGATTACCCCGGTTTCAGACCTATTATGCATATACGCTGTTCTTCTATTTTACAAGCCCTTTTATATCTCTTAGCGCAAAACCATCTCGATAAAAAAGGAGCTGTAAAAATCAAAATAGTAAGGAGATTTTCGGCAATATAAATCTGAATATGGGGTAGTCTTAGCCTAATACTTGTGAAAGACCGGCGAAGTGAAGGACTGCAAACTCAATAATTGAAGCGAATGATACAGTGTGGGCTATAATAAGGGCAATCTGAGCCCGTCGGTACATGTAGCAAGCCTTCGAAAAGAAGAACTGTAGAAAGTCAAAGCCAAAGCGACGGAAGCTGTATGGATATGAAAGAGGGTAATCTGAGCCCGTCGGTACTTGCGAAAAACACAGGTACTGTGTTTTTCGCTTAGTATCCGCTACGTGGCGAGGTTAGCGGGAGCGTGCCCGATTTCATATCCTACAGCTTCGAAGCGTAGCCTTTTATCATTCTACAGTCCTGTACTGCGCAGGGCGAGGCCCCAATTCAGACCTATATTGCATAGAAAATCCTTTTGATTTTCACAGCCCTTTTACAACCCTTTTACATCTACTTCTTCAAATATCCGTAAAAGGCATTATGTACCTTTTCATATCTGGCGATGGCTTCTTCTCTACTGATATTTCTGGGTATGCTGCTTCCCCCAAGAGTGTATACGGTAATAAAGCTGTTGTTGTAGCCACTGATTAACTCCCACTGATCCTCCATGCGAATCATCAGAGGATAGCCCTTACCCACATAATAGAGAGCCGCGTGCAGATCCATACCATAAAGGTTTAGAAGCACGCCATTGTCATAGTCCATAGCCCTTCGAAGCTCCGGTATCTGAGAAACGAAATTGCTGATATCTTCTTCCTGAATTTTCAGATTAGCAGTATTGGGGCGATCCGTTCTGTTCCAAACAATCCGCTCCTTCTGATCCACCACATAACCGAACTGGTCATAAATCTTCTTATAGGCCGCCTCCATGGTGGAAAACTCTCCCTGATAATGCCCAAGACTATAGGCGGAGAAAAGTATATTCTCTTCCTTGGTATCTCCCGGAAGCTCGATAGAGCCTGCCTTTTCAATAGAGAACTTTTCCGGGTAATGCAGATTAAATTGGCTAACCGCCTTACCTACCATGGGAAGGTATTGCACTTTTCCGATATTTCCCAAAACCTTGGATTCCAGGGTAATCTTTCTTTCATCTTTTATTTCTTTGTTGGAAAGCAGGCTGTCCTTCCCCACATACTGATATTCCCCGTCCTGCAGCTGGTATTCATCAAATCGAAGCTGATTTCCTTCCAGACTGAAATTTGCAAAATACAAGCCATCTTTTTTATAGGAAAGCTTGGTCTTCATGTCTTCCCCAACTATGCGAATCTCCGATACCGGCACTTCTCCCTGGGGATTCCAAATCTGATCCTTGTCACTATCCTGTAAGCCGTAGAGGAAATCCTCCCCCAGAAAGCCGATTACCTTCAGTCGTTTTCCATCTTCGGAAATGCTCAAATTCTTATCTCCGTGGAGATTTCTAAAGGCAATTTCCCTGTGCAATTCTCCGTCATTGTTCTTTTCTCCGTAAGCAATAAATTGCTTACTGCTGCTGGAAGCAAAATCATTTTCCGAAAGACCGGTAGACAGCGTAATAACCTCGAAGCTGTTGGTATCCACCCCATAGATACTGCCGGCAAAGAAAATGTAGAACATCCGGTTGTCCGCATAGTAGGAAAGATTTTGAATGTTTTCCTCCAGTTTTTCCTTACTGGCCTTTAAGGGCAGAAAGAAATTCTCCACCACCGTATTTTCCGAATTGTCATAGGTATAAAAAACAATGCCGGTATAACCCTCGTGTCGGCCCCTTCGAATATAGCCATATACCAGAAAATCCACATCCCCGTTGGTGTCCACACTCAAAATATGAATACCGTGGGTAAAACTCTCCTTCTCCACAGACTTCTCCCCCTCGGAATAGGAGAAAATTCGATTCATATTGCCCTTTCCCTCTCCATCGGCACGGTAAAGGGTGTTCTTATCGGTAAAGGCATAGAAATTTTTGGTAGCGGATTGCAGGGCTTCAATATCGCTCTTTTCCCCCACACCCAGTAAAATCTTCTTATCCTTGTAACGATAATTCTGTCCGTCAAAAAGCTCCTTGGTTCTTCGGTCAAAGTCCATCAGGAAAATTCTTTGGGGATCATAACGCATCACATAGTTGTCTTCATTGAAGAAACGGTGCACATTGCCATCCTGGTCCGTGGCTCTGGAAGCATACTGGATTTGCACTAATGCCATGGTACCGTCCAGCTCCTTCAAACGAATCTCCGGCTCCCCGTCCATTTCCATACCGCTGTCTCCCCAGGTAATCTGCTGGAAGGAGGAATGCAGATTCACATGGGAAAGAGAACTGTTGTCCATGGTATCATCACTTTCCAGATAAGTACTAAGGCTCTTTGCCTCCGACTTGGAAAAGCTCTTTCTGGTAAAATCCTCCGCAAGGCTCAGGACTTCCTTCCCCATATCTTCCTTCCCCAGTAAAACGCGGGTGTAGTAATAGACGCTG
Organism: uncultured Oribacterium sp.; assembly: GCA_963545375.1. Lineage (GTDB taxonomy): Bacteria > Bacillota > Clostridia > Lachnospirales > Lachnospiraceae > Oribacterium. Next base: position 10,942 of record CAUUJL010000020.1, read on the forward strand.
CTTTCTCCCAGGTCCAGTCGAAGACGAAGCAGGTACTCCTTTCCCTCCTTCATCAGGTTTTGGATAGGAAGGATAATGTGAACCCTTCCCCCTTCCTCCTGCAAGCTTCCTTCCTGGTCCTTTTCCAAAAGCTCCGTCCCATCCAGGGAACGAATATCATAATGCACAGACTTGGGGGCAGACTTTCCCTCCTCCAAAATCAACTCACACTGCCGATTTTCCGGAAGTAAGGTCAAGCTGTCTCGTACAAAGGCATCATCCATTTCCTGCAAATAGCCGTAGAGAGGATTGATTTCTTTTCCGGAAGAAAGCACATGAAGCACCGGTAATTTGCTTTTTCCCATGTTGGCATAAATTCTATTGTTTTGATCCATGGAACGATAAGAATGGAAAAAATAAAAAAGCAGAGCGACAAAAAAAATGCCGCCCAATACCAAAGCCCTACTTCTTCTTTTATTCCAAAACTTCTGCTTACTTTCTCCTAGTCGTTTTAACAAAGTTTAACCCTTCTTCCTAATCCGGTCTTCCTATGCCCTAAGGCTTTTTTCTATCTCTGAATCTTTCCTAAGTCTGGGGCTTTTTCCTATAACCTAAAGCCTCTTCCAGAGCCAGCTTTTCCTCCGCTCCCAGTTCTACGGAAGTGCTGCCTTCCTCCACCTCTTTGATATAGAGGAAGCCCCCTTCTTTAGCATGAACGGAGTTAAAGATAAAGCCGCTGTTATCATAATTCAAAATCGCTAGGGCAAAGGAGAGATTTCCTCCCATACCCCCATAGGCATTATAGCGAACGATACCCCATTTTTGGAAGGAACGTCTGATATTCTTATGCAAAATCTTAAGCATTTCCCGCTGTTCTTCTTCCAAGTCTTCCAGCTTTTCCACATGCCTCTGCAGCTCAATAAAATAATCCTCCAGAGTTTCCGCATCCTTCCCCCGCATGAAATAATCATACTGGCGATAAAGCTTTTTATACTTGGCCTCCGCCTTCAGGGCGATAAAGAGAGAAACGAGCGAAATCAATGTGGAAACCAGTACGAAGACCAATTTACCATGCTGTAACAATACTTCCATTTATTCTTCTCCCCTTCCCTCTAAAATACGGGTGATTCTATCCAAATCTTCCTTTGAGTAATATTCGATTTCCACCTTGCCCTTATCCTCGTTCCTGGCGGTAATTTTTACCTTGGTTCCCAGATGTTCCTTTATTTTCTCTTCCAAGCCGTGAACAATGGTTTTCCACTGAGAGCTTAAATTCTTGGGCTTTTCCTGCCTTTCCGCCGGAGTTTTTTCTTCTTTAGCCCGTCTTTCCATTTCCCGGACACTCCACTTTCTCTCTACACATTCCTTGGCAAGAGAAATTCTTTTCTCTTTATTTTCCACAGATAGCAAGGCTCTTGCATGTCCCTCGGACAAAAGGTTTTGACGAAGATATTCTAAAATCTCTTCCTCAAGCTTTAAAAGACGAAGACTGTTGGCAATGGTGGAACGCTTTTTTGCCACCCTTTCCGCCAGCTCCTCCTGACTCAAATGATATTCTGTCAGCAGACTTTGGTAAGCCATGGCTTCCTCCACCGCATTTAAGTCTTCTCTTTGGATATTTTCAATGATGGCTACTTCCTTGCTGAGCTTTTCATCATAATCCCGAATCAAAACGGGAATTTCTGTAAGACCTGCCATCTTTGCCGCCCGAAATCTTCTTTCTCCGGCAATAATTTCATAGAGAGGGCCTTCCTTTTTTACCAGTAAGGGCTGTAAAACACCGAATTGCTTAATACTCTGAGAAAGTTCCTCCAACTCTTCCTGGGAAAATTGTTTTCTGGGCTGCTTTGGATTGGCCTGAATCAAAGAAAGCTTCACCATTGCCTGCTCCTCTTTCTTCTCCCGTCCATCCTTCTTTCCGGCAAAAAGGGTATCCACCCCTCTTCCCAAACCATGCTTTGCCATGTTCTTCCCTTCCTTTCTCTAAGCTTTTAATACGCTACATCCTTTTCCAAAATCCCCGCTGCAAGCTTTTAATACGCTATATCCTTTTCCAGAATCTCCGCTGCAAGCTTTCTGTAGGCCTCCGCCCCTGTAGAGCTGTTGTCGTAAAGAGAGATGGGAAGACCGTGGCTGGGAGCCTCCGCCAGACGAACATTTCTGGGAATAATCGTCTTGAAAATAGGATCCGAAAAATGCTCCTGCACCGCTTTTACCACCTCCTGAGACAGAAGATTTCTGCTGTCATACATGGTAAATAAAATTCCCTCGATTGTTAATTCCGGATTTAGGGCATCTTTTACCATGGAAATGGTATCCGTCATTTGGCTAAGTCCTTCCAATGCATAGTATTCGCACTGAATGGGAATCAGGACGGAGTGAGAAGCCGTTAAAGCATTTACCGTAAGGGTACCAAGGCTGGGAGGGCAATCAATAAAGATATAATCATAGTCCTTTTGTATATTCTCCAGGGCTTCCTTTAGTAAGAAGTTTTTATTTTCCTCCTCTGCAAGCTCTGCATCCATGGCGGAAAGATTCCTGTCTGCAGCAATAAAATCCAGATTTTCCAAAGCTTCCCGAACAATTCCCTTTTCTATGGGAAATTCTCCGCTAAGGATCCGATAAATACTGATTTCTTCCTCCCGAATGCCGATTCCGCTTCCCGCATTTCCCTGGGGATCAAAGTCCAAAAGCAAAACTCTCTGTTTTGCCTCCGCTAAGGAAGCCGCCAAATTGACAGCGGTGGTGGTTTTTCCCACACCCCCTTTTTGGTTTGCAATTGTAATAATCTTCGCCATAAGACCCCTTAGCCTTTCTTTTTCTGCCTTAATCTATTTCATAACAAGCTATTTGTATAGGATATTTGTATAAGATATTTGTATAAGATATTCGTATAGAATTTCGTATAGGGTATTTATATCCTTGCTTGCTATAAATTGTATTCCATTTCCGCTTTTGTTTCACGTGAAACATTTTAGCCCAGCTCTATATTACTGTCAATTTATCTTCCTGCTACTTTTTTCTATCTATTTCATTGCTAAGCTATCTCTTTTAGCAGCTATTCTATTGTTAACCTTCTTCTAAAAACAAAAAATTTTAGCTTATTTTCCTCTGTTTTTCCGGAATCTGGGCATAGACCACCGCAATGGTCATAATAATGCAGCCAAATATTTCCCGAATTCCCAAAGACTCTCCCAAAAACAACCATCCCCAAATCGCCGCATAAATGGCGGTGGTGGACATGAGAAGAGAAGCAAGAGTATCCTCCAGTCTCTTTTGAGCATAGCTTTGCATGGTAAAAGCCACTGCCCCGGACATAATTCCGGCATAAGCAATGGGAAGGAAGGCTGCCTTCAAACTCATGAAGGAGAACTGTTCAAAGAAAATAAAGCCCATTAATCCCACCAAAGAGCCTGCTAAAAACTGTATGGACATATACCAGCTGATATTGACCTTCTTCACATAATGCCCCACCTGCATAATCTGTATGGCATAGAGCACCGAGCAAAGAATGATGTACATATCTCCCCTACCAATGGTGAATTTTGTTCCTGCCTTAATCGCAATAAAATAAACCCCGACCAAAGCCAGAATTGCACAAAACCAGATTTTCTTTTCCGGCTTTTTTCCGATAACTAAACCGAAAATCGGAATCAGGATAATATACAGTACCGTTAAAAAAGCTGCCTTTCCCACGGTGGTTTCCTTGACGCCAAACTGCTGAATCACACTGGCAAAACCCAGCACAATACCGGTAATGGCTCCCCCTTTGATTCCCGCTCTTTTTTCCTCTGAAGAACAAGGCTTTAAAAAAGCAAAGGGGAGTAAACATAGACCGGATAAAAGGTGACGATAAAACACAAAGGCGAAGGGGCCGATCTGATTCATTGCGGTACTTTGGGCAATAAAGGCCAAACTCCAAATAATTGTTGTAATCAAAAGAGCAATAATTCCCTTATTTCTCTCCCTATAGGGATGCCCTGTTTCTGTCAAAAGCTTTTCCTGTCCTTTTGGAAAAATGCTTTCTTTCTCTATTTCATTTAACTTTTCCACTTGATAATACTTCTCTAACTAAGAGGCAACTTAGCCGGAGTTCCCGCCTTTCTAGGATATTTTTTTCCGCAGGGCTCTACTTTTTGAATCAAAAGCATAGCCCTTCCCATATCGGTTTCCGGCAGGGTATAGATTTTCTTCTCCACACATTTTCCTCCTAAAAGGAAAATGGCCTTCTTTCCCTGCTCCAATTCTTCTTCCACTTCTCTGCCCTTTAAGGCCAGAAAATAGCCTCCCGGCTTCACAAAGGGAAGGTCATACTCACTTAAAGTGGCAAGATTTGCCACTGCCCTGGAAACTACCAAATCGTACTGTTCCCGCAAGCTCTTATCATGTCCCAGGTCCTCAGCCCGACCGTGATAAAATCTCACCCCTTCCAAACCAAGGCTTTCCACCAGCTCTTCCAAAAAACGAATCCGCTTTTGCAAAGAGTCACTCAAAGAAAGCTGAATACTTGGAAAGGCAATTTTTAGAACAAGTCCGGGAAATCCTGCTCCTGTTCCCACATCCATTACCGACTTTCCCTCTATCCATTCTGAAAATGTTTCACGTGAAACATTCATTTGACAAATCGCCAGACAATCCACAAAGTGCTTAACAATGACCTCTTCCTCTTCCGTAATGGCGGTAAGATTCATCACCTTATTTTTTTCCACCAGAATCTGATAATATTGATAGAACTGTAAAAGCTGTTGTTCTGTTAAAGAAAGTCCTAAGCTCTCTGTTAAACGGGAAAGCTTCTCTCGAAAAAACTCGGTCATTTCTCTTCCTTTCTTCTTTCCTTTTCCTTCTCCAGATAAATCAAAAGCACCGATAAATCCGCAGGGCTGACACCGCTGATACGGGAGGCCATACCCATATTTTCCGGACGAATCAAATCCAGCTTCTGTCTGGCTTCCAGACGGAGATTATGAATATCATGATAGCAGATATCCTTTGGCAGCTTTTTCCGCTCCATTTTCTTAAAGGCTTCCACCTGTTGAATCTGTCTCTTGATATAGCCCTCATATTTAATTTCGATTTCCACTTCCTCCTGTATGAAGGGAGAAAGAAAAGGTCTTTCCGGATCCAAGGGAGCAATGTTTTGATAATTACACTCCGGTCTCTTACAAAGCTCTCTCAAAGAAATACCGGACTGGATAGGAGAAGAGGAAATGCTTTCCAAAATTCTGTTATTCTCCGCATTTGCCCCGATATAGGTATTTTCCATACGGCGAAGCTCTTTTTGGATGGCTTCCTGCTTTTCTCTGGTAGCCTTGATTTCCTCCTCTGAAACCATCCCCAGGGCATAGCCCTTTTCCCGAAGACGAAGGTCTGCATTGTCCTGTCGAAGCAGAAGACGATACTCCGCCCTGCTGGTCATCATTCTGTAGGGCTCTTTATTCTCCTTTGTCACCAGGTCATCAATCAAAACCCCGATATAGGCCTCGGAACGATCTAAAACAAAGGGTTCTTTTCCTTCAATTTTTTGTACCGCATTTATTCCCGCCATAAAGCCCTGTACCGCCGCCTCCTCATATCCGGAGGAACCGTTCATTTGTCCTGCAAAATACAGGCCGGAAATTTTCTTTGTTTCCAAGGTGTTTTCCAGTTCCAAGGAATTTAGGCAGTCGTATTCGATGGCATAGCCGGTTCTCACCATTTCCGCCTTTTCAAAGCCTGCCATGGTACGAAGAATTCTCATCTGCACATCTTCAGGAAGAGAAGAGGAAAGACCGGAAAGATACATTTCGTTAGTATATCTTCCCTCCGGCTCCACAAAAATCTGATGCCGATTTTTCTCCGGGAACTTCATGACCTTATCTTCGATGGAAGGACAGTATCTGGGGCCGGTTCCCTGGATCACCCCGTTATACATGGGGGAACGGTCAATATTTTCCCAAATAATCTCATGACCTTCTTCACAGGTATAGGTCAGATAGCAATCCTCTTGGGGAATCTGCACCGTAGCCGGATCAGTGGAAAAGGAGAAGGGCACCACAGGCACATCTCCCTTTTGGACTTCCATCTTGCTAAAATCCAGAGATCTTCTATCCACTCTGGCAGGAGTTCCGGTTTTAAAACGCTGTAGCCTGAAGCCCAAATCCAAAAGAACCTGACTCAGTTTTGTGGCTCTACGAAGACCGTTTGGCCCGGTTTCCTCGGACACCTCTCCGTAAATGCAGCGGGCGTTCAAGTACACACCGGTGCAAATCAGCACTGCCTTGGCATAGTATCTGGCTCCGGTACTGCTCACAACCCCGCGAATTTCCGTCTTTTCCTCATTGCACAGTAGGGAGACAATTTCTCCCTGCCGAATATGAAGATTCTCCTGATTTTCCACAATATGCCGCATATTTTGAGAATAAACCTGCTTATCCGCCTGGGCTCTTAAGGAATGAACCGCCGGACCCTTGGACTTATTTAACATCCTGGACTGGAGAAAGGATTGGTCGCAGACCTTTCCCATCATTCCCCCTAAGGCATCCAACTCTCTTACCAGATGTCCCTTGGAGCTTCCCCCGATATTGGGGTTACAGGCCATCATGGAAATGCTGTCCGGGCTCAGGGTAAAAAGAAGAGTTTTATGCCCCCGCCTAGCGGAAACCAGGGCCGCTTCCACTCCTGCATGCCCTGCTCCCACCACTACAATATCCACCTGTTCTTCTAAAAATGCCATATTCCCTCTTTACTATTTTCCCATGCAAAACTTTGCAAAAATCTCATTAATCAAATCCTCGGAAACATCCTCTCCCAGAATTCTTCCTAAGGCACTGTATGCCCCCATCAAATCTATGCTTAAGAAATCCTCGGACATTCCCAGACGGATTCCCTCCAAGACCAATTCCAAAGCAGACTTTGCCTCTTCCAATGCAGCAATCTGCCGTTCACTATGGATATAAGTTTCCGTGGAAAAAGAGAGACTTCCGGTATAGAAAAGCTCTTCCAGCTTTTGGCCAAGCTCTTCAATGCCCCTTCCCTCCTTGGCGGAAATAGGAATCACAGGAAAACCGGTAGCCTTTTCCAGCTCTTCTTTTTGTAAAATGCTTTCCTTATCCATTTTATTGAGAAGCACCAGAACCTTTTTTCCCTCTAAAAGGGCTAAAATCTTTCGGTCCTCCTCCTCTAAGGGAAGGCTTCCATCCAAAACCAAAAGAACACAGTCCGCCTTTTCAATCCCTTCCTTTGCCCGATTCACACCGATTTCTTCTACAATATCTTCCGTTTCCCGGATTCCTGCGGTATCCATCAAATGAAGGGAAAGGGAGCCGATACGAATATCCTCCTCCACCGTATCTCTGGTGGTTCCCGGAATATTGCTCACGATGGCCTTATCCGCCTTAACCAGACAATTTAAAAGAGAAGACTTTCCCGCATTGGGCTTTCCCACAATAACGGTTTGAATTCCCTCCTTTAGGAGTCTTCCTTCCCTTTGGTGCTTTAAAAGCTCTGAAATTTCAGAGAGAATCCCTTCCACATGGGCTTGACACTGCTCGGAAAATCCCTCCAAAGTAATATGCTCCGGATCATCCAAAGCCGCTTCAATAAAGGCAGTATCCTCCAGAATTCTGCTCCGCATTCCCTTGATTTTCTCCTTCAGCGAACCCTGTAATAGGGAAAGAGAAGAGCGAATGCTGTCCTCACTTTTTGCAGAAATTAAATCCGCCACTGCCTCCGCCTGAGAAAGGTCAATACGCCCGTTTAAAAAGGCACGTTTACTGAACTCTCCCGGCTCCGCCGGTCTTGCTCCGGCCTTAAGAGTGGCCTGAAAAACCTTTTGCATCAAAAGGATTCCGCCGTGACAGTTGATTTCCACGGTATCTTCTCCGGTAAAGGATTTGGGTGCTAAAAAAGTGGAAACCAAAACCTCATCAATTTCCTTTTCCCCGTCAAAAACAAAGCCATAGCGAATCCGGTGGCTTTCTCTGATATCTAAGGGTTTTCCCCCCTTAGTTCTTAAAATTTTTCCGGCAATTTCCACGGCCTGATTTCCGCTAATCCGGATAATGCCGATTCCGCTTTCTACTAATGCGGTGGCAATTCCGCTAATGGTATTTTCCAAATCCTCACCTCCTCAGCAATTCTGTATTTTACTAAGATTTGCCCTACAATGCAATGAAAAGCCTAGGAAGGAAATTATAAATAAGGTTAAATAACTTGCACACAATCAATAAATGAGATATCGCACACTACGCGTGCGATACTCGTTAAGAATCGGAGCTAACATTTTTCAAATGTCAGCTCCGATACTGGCTAAAGTCCATTAAACAATAGAGACCTGAAATCAGGGTAGAATCAACTCTCCCTATTTCAGACCTCTACTGCTTAAATATCACACAATTCTTTAACTTAGGTTTTATGACTTCTTTTGATGACTTCTTTTAACGAATGCTTCTTACTGAATGCGTTCCTCTTACCGAATGAATTTTCTTACTTATTATTCTTCTTATTTCTTCCATGGGGTGCAAGAAAGCCTTATGCTTCGCCCTTCTCTTCTCTCTTTTCTTCTTTCCTGTCCTCTCTTCTCATCCGGTTTCCCTTATGGCGGAAATCCTTTTGGAACTTTCCTCCATTTTTACAGAAAATCACCACGTGGCGGAAGGGATCTTCTCCCTCGGATTTTGTGGAAACCTGACTGTCACTTTGCAGTGCGGCATGGATAATTCTTCTCTCGTAAGGATTCATTGGCTCCAAATGAACAGATTTCCGATTTTTCTTTACCTTGTAGGCAATGTTTTTAGCCAGACTTCTCAAAGTCTGCTCTCTTCTCTTACGGTAATCCTCCGTATCCAGCTTTACCCGAAGATACTCATCTCCGTGGTTTTTATTCACCACTAAAGAACAAAGATACTGTAAGGAATCCAGGGTTTGTCCTCTTTTTCCGATGAGGATACCCATATCCGGTCCTATAAGGTTTATGTAAAGCTCATTGCTGCTGTTTCTAAACTCTGTCTGAAGCTCCACTTCCATTTCCATACCCTGAAATACAGAGTTTAAGAAATCTAAAGCAGCCTTGGTTACCGCTGCAATCTCCTCTTCGGAAAGGGGCGTAAGTTCTCTCTTCTCAGAACTTCTTCCTTCAAAGGACTTTTCCTCTCTCCTTACGGGAGCGGAAGACATAGGCGCAGGGATAGGATCGTAGCCTCCTCTGCTAAAGCCCTTAAAGCCTTCCCTCTTTTCAAACTTCTTCTCTCTTTTTTCCTGAGAAGAATTATGGGAAAATGTTTTATTTTCCTCGTAAGCTTTTTCTTCTTTTTTCTCGGAAGACTGCATTTTTTCATCTACAGAAGAGCTTTCCCTCTTTCCTTCCGCTTCCTTCTTTTCAAATGTCGCTTTCTCTACTGCCACCGGCTTTTCCGCTGCAACTTTTTCTTTTGCGATTTCCGCTTCATCTTTTTCCCAGGCTTCAATAATCCAGGGCTTTGCCCCGATACCAAATAAGCCGTTGCTTCCCTGTACGATTACATTGTAGGAAATTCTGTCTGATGTACAACCTAAAGAGATGGTTGCCTTCGTAATCGCTTCTTCTACCGTCTTTGCAGAAACTCTAAACTTGTCCATAGCTTTTCTCCCTAAGCTTTTTACTTTTTCTCTTTTTTCTCATGCTTTTCATTGTAAAGCTGTACCATGTTTGCCTTGCTGGCTAAGGATCCCTCTTTCGCATTTTGATTGTAATAGTCTGTAGATTCTTTTGTCTTCAGATTTTGCTTTGCAATCTTTTCCATACGATTCTTCTCTTCAGAATCTTCCTTAGCCTGCATAAGCTTTAATCTGTTTTCCACGGTCTTTTCATCAATGGGAGGTAAGCCTTTTTTAGCTCTTTTTTCGTTAGCCTTGGCCATTGCATCCTGTAAAAGCTCTTCATTGGTCTTCTTTCCGAAGTACCAGTTTAAAATCAACTGCTGTAAGAGCATAAATACGGAAGAAGCAATCCAGTATAAACCGATTCCGGAAGCGAAGCTGAAGCAGAACCACACAGACATCAGAGGCATCATAACATTCATGCTCTTCATCATCTGCTGGGACTGATCGCCCTCCTCTGTTGCGGTAGGCATGGTCTGCTTCTGCATCAGTAGGGTGGAAGCCCACTGGCTTAAGCCTGCCAAAATAGGAATTAACCAGTAAATATTTGGGGTAAAGCCATAAGCAGAGGGTGCAGTGGAAAGATTTAAGCCTAAGAAGCTGTTAATCTCCGTAGACTTTGCCGCAGCCTGCTGAATTACCTGGGTAGCAGAGGGGAAAATCTCCGGAAGCTTTGCCCACTGCGCAGGATTTAACTTATACAAAAAGTCAATGACAAAGTTATGAACTGCGTCTGCATTATACTTAGCGGGGTCATCCAAACCTAAATTGTGTAAAGTCTTTAAAATAGATTCCATGCCGTTTGCTTTTCCAAAGTCCAGAAGACTTTGAGCCGCAGAAGAACCTCCGATAGCGGTGGAAACGCTTTCGTAAACCGCCTTTACGGAAGGAACATAGGCAGGAATGTTCATAATAATACGATACAGGGCAAAAATAATCGGCATTTGTAAAAACAAAGGCAAACACCCTGCAGTCATAGAAGTGCCGTACTTTTCATAGATGGCTTTCATCTCGGTTTGCTGTGCCATCATGGAAGCATTATCCGTTTTGTTCTTATACTTTTCCTGTACTGCACGAATTTCCGGTTGCATAATCTGCATCATTCTGGATGATTTTTGCTGTTTTAAAGAGGTCGGGAACAGCAAAATACGAGTTACCAAGGTAAACAGAATGATGGCCAATCCAATATTGGGGATACCGATTCCATCCAAGAAAAGGTAAATCCAGTTCATAATCCAGCCCAAAGCGCTTACGATCAGGTTCCAGATTGGTCCGAATAAAGGCATATTGGATGTGTTTTTGGTTAAAATAATCAGATTTTGAATCAAGTTTTTCTCCCTTCATCTCTAGGGAACAGGATCATATCCGCCTTTAGCAAAGGGATTACAACGCAGTAATCTCCAGATTGCCAACAATAGTCCTTTCACACACCCGTGCTTTTGTATGGCCTCATAGGCGTATTGAGAACATGTGGGTGTGTATTTACAATGAGAATGTCCCTTCATAGGAGATAAAAATTTTTGATAAAAACGAATCATCTTTAACATCAGTTTTTTCATCAAAGCTCTCCTTCGGAATAAGCTTCTTCGTAATTTTCCAAGCTTATTTCCTGATAAAACGTATTTTTTGTCCGAGTTTCTTCCTATTACAATAGGGCTTTTATTTCCCTTTGGAAAAAATCAGAATTTCAGAACTTCTCTCCATTACTAAGTATATGATGCCTGCTACATAAATCGAGATAAGCAATCTCCAATTCCGAATAGCTTGCAAAAGCTACCTTCTGTCTTACGACTAAAACGAGGTCGACCCCCTCTTTGATGTCGGTGTGTAATCGAAATATCTCTCGAAGCTTTCTGCTGATTCCATGGCGAACTACAGAATTCCCCACCTTCTTGGAACAGGATATTCCCAGTCGGGAATAGTCTAAGCCGTTTTCCACTATCAACATCACAAAATAAGCATTGGCATAGGATTTTCCTTTTTTATAACAATGCTGAAACTCTTCATTTGACTTCATGGAAGGAAAACGTTTCATAAAATATCTCCAAGGTTGAAGAAAGACCGCTTTCCAGCGGCCTCATTTCTGTATTCTACAGGGGAATTACTCCCCTTAAGCTTTTCAAGAAAGCTTCCTTTATGTTTCTGCATTATGCAGATAATCTTGCTCTACCTTTAGCTCTTCTAGCAGACAAAACCTTTCTACCGTTGGCTGTGGACATTCTCTTTCTAAATCCATGCACTTTTGCTCTCTGTCTTGTCTTTGGCTGATAAGTCATTTTTCCCTTATGCATACGGACACCTCCCTTTTTTTAGTGTATGGCCTGAAGCCACCGATCGTTTCTCCGGGAATTATTCGTCCTTATCCGAAAGGTCCCGAATAAACTCCTAATTTTGGGTAAACATCGCAGATTATTATATAGAAAGGGCTATAAATCGTCAATACCCTTTGGAAAAAACTTATTTTCCGGAAGAAATGTGTATATCTTACCCTCTTTATCCCCTAAAAAAAGCCGGAAAATCCTGTAAAAACAGGGTTTATCCACAAATTTATGCACTTATCCACAAATTCTATCCACAAAAACATCTGTTCACCTTATCCACAAACTGTTTATAAACTGTGGATAAGTGTATAATTTTCCTTTTTTCTCATGGAAAAAGGCTTCTTTTGGCTTTATTCTGTGGATATCTCTTATTTTTATACTCCATTTATACTCTTTCCCTGTTGAATTATTCCTTTTTCTCAAAGGATGTGAACTTGCGAAAGAGGCTCTCTTGCTGTAAAATAAAAGGAACTGTCTTTTCAGAAAAAAGGGTACTTTTTTTTTTGGAAAAATAGCGAGAACCCCCTTGTCGTTGATTTTAAGGAGTCTGGGAATGGCAAAAGACTTTAACCTCATAAAAGAAAAATGGGAAGAAATCCTCCTACATACCAGAGAAATAAATGAAATGCCGGATGTAGCCTATAATGTTTGGATTGCCCCTTTAAAATTATACGATTCTATCGGGGACCAACTGATTATACTGGCTGAGAGGAAGGAATTTATCAGTATGATCCGGAAACGCTATGCCGAAACCTTAAAGATTTCCATTATGGAAGTCACCGGCATTTATACCGAGATTCTCATCACCGATGAGGAAGGTTTGAAAGAACTCTATCCTAAGAAAAATCAGGAAGAACAGTTAGGACTGGAGGAGGCCTTAAAAAATGCCAACCTGAACTCCCGCTATACCTTCGACAGCTTTGTAGTAGGTTCCTCCAACGCCTTAGCCCATGCAGCCTGTGTGGCGGCGGCGGAGATGCCCGGAGAACAGTACAATCCTCTTTATATCTACGGAGGAGCAGGCTTAGGGAAAACCCACCTGATGCAATCTGTGGCCCATTACATTTTACAGCAAAACAAAAATGCCAAGATTCGCTATGTTACCTCCGAAACCTTTATTAACGAATTTGTCGACAGTATCCGTAATAAAAATAACATTTCCCCGGCGGAATTCAGAAGAAAGTATAGAGAACTGGATGTTCTGCTCATAGACGATATTCAGTTCTTAATCGGAAAGGAAGGAACCCAGGAAGAATTCTTCCACACCTTCAATGCCCTCTATGATAATAGAAAACAGATTATCATTGCCTCCGATAAGCCGCCGAAGAAGATTGACAATATTGAAGAACGACTCCTCTCCCGCTTCGAAGTGGGACTCACCGTGGATATCCAGCTTCCGGATGTGGAAACCAGGATGGCGATTCTTCGGAAAAAGGAAGAGCTGGAAGGCTATAACATTGACAACGAAGTTATCAAATATATTGCAGACAATATCAAGTCCAATGTCCGGGAGTTGGAAGGAGCCTTAACCAAGGTGGTGGCAAAGTCCCGCCTGATTAAGCAGCCCGTTACCTTAAGTCTTGCAGAGGAGCTTTTAAAGGACAATATTACTCCGGCAGAGAAAAAGGAGCTTACCCCGAAATGGATTATTGAGGTAGTGGCGGAGCATCACGGTCTGAGTCTTTCCGACCTTGTTTCCAAAAGAAAGAATAAGGAAATCGTGATTCCCAGACAGATTGCCATGTACCTTTGCCGGGAAATGACCAGCATTCCCTTAAATACTGTGGGAGAACTTTTGGGAGGAAGAGACCATTCCACCATCATTCACGGTTGCGACAAGATATCCAAGGAATTGTCCACAAATGAACAGTTGCAATCCACAATAGAGGTTTTACGGAAAAAAATCTCTCCCTAATCCCCATTTATTCCTTCCCCTTTCCACAGAAAAAAAGAAGGGATGAAGTATTGAAAAATCAAAGTATTTTAGGGATTATACATTTCCACATCCCCTAATAACACTACTAAAGAAAAAGAAAGAACAAAAACAAAATATCACGAGGCTCACGAGCGATACTTGTTAAAAATAAAATTTAGCGGCTTTTCATAAAGCTCCTATAGAATAAAAAGAAAGGACTCCTATGAAATTATCTTTTCAAAAAAATGATTTGCTTTCCACCCTGCAAGTGGTAGGGAAGGCTGTTGCTTCCAAAACCACCCTAAGCATTATGGAGTGTATCCTGGTGGACGCCACTGAGGGGCAGATTCGTTTAACAGGAAACAAAAATGATTTTGGAATAGAAAGCATTTGTCCGGGAGACATATTGGAGCCGGGAAAGATTGCCTTGGAGGCAAGACTTTTCCAAGAGATTATCAAACGTTTGCCCCAGACAGAGGGAAAAAATATTCTTCTCAGTACAGAGGAAAACGGAAATTGTACCATTCAGTGTGAAAAGTCCGTTTTTAAAATCATGGGCAGAAATCCTGAGGAATTTACCTCCCTTCCTTCCGTAGAGAAACAGGAAATTGTAGAGATTTCTCAACTGAGTTTAAGGAACATGATTAATCAGACTATTTTTTCCACCGCTTCGGGGGAGAATAATAAGAAGATGACAGGAGAATATTTCGAAATTATCGACAATCAATTCTCCATTACCGCTCTGGACGGACATAGAATTGCCATTCGAAAGACCGAGCTTTCCGAGTCCTATGACAACTGCTCCGCCATTGTTCCCAAGGAAGTTCTGTCTGAGCTTTCCAAAATTATCAGCGGAGGGCTGGAGGATAAGGTGGAGATTTGCTTTTCCAAGCAGTATCTGCAATTTTCCTTTGAAGACACCATTGTGGTAACCCAGCTGGTGGAGGGAGAATATTTCCATGTTCGCCAGATGTTGTCCTCCGATTACGAAACCAAGATTCGCTTAAATCGTAAGCAATTTTTGGAAAATATCGACAGAGCCAGAATCCTGGCCAGAGACAATGATAAGCAGCCTTTGATTTTAAAAATTGAAGACCAGAGCCTATCTTTGAAAATTGTTTCCGATATCGGAAGGATGGATGCGGAGATGCCGGTACAGCAGGAAGGAAAGGATCTTCTCATCGGCTTTAACCCTACTTACCTGATGGATGCTCTTCAGAATATTGAAGAGGAAGAGGTGGATTTGTACTTTACCATTTCCCGCTCTCCCGTCTTTATTCGGGATCAGGAGGAAAGCTACAATTACATGATTTTACCGGTTAACTTTAATGCGGAAGCCGTAGGATGATTATCGAATCCATAGAATTACAAAATTATAGAAATATAGAAAAATTGAAGCTTCCTCTGGGAGAGAAGAACAATATCCTTTACGGAGACAATGCCCAGGGGAAGACCAATCTTTTGGAGGCCATCTTCTTTGGCAGCACCGGAAAGTCCTTTCGCTTTTGTAAGGACAAGGAGCTGATTCATTTCGGGGCGGAGGAAGCCCATTTGAAAATGATCCTGAAGAAAAAGGGAATTTCCCACCGGATAGACATTCACCTAAAGAAAAATAAAACTAAGGGAGTGGCTATAGACGGATTTCCTGTGAAGAAAAGCTCCGAGCTTTTCGGTCTGGGAAATATCATTATTTTTTCTCCGGAGGACCTGTCCTTGATTAAGAACGGGCCAAGGGAAAGAAGAAGATTTATTGATTTGGAGCTTTGTCAGCTGGATAAGATTTATCTCTACCACTTATCCATGTATAATAAAGTGTTGCAGCAAAGGAATAAGCTTTTAAAGGAATTGTATTTTCGGCCAAAACTGGAGGAAACTCTTTTTGCCTGGGATGAGGAACTGGTAAAGCATGGGAAGATGGTGATTTCCCTCCGTAGAGATTTTGTGGAAAATTTACGGAAAAAGGTGGAAAACATCCACGGGGAAATCAGCGGAAAGCGGGAAGAGCTTCTTCTAAGCTACGAGGAAAATGTTAGCGAGGAAAATTTCTCCTTGCAGCTGGAAAAAAACAGGGAGGCGGAGAAAAAACAACAGACTACCCTCTCCGGTCCCCACCGAGATGACCTGTCCTTTCAGATTAACGGTCAGGATATCCGGCATTTCGGTTCTCAGGGACAGCAAAGAACCGCCGCCTTGTCCCTAAAATTAGCGGAAATTGATTTGGTGAGAGAAAGAATTCAGGATAACCCCATCTTATTGTTGGATGATGTGTTTTCAGAGCTGGATCAAAAAAGACAGAATTTTTTATTAGAGCAGTTAGGGAATTTACAAAGCCTGATTACATGTACAGGATTGGAAGAATTGGTAAAGCATCGATTCCCCATAGACCATGTGTTTTATGTGGAAAATGGACAGGTGCAGTGTCAGTAAAGAGGAGGAACTATGTCTATAGAGATGGAAGAATTTGGAGGAAATGAAGCAGAATTTCTTCATGGTTCTAAGGAATACGGTGCAGATCAGATTCAGATTTTGGAGGGACTGGAAGCGGTTCGGAAAAGACCGGGAATGTATATCGGAAGCACTTCCGTTCGCGGTTTGCATCATTTGGTTTATGAAATCGTGGATAACTCTGTAGACGAGGCATTAGCCGGATTTTGTAATACCATTACCGTTAAAATTCATCAGGATAACTCCATTACCGTAAGGGATAATGGACGAGGAATTCCTGTAGATATACAGAAAAAGGCGGGAAAGTCCGCCTTGGAAGTTGTTTTTACCGTTCTTCATGCAGGAGGAAAGTTCGGAGGAGCCGGATATAAGGTTTCCGGCGGTCTTCACGGTGTAGGAGCCAGTGTAGTGAATGCGCTTTCCGAGTGGTTGGATGTTAAGGTTTATAAAGAGGGCAAGATTTATACCATGTCCTTTGCCAAGGGAAAGGTAACAAAGCCTATCGAGTGTATCGGAACTTGCAGCGAAGAGGAGCAGGGAACCGAGGTACACTTCCTTCCGGATGCAAGCATTTTCGAAGAAAGCGTTTATGAGTTTGAAACCTTGAAGATTCGTCTTCGGGAAACCGCCTTCTTAACCAAGAATCTGAAGATTCGTCTTGTAGATGAACGGGAAGGAATGGAGCAGGAAAAGGAATTCCACTATGAGGGAGGAATTCAGGAGTTTGTCAGCTTCTTAAACAAGGGAAAGGAAGCCCTTTATCCGGATGTGATTTACTGCGAGGGTGAGAAAGAAAAGATTCTGGTGGAAGTGGCTATGCAGCATAACGACTCCTACACGGAAAATATCTATACCTTTGTAAACAACATTAATACCCCGGAGGGGGGAACCCACCTGACCGGTTTTAAAAATGCTTTAACCAAAACCTTTAATGACTATGCAAGACAGAATAAGCTTTTAAAGGACAGTGAAGCCAATCTTTCCGGAGAGGATATCCGTGAGGGCTTAACCTGCATTATCTCCGTAAAGATTGAGGATCCCCAGTTTGAGGGACAGACCAAGCAGAAGCTGGGAACCTCCGAGGCTCAGGTGGCGGTACAGGGTATTGTTTCCGAGCAGTTGACTTATTTCTTAGAGCAAAATCCGACCGTTGCCAAGGTGATTTGCGAAAAGTCTATTTTGGCGCAAAGAGCAAGAGCTGCAGCCAGAAAGGCCAGAGATTTAACCAGAAGAAAGTCCGCCCTTGACGGTGTGGGACTTCCCGGTAAGCTTGCGGATTGCAGCAGCAAGGATCCGGAAAGATGTGAAATCTTTATTGTAGAGGGAGATTCCGCATTGGGACCTGCCAAGGAAGGAAGAAATCCGGAAACTCAGGCTGTACTGCCTCTTAGAGGAAAGGTTTTAAATGTACAGAAGGCCAGATTGGACAGAATCTATGCCAATGAAGAAATTAAGGGAATGATTACCGCCTTCGGAACCGGTATTCACGAGGATTTTGATTTAAGCAAATTACGTTATCACAAAATCATTATTATGACGGATGCGGATGTGGACGGTGCCCACATTTCCACCCTGATGCTGACCTTTATTTATAATTTTATGCCGGAGCTTATCCGAAAGGGACATGTTTATCTGGCCCAGCCGCCACTTTTTACCATTCAGAAGAACAAAAAGCATTACTATGCTTACTCTGATGAGGAATATCAGAGAATTTTAAAGGAAATCGGATCTGATGGAGCAGACGTATCCCGATTCAAGGGTCTTGGAGAGATGAATACGGAGGAGCTGCAGGAAACTACCCTGGATCCGGAAACCAGAACTCTGCTTCGTGTAAATATGAGTGACGAGGATAAGGCGGAGCTGGATATTACCTTTACCACCTTAATGGGAGATCAGGTAGAGCCCAGAAGAGAATTTATCGAGCAAAATGCCCGCTATGTTACAAATTTGGATATTTAAAGACTTTTCCAAAAAGAATTGCAAGTTAAAGGAGGCCAATTTTGGAGCCAAATATTTTTGATAAAGTGCAGGATGTGGACTTAAAAAAGACCATGGAAAATGCGTATATCGACTACGCCATGAGTGTTATTGTGTCCAGAGCGATTCCCGATGTTCGGGATGGTCTTAAGCCTGTACAAAGAAGAGTGCTTTATGCTTTGCAAAGTCTGGGCGTTACTCCGGATAAGAAAACCAAAAAGTGTGCCACGATCGTTGGAGAAACCATGGGTAAATATCACCCCCACGGTGACTCCTCCATTTACGGCTCTTTGGTTTATATGGGACAGCCCTGGTCTATGCGGCACGTCCTGATTGACAAGCAGGGAAACTTCGGTTCCGAGGACGGAGACAGCCCTGCGGCAATGCGTTATACCGAGGCTAAGATGTCCAGATTAGCCGGAGAAATGCTGGCGGGAATCAATAAGAATACCGTGGATTTCATGCCGAACTTCTCCAATGAATATGAGGAGCCGGTGGTTCTTCCTTCCCGTTTTCCCAATCTTTTGGTAAACGGTGCCACAGGTATTGCAGTAGGTATGTCCACCAACATCCCTCCCCATAACCTAAGAGAAGTGATTAAGGGTGTGGATTGCATTATCGACAATAAAATTGAGGGAAGAAAGACGGAAATAGAGGAACTGCTTCCCATTATTCAGGGACCGGATTTTCCTACAGGTGCCACCATTTTAGGAAAAAGAGGAATCGAAGAAGCCTACAGAACCGGTAGAGGAAAGATTAAGATGCGGGCGATTTGCGAGATAGAGCCCATGCACAACGGCAAAAATCGCATTTTGGTGAAGGAACTTCCCTATCTTGTATACCGTTCCCGCGTTATTGAAAAGATTGCAGAGCTTGTAAAGGATAAAAGAATTGACGGTATCACCTATATCCACGATGCAGCAGGAAAGAATTCCAAGGCAAAGATTGCCATTGAGTGCAGAAAAGACGTGAATCCCCATGTCATTCTGAACCAGTTGTATAAGCACACCCAGTTACAGGAAACCTTCGGTGTGATTATGCTTTGTATCGTTCGAGGGGAACCGAAGATTTTAAATCTTCTGGAAATTCTGGAAGAATTTTTGGCACATCAGATTCAGGTGGTCACCAGAAGAACACAGTACGATTTGCAAAAGTGTGAGGACAGAGCCCACATCTTAGAGGGACTTTTAAAGGCTCTTGACCATATTGATGAGATTGTTGCCATTATCCGTGCAGCGAAAAATGTAGAAGAAGCCAAGCAGAACTTGATTGCCCGCTTTGCTTTCACCGAGGTGCAGGCTCAGGCTATTGTGGATATGCGTTTGCGCGCTCTCACCGGTTTGGAAAGAGAACGTCTGGAAAACGAATACCAGGATTTGCTGGCAAAGATTGCTTACTATAAAGAAATTCTTGGAGATGAGAGAAAGCTTCTTGCGGTAATCAAGGAAGAGCTGGATGTTATTGCAGACAAGTACGGAGAGGATAGAAAAACGAGCTTCAGCTATGATGATATCTTAGATGCGGAGGATTTAATTGCCGACGATGATGTGGTGATTACTTCCACCAGCCTCGGATACATTAAGAGAATGTCTCCGGAAAATTTCCGCCAGCAAAACCGCGGCGGAAAGGGCATTAAGGGAATGCAGACCATAGAGAAGGACTATATTGAAGACCTCTTTATGACCACAAACCACCATTACATTATGTTCTTTACCAATATGGGAAGAGTATTCCGTATTAAGGGCTATGAGATTCCGGAAGCAAGCAGAACTGCAAGAGGAACTGCATTGGTCAATCTTCTTTCCTTACAGGAGGGAGAAAAGGTAAATGCCAGCCTCTGCCTGAGAGATCCTAAGGAAGAGCAGGACTTAATCCTGACCACAAAGTCCGGTATGGTAAAGAAAACTGCCCTGTCCGAATATGCCAATGTACGAAAGAACGGCTTAATTGCCATTAGCTTGAAGGAAGATGACCAGTTAATAGAAGCCAAGCTCCTTTCCAAGGATGAAAATATTATACTGGTAACCAAGAAGGGAATGGCTATTCAGTTCAACGAGAAGGATGTACGGAGAACCGGACGTTCCTCCATGGGTGTAATCGGTATCCGATTGAACGATGGAGATGAAGTTATCGGCATGCAGAAATCATCTCAGGGAGAAAACATGCTGGTGGTTTCCGAAAAGGGCTACGGCAAGCTTACGGAGAAATCCGCCTTTAAGTCACAAAACCGTGGCGGAAAAGGAATGCGCTGCTATAAGATTACGGAAAAAACCGGAGATCTGGTAGGCTTTAAGCTTTGTGACCAGGATAGAGAAATTCTCTTGATTACTACTGAGGGAATTATGATTCGGATGAGTCTGGAAAATATCAGCATCATCGGAAGAAATGCCTCCGGGGTAAAGCTTATGAACCTTGATAAGGACGGGGACACCACCATAGCCTCCGTTGCCAAGGTAAGAGAAAGTGAAGGCGATGGAGAAGAAGAATCGGAAATGGAGCCGGGAGAGGCTGGGGATGAAGAAAAGCAGGAATAAAAAGCCGATTCCTAAAAAATATTCATTAGCTACAAAAATCCATTCCGGAGAGAAATCACCGGAGTGGATTTTTTTTTTTATAATGCAAAAAAGAAAATCTAAAAGAAAAAAACAAAAGGGAAAGAATAAAAAAAGTAAAGGGCTGAAGAAGAAAAACAAAATCAAAAACTAATAAGAAAATCAGAAAATAAGAAATAAAACTATAAGTCCTATAGGGCTAAAAAAATTATAAATTTTTCTTGACAGTAAATGGGGAATTTGCTACTCTAATTAGGCACCTAAGAACCAAATGTTCGGTACGAAAGAAGAAATTCAAAAGTATAGGTGAATCCCTTTTGGCAGGGATAAACGAGGAGTAATACTCAAGAGGCCGAAGAGGCGCCCCTGCTAAGGGTGTAGGTCGGGC